>NZ_QCYK01000003.1:900000-1184458 GCF_003071345.1 Chitinophaga parva | reverse complement strand
CGCTTTCCTGCGACTTGAGAATGCCTATAATCTGGCTCTCCGTGAATTTGCTCTTTTTCATAATTCTTCCCTTTTAAAGGTAGCACTTTTATATTTTTATGTGCTACCGTTTACAGGGAAGCTTTCACTGTCATTTGGGGTTAACTTTGTGTCATTGATAAAAACGCTGAACATTTTTATCTTTTAAATAGCAATAAAAAGACACTCGGTTATGGGTGCTTTTTTTGCAGAAGTTCTTTTGCTTGTTCCCCAGCAGCTTCATTGCTTGTTTGTGATTCCGAAAATAATATTGATTCATGAAACTCAGCAATTTGAATCTGGCTTGTTTTATCATTCCCCCAAACGCATTCATAATATTCGTTGAAGAAGGGACCTCCCATGATTTTGTTAATTGCTGCCTTGCCACCTGCTGCCAAATAAACCACATCACCTATTTTGAATTTTGGTTTTCTTTCTTGTAACTTTTGTAGAATACTATTTATATCATTCATATCATTCTTTTTTTTGTGAATATATGGTAGTCAAAATTTATAAATAAGATGTTTTTTCCACATTTTTAATTCTCTCCGTCTCTTCTTCAATCATTTCCCCCAAAATGTCTATATCTGCCTGGGTGAAAGCAGGGCATCCCCAATAAAAACGTGCATGCCATTCACCATCCGCATATGAATAGAGTGTCATTGCTTCCATTCTGTTAATAGCCAGGATGTAGCTACCTGGATTGCCTAGTGGTTGCCGTAGTTCATAATACCAATAATCACTACCACACGTCACATAACCAAATAATTCTATATAAGGCAATCTCATAAAATGCTAATTTTTTTAGCAAATAAAGAGTAAATTTGTTATTTTGAAACAAAAAACCCAGGGTAGGAATACCCTGGGCAAAGGATTGTCTTTAATTGTTCGTCATCATCTAGTGGAAAAATGACCCTCGGACATGAGAGCCTGTCAGTATCAATACATTAAAAATGGCAATTGGTAACATTCATTATTATAAGATATTGAAAGACAAAAGATTGAAGCCATCAGGTAGTTGGAGTGTGTATTGCTTGATATTAGCAGTGTCTTTTATATATCTCCTGCTGGTAAGTACCTGGTTGTTTTCAGTAATTGAAATGGGTATAAATACGGTATCGTTTACCTGAAGGAGGACGTGAGGGCTTTGAAGAAGATCCGCCAGCCAGTAATTTTCGATATCTGTTAGTGGACGGGTATTTACTTTCAATGATAATTCTGTAGGTGCGGATAGCTGCTTTGTTGTTTGATTGAAGATACCTGCGTTATTGTCGCTGATCAAACCTGTGCTGTCTGCTTTCATGTTGTTTATTTGGATTGTATTTCTACTTGTAGTTGAATAGGTGGGTTCAGGGTTCACAAAAGTATAACTGTCATAGCCACCTTGTCTATTTAACCATGTAACGTTTAACTTCTTGAAAGAACAGGGCATTTGATCGACATAATAAGTACGTATTTCGCTCAATGCAACATTGCTGTTGTCAAACAACTGAGCTGTAAAGTAAGCTGCTGCATTAAACTGCGCTTCTGTGAATATCTTTTTTGGGCTGCAATTAATGCGGATTATCTTGTTGGTTGTAGTGAACGTAGGTGTTGTTGCTGTTTGAATTATGGTGTTGCTTGTGTTGTATGCCTTAAACACTACTTTCATTGTTGGCTTATATGCATCTTGCATAAAATATAAGCCTTCAATTGAATCATAGTTTATTTTTAAATTGTTTGGCTTTGCAGTCATAAACTTAGCCAACTGGCCACTTGTTAAAACGTAGGTGTTTTCGGTGTAATTAAAATAGCTGATCGTATCCAAGTTTGATAGAAATACATTGAAAATATCAGTCGTTAAAGTAGCACCAGCAGTTATTGCACCAGCGTTATTATACATCTCAGTAAAGGTTACTTTGTATGATAGTATTTGCTTGGTGTAAGTATCTATGTAATTGTCTACGTAATTTGTAAACTCATAGCCTACGTAGCTATTCAGTATACTTGAAAGATTTATGTATGCACCTGTTTGATTTGAAGGTGTACATTCAAGATGCAATGTTGCGATTGTGTTGCTTGTAACTGCATCTTTGACCTCTGCAGTGAAATAAACTATGTCACTATTATCGCTATTTATTGCAAACATAATAGCGTTTCCAGATGGGGTGAAGTTTTTTGGAAAATTATTTAAAGTTATTGCCATTATTGTTTAAATATTTTCGTTGCTTTGTTTAAACAAAATTTTTTTTATGGCAGAGATTTTTGCAATTAACATTCAGGGTATTGATATGACCTTTCAGAAGGTTACATATCTTCTGGACAATAGCATTCGTTATCACATTTCGTTTGAATCTGAAGGCGAATTAATCAACGTGAGGGTTGGTCAACAAAATGGAGACTGGGTCTTTATTGGAGGCGATATTCCTAGCGATGCAACAGATAGACTAAATAGGATAGTTGATGCAATTAATTTAAATCATAGGCGAGAGAACCAAGGTGGTTTCTTGGGCTAGTCGGAGAAATCGTAGTCGTTGCTGTAGTCATTGACTACCTTTAAGATGTCACCTAGATTAGTGAGCTTGCGTATTTCTGCAAAGTAAGTTAGGGATTGGCAAGCTATCATTATCGCAACTCCAAATATTTCACCGACATACTGGTAATCTCTTAGTGGGGGAAATTCTATCCCACCTTCTGGAAGTGGTCTAAGATTTCTCATAGATTGATTTGTTCCATGAACATTTTCCGAGTAGTCTTTATATATTTTTGAATAATATAAGTCCTCTAATTTCAAATATCTAAGTAGCTTTTTAAACGAAGTAGGTCCTCCAAAAAGGGAATACCAATGTTCAGCATTTTTGTTCTCGTAGTTTTCAAGGATTTCTTTATATGGCTGTTTTGAAAAAAGAAATGTTGCATCGATAAATCTTTGATCTGATGTATTAATACCTTTCTTCTTATCATATATGTAATTTTCAAGGCTATTAAATGCCACATATGCATTTTGCCTTCGTAATGTGTCTTTTTCCGCGATATATACTAGGTAGACATATGATTCGAAAAGCGCACGCAAAAGTAATTGAGGGGTGGCCGAACTTCCTGTTCTAATCAACAATGAGATTGAATCTAACAAGTCAAGTATATGCCTAAATATAAATATTGGTCCAGAGTCACCTAGTGAATTGCTGGTTATTTTTAATTCTGGTTTGAGAATTCCAAGGCTATAATCAACAAGACTATCAATTCTGTCTGAACAGTATGCATATGCAGACTTTATATTAGGTTCTAGTTCCCTATTGATTAACTTGTTCTCAATTTTATTCATAAGTTAAAAATACGAAATTCCTATTTCGACACAAACACCTCCTTAATCTGCTCCGCAGCAAACCCCGTAACTAATGATTGAATATCTTTGATTAGTTGCGGGATTTCTCTTGAATAAATATCCCTTGGTTTTATACCTTTTTTCTTGAAAATAGACATGGCCATTGCATGAGCTGCTTTTTCAATTTCTTCTTCATCTGTCAAATCCTTATGTGGTGAGGGCTTGCCATAGTAAGTTTCATTATTGCGAAGTTGAAGATTTTTTGTTTTTATGTAATCGATAAATACCTGATAGGGTGGAGGGAGTTCTCTGTAGGAAAATGGAGTGTTGTATAATTGCTGCCCTGATGGGTTCACGCCCTTATCTTGGTAGACTAGATATTCATTGGCAAGAACATTAACTACATCTGATTCCACCTGGATTGAGATATCTTCAATCTGTCCTGTAACTATCATGTCAGCATCTTGGATGTTCTTGATTACTCTTTGAATAAAATTACCCAGAGCCAATTCAATGCATTCAACTACGCTGCTACCGCCAGTTACCACTTCAAAACTATCCTTTGAGGTACCTAATGAATCAAGTTTATTTAATGAATCATTTATTTTTCTTGCCATTTACTTTAGTTTGAGGTATTCATTCCTTGCGTTCATAATTTGATAGACTCCAGCTATTTCCAATGCTTCTCTTTCTATTGTTGTGAAAAATGATTCATTCAGGTAATCAGCAATTTCCTTGCACAGCCAGTGCCAACCAAATACCTTATAGAGTTTTGTTTTTATTTCTTGATTTTCCTTCTGAATAATGCCGGTATTTTCTGTGTCACTATCTGCTTCATTAGTGTCTTGCTGGTCTCCCTGATGGAACGCTTGATTGATTGTTTCGCAGATTGGCGTAAGCAAAAAAAAAGAGAGTTGATTGTTAACATATCAAGGTCGTTGATCTGTTCTTCTGTTAAGTCTTCCGCAATAAAATGTTTTAAAATAGTAGCCATATTTTTGTAGGGATCAACTGATAAATTCATGAATAAAATAAAGTCGGAAAGTTTGACTTTGTCAATAGGTTTTATTGTGTAAGCAGCTTGATGATTATCTACATTTATTTCGGTATCTAAAAAACTAGTTGTTTGTAGCATAGGCAAGGATTCATTGATGGGTAGTGATTCAAAGTAATCAACCGGTTTGTCTGTAATTATTGAAAGAACATTGAAACGATAGTCTATCCCTTCAAATAAGTTTTCCCCATCACCCAATTCAGTAGGTAATGCGAGTTCAAGTATTTTGATGAAGTGTTTCAATTTTACGTCTTTCCATGATGTAGGTGTTTCTATTGCCATTTATTTTTTTTACTTTTAAATAGTGTACAGCTTCCAGTTGGCGGCATGGGTTACTCTGATAAGATGGTAGTAGGCCATGGCTAAAGAAGCAACACAGTCATCATGCGTTCCTGCGGCACCATTGTAGGTGACGTTTCCATTTATACCTATCTTCATTTCATAGGTATATAATTCATTTGCTACTTGTTCAGTGTACTTTACTTTTCCTTGTTCAATAGCTAAGATTAACTTATTGATTATAAGAGGTTTGCTACTACCCGTAAAGATGAATCCTTCTACATTGCTCACTTCTTTCTTTATCATTTCCATCACTGCATTGCCTACACCAGTGGAATCAACAATTAACTTTGCTTCGCTGATTGATCTGATACGCTTAACTCTTTGGACTGTTAATTCATAATTCAATCGAAAACGATCAAAGTAACACATGGTTCCATCTTCATCTAGTCCGATCAATACGCTGTAGTCATATACCTTTGCAACGTCCAAAGCAAAAATAACTGGTGGCTTAGTTGATAGAGTTGGGGTTATATTCTTTACAATGTTATCTTCTCCAAATGGGTTTGAATCGTTGCTATCAATTCTTTGCGCTAAAATCTCAATCTTGAATTGCCTGTCAGGCATGTTTTGACGCATTGTTTCAATCTCATTTGCATCCAATAATGGGTTTTCATAACTGGTGAATGTGAAAGATGCGTAGTCAGGTTCCTTGTTGATACCTTTGAGAAAGAGTTTGTCGAAGAAGGTGTGACCGTTTGGTGTTGATATAGCTAGTACTTTTCCTTTGTAATCTATCAGTAATGGCAGACAGATTGAATTATATATATCCTGAAGATCAGAAATAAAACTACCTTCATCAATTACAAGGAAATGGGCTTTGCGTCCTCTCATCTGGCCTGCTGATTCTGCACTGAACCATTTTGCAGTACCACCATTGATTAATTCAATTGATAATTCACTTTTATTGGCAGCTTTTACAGCCTGTTCTGGTAGCCATTTAAGCATTTCATTGAATAGGGTCTTGTTCAGGTCGTGTGTAGGGGTTAAGAAGAAAACTGTATGCGCTTGAAACATTTCACTTATAGCAATAGCACAGGATAATGTACTTTTTCCCCATCTTCTTCCAGCCTGAATAATTCTAAATCTGGAATGGTTGTTGAAAACATTTAATTGGCCTTCATGCAGGGTTATTTGTATTTGCTTCTTTTGTGTTTCATGCATTAATTTTTTTTATTATTTAAATAGGTTTTGGGCGGGTTTAGTAACCAAATCAGTAACCCAACAAAAAAAATGGAGGCGTAATACCTCCATAGTTATTGATAGTAAATAAGTTATAAATTACTTTTCTTCGTTAGTTCGATTCCTGGTAGGACAATTCTCATTGGTTAACTCGATAAGTTTATTTTCAGGAATCTCTTCAAAATCTGCTGCTGCTATGCCTTCTGGCTTCTTTGGCGCCATTGGGTTTAAGACTAACTCAAACTGCATGGGGACATTACTACTAATCTCAAGCTCTTTTGAGGACATTACAGGGACCGCATACTTTAAAAGATTGTTGATCGTTTGCCATGCTTGATAAGGAGTCATCTTATCTAAATCGGCTTCAAGTCTTCCGATGCGTTTCTCAGCAATATTTAGGATCGCATTTTTGATATTGGTGGTTACTTCATTCTTCGATCCTTTGGGCCTTCCTGGACTGATGGGGGGGCTTGTGTCCTGGTTTCCATGTTGTGCTACTTCTTGCCATTTGAATTGAAATTTGAGCCTCTAAAAACCTTCTTTGGTTGTGGCTGTGGTTGGTTGGTTTTTTCCTCTGTCTTTGGCTGCATACCCGCCAATACATCTAGCAATGTTGCTTTTCTGTATTCGGCCTCTATTTCTGCTTTGATAGCTTCGCGTTCGGCCTCTTCAAGTTCGTAGATGTAAATGGGATATTCCCTGTGAAAATAGCTTGATATA
Organism: Chitinophaga parva; assembly: GCF_003071345.1. Classification (NCBI taxonomy): domain Bacteria; kingdom Pseudomonadati; phylum Bacteroidota; class Chitinophagia; order Chitinophagales; family Chitinophagaceae; genus Chitinophaga; species Chitinophaga parva. Next base: position 1,177,841 of record NZ_QCYK01000003.1, on the reverse strand, counting down.
ACGGATAACGCAGTTGCTACACATTGAGGACAGGTTACATCTACAGGGGTGTTGTTTAGCGCAATCCAGATATTTTTTATTACCTGCCCATCTTCCGCAGGGATGTTGAATGTTTTGTATTTCTCATAGTATTCAATGTGATGTATTATACTGTAAATGCTTTTGAATAATTGTCTCTTTTCCATTGTTACTTGTTTCTATTTTAAATATTGCTTCAAATCCTTTTTAAAACATTCGCATTAATAGCAACACATTCTTTCTTGAAAAAATCAAAATCAAAAAGTGCTAGATGACTTATATTTTCATCACCACCCCATCTGGTGTATTTGTATTTTTTGTTTGAAAGGAGGGAAAGAAGATCGGGGAGGGGGATTAGATAGAAGGAGGGATGTTGAGGAAAACAATAAACAATATAATCTGCGTTGCTAATTGAAATACCAGATGGTATAATTTTATTATCTTTTCTTTTTTGGAACTCTACCGCAACATTTTTGGTGTATGGGGCTATGTGGTCGCTTTTGACTTCAATTGTTTTTAAACTACCTTCTGGGTGCTGGACTTCTATGTCGTGCGAAGAAAATAAATCTGTATCTGGGAGAACTGTTGTGTGGAAGCCTGCTAGTTTAAATATATCAGCAACATCATATTCTGCCTTGCGGCCTGTTGCTAAATCTGCGTGAAAGTTTAAACTCATTCATATTTGTTATTATTTATATTTTAAATATGAAAGAGTGGGCTTTCTTTCAAAGTTAGGAAACGAGTGTAAGTTGATCCGAGAAAGCATTTACTCTTTCAACGATGTTGGTTGCGATCAAATCAATCTTCCTTTTGAAATCATCTTCTATGCCTTCAATATGTTGGACGATGATTTTCTCGAATTCATAATTATTTTGAGTCGATAATTCCTCCACCAATTTAATTACTTGGTTACGTACTCTTCCTGCACATATTACACAGTGATTTTTAAAATCATGTGTGAAGGTTTCTTTTAAAATAACTTCAAGTGTTTTTCCGTGAAGCCGCACGTCTAATACATCTCCAGGACTAATAACTGTTACATTTAATTCTCTGTATTCAAATGTGAACATTATTTCGGGTGTTCCTTCGATTTGATTTCCGGTAAGGCGTTTATAAACTTCTCTGACAATTGAGGACTTTCCGGAATTAGAAGTGCCGGACAAACAAAATGTTTTTTTCATGTCTTTTTTTTAGGGATTACTGCAAATGTAGTAAAAAGCCCCATCAAATTAATGACAGGGCAATTTTTAAATACTTTAAAGGAATAGATAATCTACCAACACCTTTTGCAATTATCCGCTACTTTGCCAAACTTCATAATTTTAAAATCCTCAATCGGTTTTACTTTCAAACATTTAACGCAAATACGCTTTCCTTCTTTTTCCAAGTTTTTTTGTCTTTCGTTGAAATTTTTTGAAACTAATTTTGCCTTTTGAATTAGGCTTTCGAATGTAATCATATAGTTTGTTTAATGTTTGAATTATAATATTGATAATATAGTGGTAATAGCCCGTTTGGATGCTTACAGGTAACCTCATAGTTAGTTTTCTTGAAAGTACTTATGAGTGTTTCAATATTGAAAACACAATCCTCCAATTCAAAAACTATTTGGCTGCCGTCAAGCTCTAAAGGTGTGTTGTTGTTGATCCAGTTGATGTTTGCCTTTAGTTTTTCTGATAGTTCAGGTTTTTTAATTTCTTCGACTGGACTTGAAACAACCGGCTTTGAAACGACTTCTTCAATTGGCCTTGCTTCAACTGTAGGAGCAGGTATCTTGTTTGCTGTTACTTTATTAGCTCTTTCCACAAATTTTTTGATAAATTCATCATTATTTGGATTTGATTTCATAGTATATAGTTTTAAAAATTCTGATTTTCTTATTTTTTTTGATTTTCCTCCGTCAAGTCTTCTAGTTAGTTTTTCGACGTTAAAAAAACAATCATCAATTTTGAAGTAATGTTTTTGTAATTGCTTTCCAATTGCTTCTTCGAACCAAAGTATATTTTCATGTTTTTTATCAATTAAAGCAGTTGTCTTTTGAAAATTTTCATCTTTTATAATTACATTTATTCCTGCCTCTTTGAATTGATTGAAAATTATTTCCTTCGCAAATTGCCTATCTGCTTCATTTGAAAAGTAAATGCCATCATGAAGGGATAAATAGCTAATCTCTTTTTCTATAAGTTGTTTGCCAACTTTTTCAATCAATATATTTGATTCCTCTTGTTGAAGGAGGATCGCCCATTTGTTGTAATTATAATCGTCTTTGAATTCATTGATCAAATTAAATACAGTTGGGAAAAGTTTTTCAAATGCGCCAATTACTTTGTTATTGCTTTTCTTATTTGAAAAAAAATAACCACTGAACAACTTTTGTTTGAAAGCAGTTCTATCTTTTTTCAACAAATCGAGCAACCCAGATTCTTTTGCCAATACCTCATATATTTCGCCAGTTTCAGCTAATTGCTTGTAATAATTGAAATCATCAGTTAATTCCATTTTCTTTATTTCAAACAATGCTTCAACAGCTAAAACACTTATGACAAGTTGACAGTTTTTTACATCAAGTCCTAATAATTGTTTACCATCTAATAGTAAGTATTTTCTCAACTCTTTCTTTAGTGAGGTAAGTGGTGTATATATCCTACTTTCCTTGTCTGGGCGGCTTATTGATACAGATTTATTGATAATTGAATAAAGGGAATAATCTTTAGATTCAACTGGTAAACGGTTGTTTTTTAATTGATCTTTTGTATAACCATACTTTTCTTCGAAATAATTGTAGACAGTCTGATCTACATCCACATTGTTTAAAAACATTTGTTCCTGGTACTTTGAAAAAACGTCATCAGGAGTGGTTTTTTTTATCTTACTTACTATCCTTTGGGTAAGGTTGGAGGTATTATTTATTTCGGTTTCAATTACTTTTTGATTGTCCCACGTTGATGTGAATTGGTAGGAGTTACATTTATTCTCATGATGGGATTTTGATTTAAATACATAATCTGAGTAAAGTTCAATGAAGCCTCCTTCGATTAGGTTTTTGAAGATTGCTTTCATTCCATCACTGTTTACACCAAGAACAGTTTTTGTTCTTTCAAAATTGATTTGAACGCCTTCATCTATGTAAACACTATACCTGTACTGTCTGAAAAAAGCGATATAATTCAATATATATAAATGCCTATTGAGAGCATTCTCAGCGTCTTTGGTTGGTTTATTTCGTTTGGTTGAAGTGTAGATGCCTTTTAAAGCAAGGTAGTCTGTAATGGCTTTTATTAGCCCTTCTGGAAGGATGTAGTTGATTTCTTTATTCATTTAATAATCATATGGTTTAAACAATAATCAGATTAAAAAAAGGGCAGGCAAGATTACCCGCCCATTATTTCACATATGATTATTGTATTCTTTTATATATTGAAGTTGGGAAAAAATATAATTCAAGTCAAGTTTTTTGCAGTTTATTTTTGAAATTCCTTTCCTCTGAAATGTCGACTGGTGGCTAGTTTGAAGAGTTAACTATTTTGGTGTTGACTTTTGTAGATTAATTGAATTGAAGCAACTGATTCAATTGCAAAATGTGACTCCTTATTATAATACTTATTGTATTAAATAAAATAATAATATCATAATAATGGGATTTTTTTAATTGCTTGATAATTGCTTTTTCAATTGCAAAAACGACTCTTTATAATTAATATTATTAAAAAGTATAATATAAATTCCAGGTTAGTTTTTATTTTTAAATTATAATAGGAATCCTAACTAGAATTTTAATATAAAAATGTAATATTAATTCAATGAAAGAAAATAAATAGTAGCTGGAGATAATAATAGTATTATACTTTATTATAATATTAATAGAAGAATAGATTATTAGGTAGTTGTTATTTCAATTAAAGAAATTTGTGGGAAATGTGCAGCGGCTTCAGACGCAAATATTTCCCTGTCTGAGAAGCAGACATAACAAAGGATTTTTTTTTACTTTTCTGGAGTAGGGAATACTCGCTGCTTACGCACCTTCGCATTCCCTTTAGTTTTTATTATTATTTATTCTACTTTCTTATTATTATTTACTTAATCACTCTTATTACAATTACTTTATTCATTATTATTTATTACTTTATTCAATTACTTATTATTATTTTTCTTATTTAATTATTACTCTTACTTATTATTATTTATATTATTCTCTCTATATATTCATGTATCCATGATGTAGTTGTATTCTCTCTAAATAGACGGTGGTTTCGCGACATAAAAAACTTTTCTCTCCTTAACTTCTACCGGATTTTCGTGATTGATCAGTAGATGTGTTTCCTTTTTTTATTAGACGGTGGTTTCGTAACATAGCTATAAAGTGTAATTGCTATATAAGGCGTAGTTTTCACGACATTGATCAGAAAAGTGTATTTCCTATATAAGGCGTAGTTTTCGTGACATTGAACAGTAACTGTATTTCCTTTTTATTACACGGTATTTTCACGACATGAGAAAGAGAGATGCAACCAGGTGAAGCTAATGAAGTGTTATTTACATATTGTTTGGTGGGAATTTGGTGACATAGCTAAAAAACTGTTCTCTCCGCCACTTCTACCGGAATTTGATGAAATTGTTTAAATTGTTGTTCAGAACCAAACCCCTATACAATGCTACCAAAAATTACATTTGAAATTGTTACCCTTAAATGGCAAAGCCTTAAATACACTGAGGTGGGAGATGCTTGTGGTGTTTATCAAGTATATGGAACCTCGCCACTTTATGGAATTGATACTCTACTTTACATAGGCAGGTCAATTAACCCCAAAGCAAGACTCAAAGACCATTTTGAGTTTACAGAAGGAGCATTAGGTAGACAGCCAAATAAGTCGTGTAGGTTTGCGGAAGTGGCTGGAGAATTAATTGAAATTGTTGAGGCGACCCTGATTGCTATGTATAAGCCAAGTTTTAATATTGCAGGGCTAAATAATGTGGAATATAAGGCGAAGGAAAGAGCGATCTACATCCAAAATCATGGCGAACGTGGGATGCTCAATTATGAGAATACTAATTATTATTTTTTGAAGCCTGAATTGCAAGGTAAGATATAAAGATGATCACCGGCGTTGCCGGTGATCTTATGACATGATATTTCTGCATGTTCAATTTAATTTGCCATTTTTAATTTTATTTTTAATGTATTGAAAATCTACGATGTCATTATAAATCGGTTCAGACATGTTAATGTGCCGCAATTTTTCCTCATCATCAGTTTGTATTAACAGAAAATGATTAAAAAATAATGATGTTGGCAGGTGTGTCTTTATATCTGGATTTATTTTTTTGCTTAGTTCATAAGCCTTATACTCATTGAAGAATACATCTAGCACATCAGGAAACTTTTTTGCATACTGAAGAACCTCTTGCATTTTGTCATCACACAGAAATTTGCCCAACTGAAGTAGGTCGTTGAAGTATTGGACAAGTTGGTTAACATCTTCATGCTGCTTTTTGCTAATTTCCTGGTGAGCGAAATTAAAATACATTGTTACAATTTCTTTTTTGTTCATATTTTTTTGTTTTTACTATTTAGAATACATTTCTTTCTTAATGCTGCTCAAATGCTTGCCATCAATAACAACCAGGTACTTGTTTCCTTGGTATTTTTTTGTCGATACCCGGTGAATAATAGCATCGGCATATTTTGCTTTGAGTTTTTGAATCTTTTCATCAAGTGCTTTGCTTTCCATTTTGAACAAAGAGAAATAAAGCGACTTGCCATTTGATTCAATGCACCTGATCAAGTCCAAAGAAGGATTATCGTCTTTATGATAAAGTGTTTGTAATAGTTCTTTACCTTCAACAACGTCAATGACCAGCCTTCGTTTCTTTTCATTTGTCTCATCATCAAATTTCAGGTCATCCCATGGAAGCCCGCTTTCATCCATTTTGTCTTCAAATTTTTGAATGATTTTATCGAATCTTTTTTGATTGAATGAAAGATTTTGTAATGCTTTTTGATGTTCTTTCTGCGCATTTGCTACGCTTGTTTGTATTGTTTGTTCCATTTCTGTTACTTTAAAAATTTTAATAATATCCCGGCTCTTTCAGACGCACCTTTCCCAATACGACTCATCATCGTTCAAATTTTTACATACCTTCTCCATTGCGATAACTAGTATTCCGCTTTGGTTAGGTATGGGTATAGCTTTCCTGTTTCCATCTGCGCAGACTGGACACAATTAGGGCTATACGCGATAAATGAATGTGGACCGGTATTATTATAAGTGTTCTTAAAACTCAACTTTGATTACCTCAAAGTTTCTTTCTTTGTCACTATTCAATCTCTCAAAAAGGTATTAAATGGTCATTTGACCTACCGAACACTAATTATAACCTGTTCTACCGTAAATAGGTTATGTACATACATTATTGAAGCACTAAGCTACTAACGATGCAATACAAAGGTATGGAGGTGTTTTTGAATAACAATGGATTATTTCAGGAAATTTAGAAAATATATTTTTTTTTGACAATTTTGGATTTATAAGCAAACTTTTTGAAAAGTTTCTTTAGATATTATCTAATTACAGGGCTGAACTACACGGCAAAACTACATGGCGAAATATGACGGCGGAATTAGTAGGAGAGGTTATAAGCAATGTTTTTGAGTTTAGTAACCTATTTGGTAACCTAGCTTCTTTTTTCAGTAACTTTTTATAAATTTGATGAAAGAAATTACATGCCCAATATAGCGGAACACTTATCTGACGCGGATTACCCAAAAAATCTTGTTTCGGCAACGGAGTGCAGGTTCGATTCCTGTTCTGGGCACAAAGTTCTAAATATGAACATCTAAAAAGGCTTGTAAACTAAATGTTTACAAGCCTTTTTGCTTTGAAGGTATCAGGCTTTTTAACGCTTTTCCCCACACCCTTTTTGACCACTCATTTGACATGCAAAATGGCACACAACTTCGCTCGACTAATTCTTATAATAAGTAACCCACGAACTGCAAGCGAAGCGTAACGCTCCCCAACAACTATTGGGCCTATGAAAACACACCATTTGCATACCTTGAAGCATCTCATTTATGGTTTTTTCAATTAGCGCTTAAAACAGACGTGAAATGAATTATCTGAAGCGCTGAACAGGATAGGAGATAAGCTGATGATCTTTTTACTGTCAATAACTGCATTGTTGGAATAGTTCAGCCAATGTTATTTTTAACCGCTCCGTATCGACCCGCAGGTTACCACCGCAGGGTTTCCACGAAAAAGGATCCATTTTCCATCAGCGCATCAAAAAATACAGGCTTGGTGTCCAGCCGGTTCCAATCCCTTTGCAATTCACAGGCATACTGTGTAACGGAAGATAACTGTACTCCGGCTTGTTCCATTCTTCTTAGCGCAGTTTCATGGGCAACGGTCGAGGTGCCTCCCACTGCATCAACAATGGTATAAACCTCGTATCCCGCTTTAAGAAGATCCAGCGCCGGAAAACACAAACAAACTTCCGTCCACAACGCACAGATGACGAGTTTCTTTTTACCAAGCGCTTTTACAGCGTTCTGGAACGCTTCGTCTTCCCACGAGTTTACGCTCGTTCTATCGATTTCCGTTATATCCGGCAAAATAGTTTTAAGGTGTTTGATGGTAGGCTTATTAATACCGCTTTCTACGTTAACGGTAGTAAGAATAGTAGGGACGTTGAACCCTTTGGCCAGTTTGGCAACCGTTACAATATTTTTGACAAGTTCTTCATGATCCATTGATTTTACAGAGTTGACCTGTAACGGCTGGTAGTCAATAAGGATAAGCGCTGAATTTTCCGGGGAAATCAAGTGGTCTGTTTTAGGATCCCTGATGGGTATAATGCTGCTCATTTTTGATGAATTTTAAAGTTGTGAGATTTGCAATGAAGGATTATGTTTTAAGGTAAAGGGGCAAAGGTGGCTAAGGCATCCTTTATTCCACCACCCGCAGCATCAAAAAAAGCTGCGCCCGCCAACAAATAGATCTCCTTTAGCGGCTTGAATTTTGTCATGCCCTGTGATTGTAACAGTTGCTGTGTCCTGTATTCGTTTATCATCCCTTTTACAACATTGGCGGCAACCAAGGCGGTTTTGGAATCCACTCCGGCATCTTTCAGGTCGCTCGCAAACGCGAAGTCCCGTACGCCTAATTTTAATGCTTCCCGGGTGGCGATCCTGCCAACGGCTATCATAATATTTTCGTTAAAATCGGCCCGGTTTCCCAAACCGATCAGGAGCAGTTTTTTGCCAGGAATGGTGCCTTTCGGAAGGTCCAGGTAAAAAGTTTCCAAAAAGTGGCCGTCAAATTGCTGGCTTTTTCTGAGTTCAGTTAACCTGCCTTTCAGGGCTTCGTCCAGGTGTATCAATCCGTTCGATGCTGCCGGTAAAGCCGGTGGCGATTTAAAGATATCACCTTCGGTATATTCAAATACACAGATAACCTGCAAATCGGCAGTGGCCGTGGATGGTCCCTGGACCAATCCTGTAAACTTTACACCATCAATTGTACCCCATGTTTTTGAAGTCCCTGCTGCAATGGCTTGCTTTGTACCTGTATCTGTGGATTGCTGGGCGAAACCCACGGTAGTTGCAAACGTAATTAATAAAGCAAATAATCCTTTCGTGAGGAACCGGGATGGATTGATGATCATTGTCATAAAATGAGTATAAAGTAAAACGGGTGCTAAAATTCGGGAACGATTGAAAAAGCCCTGGCCGTCACGAAGGCTGCTGGTGCTGATGGCTGGCCTTCATTGCATATCTATTATTTTTCTGACACAAATGTACTGCTTAACCCATCTCTTGTAAAAGTTGATGATTGGAATTTGTAGTATCAATAATTAAAATAGTAGGAAATATTGTTTGATCCTTATTGATTTATAGCACATAACCCTTAAAGACAGGATCGTAATGCTCCCAGTGACACGGTCCAGATCCCCCTGCCGTCAGATTTACTTACGGCTAATTTCCTATCTTTGCTGCGGCAAAACGCCGCCTGATTTACCAATAACGACTTAATCCAACATGTCAATAACCAAAGAATCCGAACTGATAGGCATGCAACGCGCCGGCGAAGCGGTTGCAGTTACCCTTAAACAAATGGTAGACTACGCCCGGCCCGGCATGAGCACCAAAGAACTGGATGAATATGGCGCGCAGGTCCTCGCCGGCTTCGGCGCTAAATCTGCACCTTTCTTAACCTATGGCTTTCCGGGCTGGACGTGCATCAGCGTAGGTAATGAATTTTGCCACGGCATTCCTTCCCGTAACCGGATCTTAAAAGAAGGGGACCTGATCAACATCGATGTTTCCGCAGAGCTGGATGGCTTCTGGGCAGACAATGGCAGCTCCTTTGTGCTGGGTAATGACTTCCACCTGCACCAGCAATTGGTTAATGCATCCAAGGAAATATTGCGGAAGGCCCTGCAAAACATCCGCGGTGGGGTAAAGATCGCGGAGATAGGTGGGCTCATGGAATCCGAAGCGAAGAAAAGAGGGTTCAAGGTGATCAAGAACCTTGGTGGGCATGGTATTGGCCGGGGCCTGCATGAGCAGCCGGACAACCTGCTGAACTACAAGGAGCGGGGCGATCTGCGTCGTTTCAGGAAACATTCCGTAGTGGCTATTGAAACGTTTATCTCAACCTCCTCCAGCTACGCAACAGAGCTCGGCGACGGATGGACGATGGTCGGTAACAATGGCGGCTTCATGGCCCAGCATGAGCACACCATCGTAGTGACGGATGGCGCCCCGGTGATCTTAACGGAGATGAATGGGATTTTAAATTAAACAGGATCATTATAACAACAGGCATCACGGCGGAGCGCAGGACCCGGGAGATCCTCTATTCCACTTTTCCCCGCAGCATGGGCACAAAGGAGAAGTGCTCAAAGAGCTCTTCGGTAAGTTGCCCGTCCTCTCCCTTGGTGATCCGGATCATGCGCTGCAGGCCTTTTGCGCCTACCGGGGCCACCAGTATGCCCCCCGGGCGTAGTTGGGTTGTAAGTGCCGGTGGAATGGTATCGGGCGCCGCGGTGACCAGTATCCTGTCAAACGGTGCTTCGTCCGGCCACCCCTCAAAGCCATCGCCATGGCAGAAATGAAGGCCGGGCAGCGTTTGCAGGTAGCTGAAATGCATGGCCCGGTCGTATAATTTCTTTTGCCGTTCAATGGTGTAAACGATAGCGCCCATCATGGCCAGCACCGCGGCCTGATAGGCACTGCCGGTGCCCACTTCCAGTATTTTATGGCCCGGGTGTACCCGCAGCAACTGGGTTTGATAGGCCACCGTGTAAGGCTGGGAAATGGTTTGTCCTTCGCCAATAGGGAAAGCCTTGTCCGTGTAAGCATCGGCCTCCGTGCCGGCGGGCATGAAGAACTGGCGCGGCAATTTGCCGATGGCCGTAAGCACATTCACGTCGGTAATGCCATTGGCGGCAATGTTTTCCACCAGCGCCTGCCTTTGCAGCACCTGCGCTTTGGTGTCTGCATATTCCGTAACGGCAGGTTTATTTGTTGCCTTGTTTTTCATAGATGCCTGTAATAGAACCTTCTGCAATTATGTGGGCCTGCATTGCATGTTCCAGGTCGTGGCGGGTAGCGCCGGCTGCCAGTTCCAGCATGGAATCCAGTGCAAATACATGGAAGATATAGCGGTGTGCACCCTGGGGTGGGCAGGGTGGATGATAGCCGGTCTTGCCGGTTGAATTTTTGCCGGACACGCCTGGGATCCCGTTTTCCGGGAGTTCACCCGCGGGGGCTATGTTCCAGCATATCCAGTGGTCAAAGGTACCGTTCGGTGCATCCGGGTCCTCCACAATGAGGGCCAGGCTGGCGGCGGCTTCCGGCAGGCGGGCAATATGCAGGGCGGGATTAATGCCGGCCCCCTCACAACTGTATTTTGCCGGGATGTTGCCGTTGTGTTCAAATGCAGGGCTGGTAATGGCCAGCTGTACGATGGTGGTTGCCATGATGATGGGTTTTAGTGTACCTGAAAAGCCTCAATTCACTTGCCATTTTCATTTGCCGGCATTATTCTTTTCCCGGCAGCGGCGGGCACAGGCGGTACCGCCTTTGCCCGTTCTATTTATGAGTTTTTGATATACCTGTCCACGTATAAATACTTACACAACCTTTCACTAACTAACTGATGCTCGGCGTCAACGTGATGGCTGTTTTCATCGAATTGGTCACCAGGCACCCCGCCTTCGCTTTTTCCGCAATGCGCTGTGTCTTTTCGGTATCATGGTGCGCATCGGCAATCTTTATGACCGGGAACATTTCAGCTGTTGTAAATAGATATTTCCCATCCACCATTTCCAGTTTTGCCACCGTACGGCAACTGAAATTTTCTATTTCCACTTTAAAATTACCTGCAATAGCCAAAAATGTTGCCATGTAGCAACTGTTGATCGCGGCGACGAACAAATGCTCCGGCGACCAGACATTGGGCACCCCGTTTGGAAATTCCGGCGGCGTAGCGCATGTAATAGTTTCTGACAGCACAGGTGATGATAATTCGCCTATTCTTCCTGCTTTCCACTGAACGTTTACTTCGTAAAAATGTGTTTGTGACATGGTGGTTATTTTGAAACTAATACGTGGTTTAAAGCAAATAAAAAGGGCTCCTGGCGGGCTGGCAAGTGTGAAAATGCATTCCCGGAGCTATGGATGGAGCCCAGTGTATGGAGATATATTGACACAGAGAGTTGTCAGTTGGCCTGTGTATCGCTGAGCTTCTTTATACGGATAATCTGGAACACCAGGTAGAAGATGATGCCCCATACCGCAATGATAGCGGAGAGCGCCACCAGTAGCAAAGGTAAAGGTGCCTTAGCGCCAGTGGCCCATAACGAGCGGTCACCAAACCCGAAACTATCGTGTTGGCCAGGCCCGCCCCAGGGCACTGTTTTGAGCACACTTACGTTGCCATAGCTATCATTATCTTCTATGCGGGCGCCCAGCACCAGGTTGCCTTTTGCATCACCGGGCAGGGAGTCGCGGGAGAAGGTAGCAGTGACCGTGCCGGTAGAATCGGTGGTGTAGGATTCATCATCCCCGATGGGCAGGAAAGAAGCCTGCCGCTGCACGCCGATCTTTATTTCCACATCCTTTATGTTCACAGCGCTGTCGCCATGCATTTCCTGTACGGTAGCCCGCACCGTGCGGGCGCCGTCATCACCGGCAATGGTATCCAGCAGCAACCGGGCTTTCGTAATGTCCAGCGTTTTTACCGTGGAGGTAAACTGGTGCGTGGCGCCGCTTACCGCTATGAATTGCTGCTGGTTGCTGGCCTTCCAGGCCGCCTGCAGGGAGGGGGGCAATGTGGCAAAGGCTTTACCGGTTTCATTGGTCACCACCTTGGCAATAACATTGGCGGGCAGGCTGTCGCCCAGGTAAAGCTGCACGGGCAGGGCATTCAGCGGTTGCAGCTTGCCGTCTTTTTTTTCCATGGCCGTTACCTGCAGGTAAGGAACATGGTCCGCGTTATCGAAATATTCCAGTTTTAGCAGCAACTCCGCCGTATTATTCTGCGCATGGGCTGCAGGTGCCCACGCCAGTAGCAGCAGGAGGCCTGCCAGGAAACTGTATTGTATGCATGTTTTCATATCAGTTCGCTTTCATTTCTTCTATTGTTTCATGGATCGGCACGATCGGGAATATCCTGATCAGCAGGGTAATCACCAGCATACCGCCCGCCAGTGAACCACAGGCAATGGCCCATTCTTCCCAGCTTGGGAAATAGCTTTTGTAACTAAGCGGTACATCGTGCATGGGCAGGAACGGGTGTAACATAGACGGCACTACGATAATATACCGCTTGAACCACGCGCCTATCACCACCATGATGCCCACCAGGAACATGGGCAGTGGCCTGCGGCCTTTGGGAAACAACAGGATCACCATGGGCAGCAGCATGGAAATGAAAATGGTGGCCCAGAACCTCAGCGCCCAGTCGCCGCTGAATAATTCCCGCAGGTGGGCGTCCTCGCCTTCCTTCATTTTAAATGCGGGCAGCAGGTATTCACTGATATTGAAATACAGGTACACCAGTGCCAGCAGCACCACGATCTTACCCATCTTGTCGAAGTGATCATCGGTAATGTAATGGTCCATCCCATAGGCCTTGCGCACTACGTACATGGCCACCACTACGGCACCGCTGCCGGCCAGGAAAGCGCCGGAAATAAAGTAGGCGCCAAAGTTGGTGCTGTCCCACCCGGGGCGGAAGGTTGTGGCAAAGAGCCAGGAAGTAACAGTGTGAATGCCGAAAGCTACCGGGATAATGGTGATGCAAAGGATGTTGATGGCCCGGTCGCTGATGGCCACCTGCCCTGTATTGCCCTTCCAGAAGGAGCCCAGGAAGCGGTACAGGCGCTGGAAAGGCCGGGTGGCGGTGCGTTGGTGGTCGATCAGTATTTTGATGTCCGGCAGCAATGGCAGGTAAAGGAGCAGGCAACTAATGAAGAAATAGGTAGTGATCACCACCACATCCCAGATGATGGGTGACTGGATGCGGCCATGTGCAAATACATTAAGCAGGCGTTCCGGCCGTCCCATGTCCACGATGATAATGAGGGCGGCAAACATGATGGCTGCAATGGCGATCATCTCCGCGATCCGCGTAAGGGGGGTGCTCCATTTTACATTTGCCAGGCGCAGGATGGCCGTGATAAGGGAACCTACGAGGCTGATGGCTACGAAAAAAACGAAATTTGAAATATATAATCCCCAGGAAACATAGTCCCGCATGGCTGTAACGCCCAGCCCATACCGCAGCTGGCGGTAATAGGCATACAGGCCCACCAGGCAGATACAGGATAATACACCCACCCATAACTGCCCTGTTTTTCCAAACTTGCGGGGCAGGAGATCTTCTATAACCTGTTCTTCGCGCAATGCAATTGTTCTTTCCACGATAATGTTTTTTTAGAGGTAGGAGAAGGGGGCATCAGCCTTTATCGTTTTCCTCACCTGCTTCAATAGGAAAATTCCTGTTCACCGGTGGCAGGTAGTACACGCTGGGCCGGGTGCCCAGGTCTTCCATCAGGCGGTAACCCGCTTTGTCCCGCATCAGGTCACTGAAGCGGAAGGTCTCTGCACCGTTGGTTACGCTGTCTTCATTCAGGTCACCGAAGAAGAATACGCCGTTAGGACAGGCGGAAACGCAGTGGGGTAATTCTCCCCGGCGGGTCATGTCCGGGCAGAAGTCGCATTTGCCCACGGTGCCCTTTTTCTGAGGCACGCTGGTTTCAGCGCAGTAGGGCTGCTTTGCAATTTCTTTGGGCAGCACTGGTTCATTCCAGTTGAATACGCGGGTGGAGTAAGGACAAGCAGCCATGCAGAAGCGGCAACCGATACAGCGGTCACTGTCGATCAGCACAATGCCATCCTGTCTCTTGAACGTGGCATCCACCGGGCATACTTTCACGCAGGGCGGTTCATCGCAATGCATGCAGGTAGTAGGCTGCCAGTAAGGCGCGGTGTGTGCAGATTCCTGCATCTTCTGCACCTTGATCCAGTTTTGTCCGTCCTGGATATGGTGCATGTGATCACAAGCCGCCTGGCAACGTTTCAGGTTTTTGCAACGGGCCAGGTCTATGACCATCACAAATTTTTTACCGGGTATACCTACGCGTGCTTCCGCGTTTGTAACGCTGGGCAGGTGGGGCACGGGTTTCAGGAAAGCCCGGTCCACTTCTATCACCTCACCATCTACCGACAGCAGTTTTACTTTTTCGCCGGTGGGCGTTACATCCAGTGCCGCTGCCTGGGTGGAAAAAGGATCTTTAAGATGGTTGCAGGACGCCGCCGCCGCACTTACTGCAGCCAGTGCCGCACCGGAGAGAAAGGCGCGCCTGCTTTGTGATCCGTTTGTTAATTCGCTCATAACCTTGATTTGTTGTTAGCCGATAGCATGCCTCAGGGTCTTTTTTTTACCCAGGTACGCAATTCGTCGTTCGAGATTTTTTTCCGGGGCTGCTGTTCCAGCGCGGCAGCATCCACTTGTACCAGGCGCCCGTCTTCGGTTAGCAACGTAACCGGCACGGGTGGCATGGAACTCGCTGTGCTGCGGGATTTCCGGAAGAGGGAGAGGCCTGCTATGGAGGTGGCAAACAGGCCTATCCATCCTACAAAGGCGCGGCGTTTTACAGTATGTTCGTTGGGCATATGCGTGATGTTTTGTGGTGAAACCGGCTTGCACCTGCAAGCCGGTTTTTCAATGACAGCCTTCATTATTTTTTGAAAGTGCGCATGTAGTTCACCAGGTTCCAGATGTCTTCTGCGTCCGGCAGTTTTTTCTTGAAGGAAGGCATGTCGTTCCTGCCTTCACTGGTCTTGTAGAAAAGCGCGCCATCGGTTTGCTTCTGGAAGTCGGCGCTGGTGAAGTTGGGTGGCTGTGTTTTCAGCTGTGCCGCCTTGGACCCGTCACCTTCGCCGGCTTTGCCGTGGCAGGACTGGCAGTTCTTTGCCCACAGGGCTTTCCCATCGGCAATGGAGGCCGGTGAAGACTTTACCGGGTTGGGCATCTTGGCGTTTTTCTCGGGCACAATCCAGGGATCGCCCGGGGCCGAGAAGGAGAGCGCCGCAAAAGCTGCTGCCAATAGCAGCGGGCTGCTTTTCAGGAAACTGATCTTCATGTTGTCAGGTTTTTGATGATTACAGGATTAGCATTTAGTAATTCCATAAACGGGTGATGTTGAACCCTATCAGGAATTGCTTTTTTGTAAAATCATTCTGGTTGAAAACCAGGTTCCGTTGCGGCGTCAGGTAGCTGTAGTTGCCCACGAAGAACTGGAAGGTGTGGCCGCTGGTAGACATCTCCAGCCCTAACGACAGGTTGGGATGCGCGTTGCCTACATTGTCCGTTGTCAATGGCTGGTCATAGTTGGCAATAACCGCCATGGCATCTTTCAGCTTAAAGCGCCCGCCCACGGAGAGCGCAAAATGATCGTTCGGTTTTTCCTTCAGGAACTTGCCTGGGTAAGGATTGTAACCGTTCACCACGTTGAAGTGTGCCCAGCCGGGCGCCACCTGCAATGACAGGCGTTCCGTGATCTTGCGGCCGATGATCAGCTGGTGGAAATAAGACATGCGGTCACTGAAATAATTATAAGTATCGCTCTGCCTGCTTTCGATGGCCAGGTTACCGTAGTAGGTAACACTCACCGGTGATCCCGCACCAGACCTTACCTGGCGAAGGATGGCGTATTTAAGATAGCCTTCCCAGGTCATGTCATACTTGGTGAGCGCCACGCCGATCAGCAGGTTCTTTACCGGCACATAGCTTGCGTTCAGCCCGATGTTGGCAGAAGAGAACAGGCCGTAAAAGTCTTTATAGCCATTGTTCACAACGCCAAAGCGGTGGCGGAAATCCATTTCAAAAGTTTTCTTTACCGGTACTTCCACGGTTTGCGCGTCTATCAGCCAGATGCTTTCAAACGTGTTCCGGACGGGCTTTCCCCATTTTTTTACCGGCGCTTCCGTGACAGTTGAATCGGCGGCCTGCGCAGAGACAGCCTGGGGGATCATGGGCAACCATAACAGCGGTAATACCAGGCCCCGGAGGATTTTTTTATAAGAGAATAGATAATTGCTCATACGAATGGTGGTTTAATTGTTCAACGCCCCGTTATTGATCCAGTTCTTGATGAGATCTATATCGCTTTGTTTTAACCCGCCGCCGGGAGGCATTTCGCCGGAGGATACTTTCTGGTACAACACACTGTTGGCCGCATTGCCCGCTACTACAAACTTGCCACTGGTCAGGGCATTGTACGCGTTTGCGGCGCGCAGGTCTGGCGATTCATTGCCGGAGTGGCAGGTGGTACAATTGGCCGCAAACAGCGGGATGATATACTTGGCAAACGTCACAGAGTCTGCCGGTACGGTATTGTTATCACCGCCCGTGCCGCCACCGTTACCGGAAGCACTGCTGGGCAACACCACATCTTTATAACATCCTTCCAGGAGGAAGGCGCCCGCCACCGCGAGGATGGTGCAGGAGAGAAGGAATAATCGTTTCATGGCCGGAGGTTATTGTTTAAAGTTGGCATTGGCAGTGATGTCTATCTTATCATTCACTTCGCCCTGGTCTGCCTTCAACGGGAAGTCAGTGATGGAAAAGGAGAAGCGAAGGTCAAACCCGCGCAGCAGGTTAGTAGTGCCGGGATAAGTGCCTTTACCGGAATAACCCAACTTGGCTTTCACCTCTTTGGTAACACCCATGAAAGTGAAGTCACATACCACATCGTAGATATTCTCAGTCGGATTGTAGGTAACCGTTTTAGACTGGATGAGCGCGCGGTTAAAGTCATTAACAGGTTCGCCATTCACCGGGATATCTGCCGTGGTATTCGTGTTGAAGGCCGTCATCAGGCAACCGCCGTCCCTGGCGGGCTCACCGGTGTTAACCTGGTTCAGTTGCACCCAGGCGGTGAACTTGGTGTTAGCAGGATTAGCCTCATCAAAGTTGAACGTGTTGAAACCAAACCAGTTGAAACGGCCGGACAGGATGGCACCTGTACCCAGGAACCGTGTTTCCCACATTACGTTCGAGTGCACCTTGTCGAACGTGAACACGCCGCTGCCGGCGGTGGTGCTGAACGTGATGACATCAGTGCCGCGGGTTACATAATTGGTCGGATCGGTAGCACCGCTTCCATTATAGGATGCCGGTAACACCATATCCTTGTGAGTACAGGCGGTGCCGTAAAAGACGATGCCTCCAAATAATATGGATGCCATCATGAGAGCCTGGTAGGGCTTTTTCCAGAATTGCATAGCGTTTGTTTTTTAATTGGGTAAGATGAGTACAGGCATGGCAAGGACATTGCCTTATGGTGTTATGAATGCTTTCATATGGTGTTGTTTACGGGTTAAAGGTAGGGCGGAGCATGCTGGTCGTTGATGACCGGTCACAGACCATAAGATGATTTAGGTCATGCAGTGGGTATATATAAAGGCAGGCCCCGGAGATCTCCGCTAAAGGAGCGCCGGGGCCTGTTTCTGGGGAACTGCTACCTGTCCCTGACTGACCAGTATCAGTCATCTTCCTCCTTTTGATCATTGCAGGCTTCACAAAGGCAGCGCATACCCGTGAAGAAAAAGATGGCGTGCGGTGCATGAAAACCCGTTACTGCCGGGTGGTCATAAAAATGACCGCACCCCTCACCAGGGTGCGGCCTCAGGTATAGGGGTAACTAACGGTTAATGCTATACGTAGTGCAGATGGCGTCCAGGCGCTCACCCGCTGCGTGCAGCCCCGGCAGGAAATCCGCCTCCGGGATCACACCCGCTGCATGAAGCTGGCGGTAATATAATATACCATCGCGCAGCCGTTCGCAGCACTCATCATAATATTTTGCCGGCGGGGTTGCTTTGATGGGGGCTTCCAGCTGTTCTTCCAGGTAGTCCAGGTACAGGGTCAGCTCTTTCAATAGAACATGCGGCCTGTTGGTATTGGCCAGTACATTTGCCCGGCCATAAATATGGTCTACCATTTCCCGGAGCGACAGGACCTTATTGAAGTATACGATGTTGGGGCCGGGACAAACATTCACGGCTGTCCTGTTCCGTACAAACCGCGCATTGTGCCTGAGCGCCGCTGCGTTGCTAAGCCCCACGCACAGGCATTCCTTGTCCACTACTTCCTGCACCCGCTGCTGGTATTCCTCCGCGGGCAGCTCCAGGGATTGCAGTTGCGCGATCTTTAAGGCCTGGTACTGGGCAGAGGCGGTGCAGATAGGTTGTGCAGTGAATTCTGTATTAAAAGACAAATGCTTTTCCGAACAGGGGCTACCCGGGCTGCCTGCCGCGATCCGCCTCAATCTTTCTGCCTGGGCGGTAGTGCCATTCAGGTAGAAGAACCGCATCCCGATAGGGGAGTGGTGGCTGAGCACAAGGTCCTTAGGTTGTGCCGCTGTGAGTAGTTGTAACGTAGCATCATCCACGGTAGTGGCTTCCGGCACCAGCAGGAAAGGTGTACCCCAGCCGGTGCTGTCCAGCTGGTAATAATTGCGCAGCATTTCATCTTCCGCCGCGGTGCCGATGCCGCCCTGCGCAGATACAGCCAGGCGTGGCGCGTACTTGAAAGTTTTCAGCCCCTTGCGTTTTAAGGCCTGGTTGTAAATGGTGAACAGGCTGTCAGTAAGTTCTTCCCTGCGTTGTTTAAATTCTTCCAGGATGGGGCCCATCAGGTATCCATCGGAGGGGAAAGCGTGCCCGCCACAATTGAGCCCGGATTCTATGCGGAACTCACTCACCCATATTCCTTTCTTAGCCAGGTACTTTCCCTGTACCAGGGCAGAGCGGAAGTCGCTCACTTTTACCGTGACCTTCTTTTTAAAAGTACCGTCTTCGTCCGGCAGGAACTGCGGGCATTTTTCAAGATAGTTGAACAGGCGCAGGTTCATACCGGCGGAGAAGATGATGGAAGAATGGGCCAGGTCACTGTTGGCATATCCCCGCAGGGCGGTAATGGCATCGGAGCCATCCCCGATCGGTTGCCCGTCCCTGTCATAGTTATCCTTGTCCACCTTGGTCATAATATTCACGTCGATATTACCGGGCTGCATGCTGTGGCGCAGGCTGGCTGCCAGGGCTTGTTTTACCGGCCCGTCCGCAGTGTTGTTCATGGCTGTATAACGCTGCTTTAGCGGGTGGTGTGGGGGCAGCATTTCAAAGTATTGCACCAGCGCTGTTCCGGGCTTAAATTCCATTTGCTTTATAGCTGCCAGTTGTTCCTGCACCATGCGGTTCACCAGGTTGAGATAATCTGTGATCCGCTTTGCCCGGTAATCGGGCTGCTGGGTGCTGATAGGGTGGAAGGGCTCTTTTCTTACCGTATAGTAATGTTGCCGCATGGTCTCGATCAACCGGTCTTCAATGATGGAAATGACGGAGGATATTCCAAACGGCGCTACTTTAACAGGTGTGTCTATAGTGTAGGCAAGTCCCATTACGGGTATGTGAAACGTATGCATCTTATTTGGCGATCATTGGTTGTGTGCAATATTAGCGTAATTAAGGATAAAAATATCCTTAATTTAAATTAGCTTTGTACCTGATATAAATCATGTCAGGTGGCCGCTGGTGTTCTTTCACTTTACGGAAGAAAAGGAGCGTGCTGCATGTTTTGTTTTTATCTTACAGTATAATAATGGGATATGCTTTCAAAGACTGCTGAATATGCCCTGCGGGCCACGATCTATATTGCCCGGAAGGCTACGGAGGACGATAAACTGGTGATAGAAGAAGTGGCAAAGGCGATCGATTCGCCCCGGTCATTTACGGCCAAGATCCTGCAGATGCTTACCCAGGACAACTGCGTGGTAAGCTCCACGCGCGGCCCCAGGGGCGGTTTTTACCTGGCGGACCGTGCCCGCAGGCTGCCCGTGAAAGCGGTGCTGGAAGCGGTGGGGGAGTATGGCTTCATCACCAAATGCGTACTGGGCCTGCAGGAGTGCTCGGAGACACGGCCCTGTCCCATGCATACGCGGTATAAAACGGTGCGGAAAGACCTGAAGCATATGTTTGAGCATACCTCTATACAACAACTGGTGGACGAGAGCAATGACGGCGTGTTTTTTATTGACAACCCTAAAATGGCGAAAAGGAAACGCCGCTAACCCCATTTTTTTTATTGCCTGGATAATCCCCGGAACAGGCATCATTACCAACATCTTAGCAGCTGTAAAGGCAGCGGTTTATGACCGGCGATCCCGTTACAAATAAAAAGTGTTTTGTGGTGAATGATAATTAAGGATAATTTTGTCCTTAATTATCATCCTTCACCGGAACGTAGATTCCTCAACACCACCAACATGAAAGGGATTATTATTTACAGATCCAAATACGGGGCTACCAGCCAGTATGCGGCGTGGTTAAGTGCTGCCTTGAACATACCGGCAGTGGCACAGCAACAGCTGTCACGGGACCAATTGGCCTCCGCAGGATACGTGATCCTGGGCAGTCCCATTTACATGGGCAAGCTGCTGATGCGGAAATGGCTGCAGCGGCAGGAAGCTGCATTGGCCGGCAAACAATTATTCCTCTACCTCGTCACGGCCACTAAACCGGACAAAGTAGAGAAACTGCAAGGGTATATCCGGTTGAATGTTCCCCCAGGTATCCGCAGCAATTGCCGCTGTTTCTTCTTCCCCGGCAAGATCATCTACCGCCAGCTCTCCCTGGCAGATAAAATGAAAGTGAAGACCGGCAGCCTGCTGGCCAGGTTGATGCACAAAAAGCTGGACGTATCCGAGTTTAACAACGTTGACGAGGCCCACATACAAGAGCTGGTGCAGGATATTGCCCGGTTCACCGGGGCGAGCGGAGGTAAATTTATGATCCAGGCATCATAAATCTTAGTATTTGGTTAGTAAAATGTCGTATTTGTATGATTTAAATCATTAAATTGTGTGATCACAGACAGTAGAATACTTCCTTACCGGGGATAGTTTTGTTCCGCAAATGATGTCCTAAATCAGCCCCCCCCGGTTATGAGCTGAGCTTACCAGTATCATTATAAACTAAAAACTAAAAGGAGTAACTATGAAACATTCACATTCTCTAGCAGCAATTATTATCGGCAGCCTGCTCATCTACAGCTGTGGGTCTGGCCCAAAAACAGACTCGGCATCCGGCAATGCGCAGGCAACACAGGCCGCCGATTCCAGCATGGTGGCCGGGGGAAAAGATGCATCCAGCCAGGCATCCGCCGATGAAAAGAAAGGTACTGGTAAGTTCACAGACGTAAAACTGACCCACCCCCTGGACCAGGCCATGGTAACAAGCGGTAAGGCGGTTTACGATCTGAAGTGCGGCGCGTGCCACAAACTCACAGGCGAAAAGCTGGTAGGGCCTGGCTGGAAAGGCGTTACAGACCGCAGATCCCCCGAATGGATCATGAATTTCGTGACCAATACCGACGAGATGCTGGACAAGAATGCTGCTGCACAGTCCATGCTGGAAGTATGTATGGTGCGTATGCCCAACCAGCACCTGAGCGATGACGATGCACGTCACGTGCTGGAGTTCATGCGCTCCAACGACAATAAAAACTGATTATTCTCACCTATTTCCTGATGTATGAAAAATATACGTTTATTGCTTGCCGCCGCCGCGGCAGTCGCAGTTTCCATGCCCAGTTGCAAGATGAAGAGCACCGCTGCCGCCGTGGAAGGCGGCGCCGCCTCAAAAGTTTATGTGGCACCCGGCAAGTATGACGAATTCTACAACTTCGTGTCCGGCGGCTTTAACGGGCAGGTATCCGTGTATGGATTGCCCTCCGGCAGGCTGCTGAAGATCATCCCCGTGTTCTCCGTATTCCCGGAAAACGGCTATGGTTACAGCGAAGAAACAAAAGCGATGCTGAATACCACGCAAGGACAGGTTCCATGGGACGACCAGCACCACCTGGAGCTGTCCCAGACAAACGGGGAGCAGGATGGGCGCTGGCTTTTTGCCAATGCAAACAACACTCCGCGCGTAGCCAGGATAGACCTGAAAACATTCAAGACAGCGGAGATCCTGCAATTGCCCAACAGTGCGGGTAACCACTCTTCTCCCTTCATCACGGAAAACACAGAGTACGTGGTGGCCGGCACCCGCTTTTCCGTACCGCTGGGCGCTGAAGATGTGCCCATCAGTTCTTTCAAAAAGAACTTCAAAAGCACGGCATCCTTTATTAAAGTGGACAGCTCCACTGGTCATATGAGCCTTGCTTTCCAGATCGTGCTGCCGGGTATGAACCTGGACCTCAGCCACGCAGGCAAAGGCCCGTCACACGACTGGTTCTTCTTTTCCAGCTACAACACGGAACAGGCTTACACGCTGCTGGAAGTGAACGCTTCCCAGAAGGATAAGGACTACATCGTGGCGGTGAACTGGAAGAAGGCGGAAGAATATGCAAAGGCCGGGAAGGGTAAGAAGGTGCCAGCTGAATATGCGCATAACACTTTTGACGAACAGAAACAGCTTGCTACTTCCGTTATGGAAAAAGAAACGCTGCTGCTGGACCCCAAGGACTGCCCGGATATGGTGTACATGATCCCTTGCCCCAAATCCCCGCATGGTTGCGATATTGACCCTACCGGTGAGTACATTGTGGGCAGCGGAAAGCTGGCGGCGCTCATTCCCGTATTCTCCTTCTCCAAGATCATGGATGCGATGCAAAAAAAGGATTTTGAAGGAGACTTCCAGGGTATTCCCATCCTGAAGTACCAGGACGTGTTGCACGGTGAAGTGCAGAAACCCGGCTTAGGCCCTTTGCATACGGAATTTGATGGTCGCGGTAACGCCTATACGTCCATGTTCCTGTCTTCAGAAGTAGTGAAATGGAGCCTCAAGGACCTGAAAGTGCTGGACCGGGTGCCTACCTATTATTCAGTAGGTCACCTGATGATCCCCGGTGGTGATACGAAAAAGCCCAATGGTAAATACCTGGTGGCATACAACAAGATCACCAAAGACCGCTACCTGCCCACCGGCCCGGAACTGGCGCAATCCGCCCAGCTCTATGATATTTCCGGTGATAAAATGCAACTGATCCTCGATTACCCCACCGTGGGTGAGCCGCACTATGGGCAGGCTTGTCCGGCAGAACTGATAAGGGATAAGCAGGTGAAGTTCTACGACATCACCAAGAACGGCAACCAGTATGTGACCATGGGTGAAAAGAACGTCAAGGTGGTACGTAACGGGAACAGGGTGGATGTGTATATGACCGCCATCCGGTCTCACCTGGTGCCGGATAATATTGAAGGCGTGTACGTAGGGGACAATGTGTATTTCCACGTGACCAACCTGGAACAGGACTGGGATATCCCGCATGGTTTTGCCATCAAGAACAATCCCAACGCGGAACTGCTGATCATGCCGGGTGAAACGGTGACCCTCAAATACACACCGTTAAAACAAGGCATCCAGCCGTTCTATTGTACAGACTTCTGCTCTGCGCTGCACCAGGAGATGTCCGGTTACCTCCGGGTATCTCCCAAAGGAAGCAATGTGCCGCTGCGCTACGGTACTGGCGAAACTGCACCTGCACCCACTGCCGCAGACACGGTGGCCGCCAAGTAAACAATATCTGTTTTCATAAGTGGTAGTGCCGCCGGGCATTACCACTTTATTCTTTGATCATGAAAAAATTAACGAAAACGGGCCGTATCAGTATCCCGGTTGTTCTCCTGCTGCTGGGCGCGTTGTGGCTGTTTCCCATGTGGCGTATAGACCTGCGGGCACCGCAATACCCCGGTGGATTAACGATGCAGATCTGGATCAACGACGTAAAGGGCGACGTGCCCATCATCAATGGTTTAAATCACTATATCGGGATGAAGACCATTAAGAAGGAAGATTTTAAAGAGTTTGTAGTGCTGCCCGTTGCTATGGGCGTATTCGCGGTGCTGGGGATCGTGGTGTTACTGATGGGAAAGAAATTGCCGTATTATATCTGGACCGGTGTTTTTGTGGTGATCGCCGCGTATTCCTTTATCGACTTTTACAAATGGGAGTACGACTATGGGCATAACCTGGACCCGGGAGCGCCCATACAGGTGCCTGGCATGGCTTACCAGCCACCTTTGATCGGGTACAAGCAACTGTTGAACTTTGAAGTATTGTCCCAGCCGGACGTTGCAGGCTGGTGCTACATAGTAAGCGGTATAATACTGGCATCCGTCGCAATCTATGAATGGAAAAAACGCTAGCATGAAACAGTTAATATGGACAGGCCTGGTAGCAGGCATTGCGGCCTTCACAAGCTGTAAGCAGGGCCCGCAGCCTATCAGGTACGGATATGACGCCTGCACACATTGTAAAATGACGATCGTGGACAAACGCTTTGCCGCGGAGATTGTAACAAGGAAAGGAAGGGCCTACCCGTTTGATGATATTGCCTGTATGGTGGACTATATCAAAGCAGGCAGGAATAGTGGCGACGTGGCAGCGATCTATGTGAGTGACTATAACAAGCCGGATGGAAGTTTTATGGAAGCATCCCAGGCCGTGTTCTTCTATAGCGAAAAATTCAATTCTCCCATGAATGGCAACTACGCCGCTTTTTCACAAGGGGCCAGCGCGCCCCCGGCAGACAGCACCCTGAAAGGCCCGTTAAAATGGGAGCGCCTGCTGCAATAACAGGAAGTCTATGAAACACATTTTGCTATGCTTATTGCCCGGAATTGCCCTCCTGTTGCAGATGCCCGCCAGCACGGCGGCAGTGATAAAAGTGCATGCCGGTGGTGTCAGTAGTGCCGTAAAGAACGCACAACGCGGAGATACCCTGCTGCTCCTGCCAGGCAATTATAAGGAACACGACATTATAGTGTCCCGCAAACTATACATCACCGGGAAAGACTGGCCGGTGATAGACGGGGAAGATAAATACCAGCTCTTCATTGTTACCGCCGATTCCGTAGTGATAGAAGGCCTGCAGATACAGCATACAGGCAAGTCGTCTGTTACGGATATGGCTGGCGTCCGGATCGCCAATGCCGCCCGGGTTATTATCCGGAATAATAAATTTTTGGACAATACCTATGGCATTTACCTGCAGAATGCCACTGCCTGCACCGTGGCTGGCAACATGATCCGCTCCACCATTGGGGACGGCGTGAATGACGGCAACGGGGTCCATGCATGGAAGAGTAACCACCTGCTTATAAAAGATAATACCATCTCCGGTCACCGCGATGGCATCTATTTTGAATTTGTGACAGACACTTATATCCAGGGGAACCGCTCTTTCCGCAACGCCCGCTACGGGCTGCACTTCATGTTTTCCAACGATGATACTTACCGGCAGAACACGTTCATGGACAACGGAGCCGGCGTAGCTGTGATGTATTCTCATGGCGTAAGCATGTATGACAATGAATTTTTCCACAACTGGGGCGGCGCGTCTTACGGGCTGCTGCTGAAGGAGATCACGGATAGTAAAATAATACACAACCAGTTCACCAGGAACACTATCGGCATTCATATGGAAGGTACTACCCGCGTGGACGTGGAGCGCAACCTCTTCCAGGATAATGGCTGGGCTCTCCGGGTGATGGCCAGCTGCAGTGGCGGCAACTTTGTGAAGAATAATTTTAGCGGCAATTCCTTTGACGTGATCACCAACGGCACCGCTATGCTGAATACATTCAACAACAACTACTGGGATAAATACGATGGGTACGACCTCGATAAAGACAATATAGGGGATGTGCCGTATTACCCTGTCAGTGCGTACGCGGTGATCACGGAAAAGATCCCACCGGCCATGATATTATACAGGAGCTTTTTTACCACCATGATAGAACAGGTGGAAAAAGTGATGCCCGGACTGATCCCGGATAAATTAAAGGATGATCACCCGGAAATGAAAAAACTGCAACTATGATCGAGATAGCACATTTAACAAAATCATTCCGGAAGTTTAAGGCCCTGGATGATATCAGCCTGGAATTCCGGGAAGGCCAGACCATTTCCCTGCTGGGGCCTAATGGCTCCGGCAAAACCACGCTGATAAAATCAATCCTTGGATTGGTTACGCCAGATACAGGCGTGATCCGGATAAACGGGGAGGAGACGAAAACCCGCTGGGAATACCGGTCCCGCATAGGATACATGCCGCAGATAGGCCGCTACCCGGAGAATATGACCATTGGCCAGGTATTGCAAATGCTGAAGGATATCCGGAAAGACTGTAAGGTATATGATGAAGAACTGGTCCGGGATTTTGACCTGCAGGCGGTTAAAAACAAGATGATGCGCAGCCTTTCCGGTGGCACCCGGCAGAAGGTGAGCGCCTGCCTGGCATTCCTGTTCTCACCAGATATCCTGATCCTGGATGAGCCTACCGCCGGCCTGGACCCGGTAGCCAGTGAATTGCTGAAAGCCAAGATCAGCCGGGAACGTGCAATGGGAAAGCTGATCCTGATCACTTCCCACGTGCTCAGCGACCTGGATGATATTACCAGCCATATCGTGTACCTGCAGGAAGGTAAACTGGTGTGCTATAAAACAGTGGACGAACTGAAGGAGTCCACCGGCGAAGAAAAGCTGAACAAAGTGATGGCGGCAATTATGCAAAGGAACGTAACCCAAAGAATACCTGTTTTATGAAAACGATCATTAAATACGTACTGCTGGACCTGTTGAGGAACAGGACCGTGATCGTATATACCGTTATACTGGCCGCGCTGTCCATCAGCATAGCGGGTATGGAAGATAATGCTGCCAAGGCTGTACTAAGCCTGCTGAATGTCACATTACTATTTGTCCCTATTATCAGCATTCTTTTTTCCACCATTTATTTCTTTAACGCGGTAGAATTTGCAGAGCTGTTGCTGGCACAGCCTATCCGCAGGAAAACATTGCTCCTGGCAGAATACACCGGGATGGCCATTGCCCTGGGTATTGCCTACCTGCTGGGCGTAGGGCTGCCGGTGGGCCTGTTATATGGCAGTCCGGCGGCTATCACCCTGGTGATAAGCGGGTTATTCCTCACGCTGATCTTTGCTGCACTGGCCCTGCTGGTTTTTGTATTGTTCAAGGACAAAACAAAAGGTATTGGCGCCGCTATTGTTACTGCGCTGTTCTTCATGTTGCTCTTTGATGGCTTGTTACTTTCCTTCATTTATACTTTCAGTGATTATCCCATAGAACGGCCCTTGCTGGCATTTATTTCCCTGAACCCGGTGGACCTGGCCAGGATACTGGTACTGCTGCAACTGGACGTAGCCGTGATGATGGGTTATTCCGGCGCCTTGTTCAAAGAATTCCTGGGCTCAGTGACTGGCAGTATATACACGGTTGTTTGTATGTGCTGCTGGACGGTGTTCCCGTTGATAATGGCGGTCCGCATCTTTAAGCGGAAGGACCTCTGAGCCCTGCCTGGCGGCAGCAGCTACAATGGTAACAGTGCCGGTGAGCAGCCCGATGGCGGCGCCCCAAAGCAACCAGGGGTAACCGGCACTGTATAAGGGAAGGATAGGAGATAAGCCCTGTAGCATTAGTATCACTTCATTGACCACGATAGCCCCCGTTAAAATACAGATACCCACTTTAGCCAGGTGCTCACCTGTTTGAAAATACCCTTTGTGCACCAGGCAGGCCAGCAGGTACAGCGTAATGAAACCAAGTAACACCAGGTGCAGGTAACCGATAATAACAGGCCGGTTCCCAAATGCGATGTTCCCCACCACCGGCAGCACCGTTGCCGCCTGCAGGGCGGTTTTAAACACAAACGCCATCAGGGCCAGGGCGCCTACTTTTTTTGCAAAAGGGCTTACGGTGTCCAGCATTACTTTTGAAGACCTTATTAAAGCAATGAACCAGACCAGCGTTACTACAAGGCTGATACTGCCTGCCATGGCCATGGTGCGTACCAGTATATTGGGTGTGTTCCAGAGGTAGGAAAGACATAACGTAGGCCATACGGAAAAAGAAAGGATCACAGCAAAGCGGTACAGGTTGCGTGCTACCGCTGTATGGTCATGCGCACTTAACTGGTGTGCAAACAACGCCAGTACCCCCAGCGTAAAGAAACCATTGTACTGCAAGTGCAGGTAAGTGTAAATGGCATTCCGGTATAAGACCGCGTTCCCGTGGTGGGACGCCATTACATAAGCCAGTGTAAAAGGGCCTGCGGAAGAAGCCACCAGGGCTGCAAGTGCCGTGTAGAGCAGGATCTTCACCGGCCGGCTGATGGCAGACCGGGAAAGATCTTTTATCAGCACCCAGCTAAACGCGTAGGAAACAAAGATCAGCAAAGTAGAGAAGGTGATGGAAACAGGCCCATACCCCTGGAAGGGAAAGCTCAGTAACATGCCGTTAGCGCTCAGCAGCATGCCCGCCAGGAGCCAGGTGTACACCCGCTTCCTGCTAAGGTCGGGTGGCAGTAGCTCATAAACGATCAACGCCAGGAGGCAGAGCGTTACCCAACCGCTGAATGCAAAGTGAGAATGCGCATGCAACAGGTTCCCGAAGTTGATGCCCGGAAGGGGAAATAATATTTTTGACCGCAGCAGTGTGCCTAGTAGCGCCACAATGGACAGGTTGACCAATGAAATGGTCAGCCATCTTTTTTCTGCCTTTACCATGATGCTCCTTTTAAAATGGATGATGTTAGCATGACACAACAGGTTTACCCCCGGGCCATTTTCCGTTATAAAGATAGGCGGTTTTAAAATAAGGGATAAATTTGTCTTTTATTTTTAAGGCGGATTACTAAATGAAATGCTGTGTGATGGCTTGTTTTATAGGATTTATGATAGTTGTCATATTTTGAAATGACAAAAAGCAGCGCAGCAATAAAAGTATACAAATACCTTTATTCAATCAATCAGATACCTCATTTTTTACACCAGTTATAAAGCACAAATACCCATGGAACACGTTAATATTTTAAACGTAACATTACTGGAGCCAAGACAAAAACATCCTGCCATTTTTGCCCGGTTTGACCAACTGCTGGAAGGGGAAAGCCTCGTGATCCACAACGATCATGATCCTAAACCACTGTACTATCAGCTGCTGGGTGAAAGAGGAAATATCTTTACATGGGCCTACCTGGAACAAGGCCCTGCGTGGTGGAAAGTATGTATCAGCAAGAATATAAGTGCCGGCAATGGAGAAACACTGGGACAGATTGCGGCCCAGGACCTGCGTAAGGCCCAGGTATTCAGGAAATATGGCCTTGACTTCTGTTGTGGTGGAAAGAAGACGGTGGCCCAGGCCTGCGCCGAAAAGGGACTGGACCTGGCAGCGGTAGCGGAAGAATTGCGCCAGGCGGATAAGCAGCTATCTGCCCGCCCGTTGCCCTATAGCGACTGGAGCCTGGATTTCCTGGCAGACTATATTGTGAACACCCATCACAGCTACATTAAAGGCGTATTGCCGGATATCACTGCTTACGCCGGTAAAGTGGCCCGCGTACACGGGGACCGGCATCCGGAGCTGCTGACCATACATCAACTGGTAACGGAAATGGGCCAGGAACTGTCTTCCCACCTGCTGAAAGAAGAACAGGTGCTATTCCCGCATATCCGGGAAATGGTGAAGCTGAAACATGCCCGACAGGCATTTCCTGTGCAATATTCTGCCACCGTGCGCCAGCCCATAGATGTGATGGAAACGGAACATGAATCCGTGGGCCGGAGCCTGGACATCATCCGGCGCGTGAGCGATAACTATACATTACCGGAAGACGCCTGCGCCAGCTATAGCCTGTTATACCGCATGCTGGATGAGTTTGAGGAAGACCTGCACATCCACGTGCACCTGGAGAATAACATCCTTTTCCCCAAAGCCATCCAGCTTGAGAAAGAGCTTAATAACGTGAACGCATAAACGTGCGGATGCGATAGCCTGCCTGTTCATCAATAAAAAACACAACCGGGCATGATCATTAATGCAAATACGAAAATAGCCGCCATCCTGAAGCAGGAACCGGCGGCCCTGGAAGCGATCATCAGCATTTCTCCCAGGTTTGAGAAGCTGCGCAACCCGTTGTTGCGCAGGTTGATGGCCGGGCGTACTTCCATTGCCATGGCCGGTAATGTAGGCAATTGCGGGGTGCAGGCCTTCTTTGAAAAGCTGCAACCGCTGGGCTTTGAAGTGGATGAAAACATGGCCGCACCTCCGGCGCCGGGACAAGTGCCTGCATGGTTCCCCGGCGCGGACGTAACGGTGATAAACCTGGACGTACGCCCCATCAGTGCCGCCGGTGATGATCCGCTGGCCATTATCATGAAAGTGGTGAAAGCACTGGTGCCAGGCCAGGCGTTGAAGGTGATCAACACCTTTGAGCCGGCGCCTTTGATCCGCCTGCTGAAGCAGCAAGGATACGCCGCCACGGTAACAGTGATCTCGGACAACGAAGTAGAAACCCTGTTTTATAAGCATGCGGAAACGCCGCACACGGAGGCCGGCCCCATTGCCCCTGCCGGCGACTGGGACGCGTTGATGCAGGCGTTTGAGTCGCGCCTCCGTGTGTTGGACGTCCGCGGGCTGGCCATGCCCAAACCGATGCTGGCCATCCTGGAAGCGCTGGACGCGCTGCCGGCGGACATGGCCCTGTTTGTATATCACAAACGGGTGCCCGTGTACCTGCTGCCGGAGATCAGGCAAAGGAAATTTGATTACCGGGTGAAAATAATGAGAGCAGGAGCAGTACACTTATTAATCTTCAGGAACTGATGTTTACAGTAAATAAACAGGGCGATGCCGGGACCGTTACCGCGCCAAACGTGGTAGTGCCGTTTTATTTGTATGCAGCGCTATCCTTCCTGGTGGCGACTTTCCTCTTATGTGCATCACCTGTGAGCCCTGGTGATCACTACTTTTCCCCGCATACCCTGGCCATTACCCATGTGATGGCGCTGGGATGGGGCACCATGATCATCCTGGGGGCCAGCCACCAGCTGGTGCCGGTGCTCGTGGAGGGGAAGTTATATAGCCATAAGCTGGCTCACCTCACGTTCTGTTGTGCGGCTGTGGGCATTCCCCTGCTGGTGTATGCCTTTTATACCTTCAATATGGGCTGGCCCGCAAAGACCGGTGCTATCCTGATTAACACGGCCGTAGCGCTCTTCCTTGTCAATATCCTTTGCAGCAGGGCTAAGCAGGATAATGTACATGTTGTTTTCGTGGTAACGGCCACCTGCTGGCTGTTTACTACCACGTTTGCGGGCCTGTTGCTGGTGTTCAATTTTACACAGCCGTTGCTGCAGGAAGACGCTTTGCATTATTTGCCGCTGCATGCACACCTTGGCATTGCCGGCTGGTTCCTGTTGCTGGTTACGGGTGTAGGCTCCCGCCTGATTCCCATGTTCCTGGTTTCAAAATATACGAGACCGGGATTGTTATGGTGGATCTATGGGTTAGTGAACGGGGGACTGGCAGGGTTTGTCCTTTTATTCCTTTACCTCCATCGTCCTGTTGTATATTTCCTGCCACTGGCCAGCATCCTGGCGGCTATCATCCTGCTGATCCGTTATTGTTACAACTGTTATAAGGAGCGCATCCGGCGGCGGGTGAATAAGCAGGTGAAACTATCCCTGCTTTCCGTTTCCATGATGCTGATTCCACTGGCCTTGCTGGTAGTGGTCACCGTTTTGCTGTTGGTTACCACGGAGAATACAAGACTGGTCATGGTATATGGGTTTTCAATTTTCTTTGGATGGCTCACCGCCATCATCCTGGGTATGACGTTTGAAACATTGCCATTTATCATCTGGAACAACGTGTATCATATCCAGGCGGGCAGGGGAGGCACGCCCAGCCCCCAAGACCTGTTCAGCAACAAGCTGTTTAATGGCACAGCACTGAGTTACCTGCTGGGGTTCCTGTTGTTCACGGGCGGCATGCTTGTACAGCAGGGC
This sequence comes from Chitinophaga parva, assembly GCF_003071345.1. Lineage (NCBI taxonomy): Bacteria > Pseudomonadati > Bacteroidota > Chitinophagia > Chitinophagales > Chitinophagaceae > Chitinophaga > Chitinophaga parva. Next base: position 1,145,435 of record NZ_QCYK01000003.1, on the reverse strand, counting down.
GGGATGATCAGGCTGGGTGCTGCATTATTACTGGTATGCGCCTTTCTTTACAATTTGAATACCTTTAGGGTTGCGTTTCATAAACCTGGATAGTGATGATGGTGAAAACAAATTTTGATCTTAAATGTACCATCGCACTGGCACTGCTGCAGGAAGTGATGGACCCCGAGCTGGGACTGAACGTGGTGGACCTGGGTTTGATCTACGCATTGAACTTTGATGAAGTGCACCGCAGGCTGGAAACCGTGATGACCCTGAGCACCCGGCATTGCCCTATGGGTGCATCCATCGTGGACAGTGTGAAGGCGCAGTTGCAAACCCATTTCCCGGGCTACGGGGTGGAGGTGACACTGACCTTTGATCCACCCTGGAGTTATGAAAGGATCTCCGAAGAAGGCCGTAAATTTTTAAATGCATGACACATGCTGAGCATTACCTGTAAAATAGGGATCAAAGCGGTTATTTACCTGGCATACCGGTTTGGGGAGCATACCGGTATCAAGGAGATTGCCGCGTCCATCAATGCCAGCGAGCATACCGTAGGTAAGCTGCTGCAGGTGCTGGTAAAAAAGGGGGTGATCAATAGCATGAAAGGCCCTTCCGGCGGGTTCTATATCACCAGGGCGCAGCGCCGCCAACCGGTGATGAACGTGTTGCAGGCCATTGACGGGAATGAGCTTTTCACGGCATGCGTGCTGGGGCTTAATAAATGCTCTTCTACCCAGCCCTGCCCGATGCACCATGATTTTAAGCCGGCCCGCGACCAGATCAAGGCTTTCTTCACTACCCGGCGCATAGCAGACCTGTGCGATGGGGTGAATGACGGATGGGCTTATTTAGTGAATTGATAAATGACGCGTTAGCCCGGTACCCGCTTTAGCTTTTTTTGTCCATATCCCACTACAATAATTATCCCTGCAGCCACATGGCAGCCGGCTGGCCTATGTTTACCCTCCCCGGGCACCGGGGCCATGCAGACGGGAAGTTGGCGTCATTTACATAACATTAACATGGCGGCGGATGGATTGCCTTACATTTAGGCGCGCCAAAATTTTGCAGCCATTATGAGACTTCATTTGCTCCTCGTTTGTTGTTTGATCTTTTTAGGAAAAGACACCGCGTTCAGCCAGCAGCAGCCGGCATTCAGCGATCATGCATATTGGATTAACCCCGGTTATGAAGAGGCCTCCGGCCGCCGTCCGTGCCCCGTGTTTGCAAAGGATTTTACCGCTGCGCGGAAAGTGAAAGCCGCTAGCCTGCGGATCAGCGCCCATGGCCTGTACGAGGCCTGGCTTAATGATAAACGGGTAGGCAATGCCTGGCTCACCCCGGGATGGACCAGTTACCAGGCCCGCATCCAGTACCAGGATTATGATGTAACGCCCCTCCTCAAAAAAGGGCAGAACAAGCTCCGGGTGAATATAGGGGAAGGCTGGTACCGTGGTGCATTTGGCAACCGGCAGACCCCGGATTTATGGGGCAAAGATGCAGGCCTCATTTGCCAGCTGCACATTACGTATATGGATGGAAGTGAGGCAACGGTTTTCACAGACAGTACCTGGAAAACAGCGCCCGGCCCCATCCGCTACGCTAATATTTATAACGGCGAAACCTATGATGCCCGGGTACAGCCGGACCAATGGACATCCGCTGTGGTGGGTGATTATGCCAAAGATATACTGGTGCCTTCCATAGCACCGCCGGTGAAGGAACATGAAGTAGTGAAGGCACTGAAAGTATTCACCACGCCGAAAGGGGAGCAGGTCATCGACTTTGGGCAAAACCTGGTAGGTTGGGTGCGTTTCAAAGTGAAAGGAAATGCCGGTGATACCATTACCCTGGCACATGCAGAGGTCCTGGACCGGGATGGGAATTTTTATACAGGCAACCTGCGGTCTGCAGAAAGTACCGATCGGTATATTTTGAGCGGAAAAGGAGAGGAAACCTTTGCGCCCCATTTCACCTGGCATGGGTTCCGGTATGTGAAGGTGCAGGGCTGCACGGTAAAGCCGGAAGATTTTACCGCGGTGGTATTGTACTCGGATATGGCGCCCAGCGGCACTTTCAGCTGTTCCAGCCCACTGGTGGACCGCCTGCAACAGAACATCACCTGGAGCCTGCGGGGCAATTTCCTGGACGTGCCTACGGACTGTCCCCAGCGCAGTGAGCGCCTGGGATGGACGGCAGACGCACAGGTGTTTTTCCGCACAGCAGCCTTCAATTATGATGTGAAAACTTTCTTTGAAAAATGGATGGCAGACATTGCCATAGAACAGGGAGCGGATGGTTCCATGCCTTGGGTGGTGCCGGATGTCTATGGCATTGCAAAGGCAAGGCCCCCCCGCCTGGTGGCCGGCTGGGGCGACGCGGTGACCGTGCTGCCCTGGCAACATTTTGAAGTATATAATGATACCGCGGTATTGCAATCACATTACGATGGTATGAAACGCTGGGTGGATTTTGTGAGTGCCAACGCGCCCGGTTTTCTCTGGAAAAGCCGTGGCTTCGGCGACTGGCTGGCCCCCGGCGATTCCACGTCGCTACCCTACATAGACCAGTGCTGGTGGGCATATTCCACCCAACTGGTGATCAATGCGGCAAAGGTGCTGCACAAACCGGCAGACATTGCCTATTATCAGGATCAGCTGGATCATATCAAGGCAGCTTTCCTGGAAAATTATATTACCGCAGATGGCAAAACCAAGGTGACACCCACGCAGACGGCCTATGTGCTGGCCCTGCAGTTCCACCTGCTGCCGGATAGCCTGCAGGCCCATGCAGCGGCGGAGCTGGCGGCACTGGTAAAAGCCAATAACAACCACCTGGCCACCGGTTTCCTGGGTACGCCATTCCTGCTCTTTGCCTTATCGGACCATGGTTACAGCGACCTCGCATTTACCCTGCTCATGCAGGAAACCTGTCCTTCATGGCTATACCCCGTGAAGCAGGGCGCCACTACCATCTGGGAAAAGTGGGATGCGCAAATGCCGGATGGTACGCTGCAACAGGTGTCATTCAACCACTATGCGTATGGAGCCGTGGGAGCGTGGTTATACAGTTACGTGGCCGGCATTGATATGGCGGCACCGGGATACCGCCAGCTGGTCATCCATCCGCATGTGGGCGGGGGGCTTACCTGGGCAAAGGCCAGCTATAAGACCGCCGGCGGACAGGTGGTGTCCAACTGGGAGCTGGATGGCAAGCGGTTGAAAATGCACGTGGAGATCCCCGCTGGCAGCACCGCCCTGGTATATGTACCGGGCAAGGCGCCCCGGCAGATGGGCAGCGGCGTGTACGACCTGGAAGGCACGATGGATTAGCCGTGCCGCACCGGCCATGCGGCTTGCAGCGGAATGTGGCATGGTACGTTGACCTTATAGACACAACATATGAAACAGACTGCATCCATTGTTGGGCCACAACAGCCGGGCCCCCGCTTTTTTGATTTTATATTCCGCAACCAGGAAAACCGGCGCTGGTGCTGGGCTGCGCTGGGCCTGAGCATCATAGGATGGTGCCTGTTCAAATGGGTATATCCCAATCCTAATATGGTGCTGGATTCCTACTGCCTGGTAAGGGGCGCTATCAGTGGCGCCAACGTGGAAGTGTGGCCCATTGGGTATTCCAAGTTCCTGGTACTGCTGGGATACGTCTCGCATTCCGCCATGTTGCTGGTATGGGTGCAGTACATGGGCATGGTGCTGGCGTGTATGTATTTCTTTTTTACGCTGCTGTATATTTTTAATCCCGGTAAATGGGTGAAAACAGGCATGTTCGTGTTTCTATTTGCTAACCCGCTTTTTTATTACATCAATAATTTTGTGCTGACGGATGGGCTGTATACCACACTAAGCGTGGCGTGGTTTACCTTGCTGATCTGGGTGGTGTTCCGCCCCAGGGATTACATGATCTGGGTACATGCCCTGTTGCTGCTGGTGTTGTTTTCCATCCGTTACAATGCCATGTTCTACCCGTTTGTGGCGGCGGTGGCCTTCCTGTTCAGCAGCTTCCGGTTATGGAAAAAGCTGGTGGCCATTGCGCTGGCCGGCGGTATGGTACTGGGTTTTATCGTATTTACCCGCAACCAGATGAAGCAGGCTACCGGTGTAAGTGGCTTCACGGTGTTCTCCGATTGGAAAATATTGAACAATGCGCTCTTTGGTTACGGGCATTTTTATAAAACAGATCCCAGGCCGGTACCCGCGAAGTTTGCGCGGCTGGATTCCCTGGTCCGCCTGAGCTTTGAAGTGAACGGGCCGGACGATATGTACAATTACGGCGCCATTACTTCCGGGAGCGTTTACATGTTCCATCCTTATTCCCCGCTTACATTGTACATGTCTGAGCAGGAGCAGCGTTCTACCTCCTTCATTATACTGGATCAATCTATGCCAATGTCCCCGCTGTATGGCGCCTACGGAAGATACCTGGTGAAGCGGAATCCCTTTGCCTTTGCCCGGTACTTCCTGCTGCCCAATGTGCAGCGGCACTTCCTGCCACCGATGGAGTCCTACGACTCCCCGTCGCCTTTTGTCCTACATAAGGACAAAGTGCTTGGAAAGCCCACTGCTGAATGGTTTCATCTTACCACGCTGGAATGCCGCAGCTTTGGCGTGAGCCTGCGGAATTTGCTCCTGCTGCCAGCCATGGCACTGGCGGGTATTATACAACTGGCATTTTTAATGGTGGCGGTGGGCGTATGCTATACGAAACTGTATAAAACGCAACCCCCGTTGTCTAACAAGGTATTATTGCTCGTCCTGTTATTTGCCTGCGCGGAATTTGCTTTCAGTGTTACCTCCGCTGGCATCGTGCTGCGTTACCTGTTGCTCATGCTGGCCATAGAACTTTGTTTCACACTGATCGTGGGAGAGCAGTTATTGAAGACGGACCAGGCCCAAAAGCTGCTTCACCAGCTGAAATAATTTTTACACCCCACTACGGAGCCTCCATTTACAGGTGTCTTTACTATTAGCCCGGCCATACAAGCGCCGGGCTATGGAGATCACCGGCGGTTCGGAAAACAAACCTTATATTCAATCCCTGCAAATGAATGGCAAGGGGTATGATAATACCTGGCTGCCCTGGCAGGCCATGCGCAACGGTGGCTCCCTGCATGTTGAACCGGGCAAAACGCCCCATAAGAACCGGGGCACCCGCACCGCGCCTCCTTCATTTCAATAATGCTATAAAAACCAGGATGCGTCCTGCATTTCAATAACACGGAACCATGATCAACAGTAAGAACATCTGCATGCGCCTTTGGTGCGCCATTTTCCTGCTTACCATCAGTATGGGCGCTATGGCGCAGGACACGCTGCCCGGTTGGGCCATAGGCCCCTTTGTAAGACCTGCCGGCGTAAACCCGATCATTGCCCCCAATCCAGCCAGCACCTTCCCGGACCCGATGAGCAAACAGCAGGTAGCCTGGGAAGCCAATGACGTATTTAATCCCGCGGCCGCGGTAAAGGGGGGCAAGATCTATGTGCTCTACCGTTCGGAAGACCGGTCCGGCCAGGGCATAGGACAACGTACGTCCCGCCTGGGCATGGCGGTGAGCACAGACGGCATCCACATGAAACGCCGCTCCAAACCGGTGCTCTACCCGGCAGCAGATAACCAGCAAACATTCGAATGGCCCGGTGGCTGTGAAGACCCGCGTGTAGCCGTAACGGAAAACGGTGTATATGTGATGTTTTATACCGAATGGAATAAAAAGGTACCCCGCCTGGGAGTGGCTACTTCCAGGGACCTGGTGCATTGGGACAAGCATGGCCCTGCGTTTTATAACGCTTACGATGGCCGCTTCAAAGACCTGGCCAGCAAGTCTGCATCCATCGTTACAAAAGTAGTGGAGGGTAAACAGGTGATCACTAAAGTGAATGGCAAATACATGATGTACTGGGGAGAGCATTTCATCAACATCGCCACTTCTGAAGACCTGGTGCACTGGACGCCCCAGCTCGATGAAAACAATGAACTGAAAGCTGTAGTGCGTCCGCGCCCACATTACTTTGACAGTGACCTTACCGAATGCGGCCCGCCGGCTATCCTTACAGACAAAGGCATCCTGGTGCTCTATAACGGTAAGAACAAAAGCGGGGATGGCGGTGATAAGAACTATACGGCTAATACCTACGCCGCAGGCCAGGTGTTGTTTGATGTGAATGATCCCGGCAAAGTAGTGGCAAGACTGGATAAGCCTTTCTTTGTGCCCACGGAGCCGTTTGAGAAAAGCGGGCAATACCCCGCCGGGACGGTGTTTGTGGAGGGGATGGTGTATTATAAAAAGAAGTGGTTCCTGTATTACGGCTGCGCCGATAGCAGGGTAGCTGTGGCAGTGTGCGGGCAATGAAAAAAATCCGCTACCGGATGGCGGTAACCGATCCTGCACGTGTCATTAAGATAGTCTGTCCTGAAAAAACAGCGCCCAATACCACGCGTTATGATCGTTAAACGGAAACATCTTGCTGCCGCCGTCAGCTGCGCACTGACCCTGGTGGTGCATGCACAGAAAAAAGACCTGGTAACCTATGCCAGCACTTTACAAGGCACTAATTCCAACTTTGGCCTGAGCCATGGCAGCGTGTATCCTACCACGGCGCTACCTTTTGGTATGCACGGGTGGACCGCCCAGACCGGGAAGAACGGCGACGGCTGGAAATACCAGTACCCCGCCACCACCATCCGCGGCTTCCAGCAGGCCCACGCCTGCAGCCCCTGGGTGGGCGACTATGCCGTGTTCTCCCTCATGCCGGAAACCGGCACCCTCAAAGTGATGGAAGATGAACGGGCCACCACTTTCAGCCATAAAGACGAAACCGCGCACCCGGATTATTATAAAGTCACTTTCGCCAATAAGATCACTACGGAGATGACCGCCACGGAACGCGGCGCCCACCTGCGTTTCAGCTTCCCGGCAAAAAGCCCGGCCTACCTGGTGCTGGATGGTTACAATGCCCTCAGTGGTGTAAAGATCTGGCCCAGGGAACATAAGATCACCGGCTTTGTAGGCAATGGCCGTTTTATTCCGAAGGATTTTAAAAATTACTTCGTCATTGTATTTGACCAGCCTTTTGAAGCCAGTGGCACCTGGGAGAACGAAAAAGGCGCAGTGCATGCGGATAGCCTGGAGGCAACAGGTAAAGGTGTAGGGGCGTATGTGCGCTTCCGCCCCGGCGCCAGGGTGCAGGCCCGCATTGCCTCTTCCTACATCAGCCCTGAACAGGCGGAAGTTACCTGGCAGCAGGAGCTGGGCCAGCATACTACGTTTGAGCAAACACGCAACATAGCGCACAATACCTGGGAACAATTGTTTGAGCGCGTAGCCGTGGAAGGAGGCAGCGAAGAAGACAAGGCCACGTTCTATTCCTGCCTGTTCCGCGCCAATCTTTTCTCCCACCAGTTCTTCGAGTACAACAAAGAAGGCAAGCCTTACTACTACAGCCCTTACGATGCCAGGGTGCATGACGGGTACATGTTCACCGACAACGGTTTCTGGGACACCTTCCGTGCACAGTTCCCGCTCAATACCATCCTGCATCCCACCATGGAAGGCCGTTATATGCAGGCCCTCCTGGCCGCGCAAAAGGAGTGTGGCTGGTTTCCCGCCTGGTCATTTCCCGGGGAAACCGGGGGCATGCTGGGCAACCATGCCATTTCCCTGCTCACCGATGCATGGGTGAAAGGCATCCGCACCTTTGACCCCGAACAGGCCCTGGAAGCGTATTTCCATGAAGCGATGAACAAAGGCCCCTGGGGCGGCGCTAACGGGCGCGCAGGCTGGAAGGAATATTACCAGCTGGGTTACGTAACCTTCCCGGAGTCTTACGGCAGCACTTCACAAACCCTGGAATATGCGTATGACGATTTCTGCGGCTATCAACTGGCCAAAGCCACCGGTCATGATTTTTACCGCGACGTGTTTGCGCGCACCATGTACAATTACCGCTACCAGTACGATAGCGTCACGGGTTACATGCGCGGGCGCAAGCTGGATGGCAGCTGGGTGACGCCTTTCGACCCGTATGAGTGGGGCGGGCCATACACGGAGGGCAATGCCTTCCAGTGGCAATGGTCTGTATTCCACGACGTAAAAGGCCTTATCCGCCTCATGGGCGGGGAGCAACGTTTTATAGCCCGCCTGGATTCCGTGTTCAGTGTCCCCAATAAAGTGAATGTAGGCTACTACAAACAGATGATCCATGAAATGCAGGAAATGGTGGATGCCAACATGGGCCAGTATGCCCACGGCAACCAGCCGGTGCAGCATATGATCTACCTGTACAATTATGCCGGCCAGCCCTGGAAAGCGCAGCAGCACATCCGTGATGTGATGAAGCGCCTGTACAATGCCACGCCGGACGGCTATCCCGGTGATGAAGACCAGGGCCAGATGTCGTCCTGGTACGTACTGAGCGCCCTGGGCTTCTACAGCGTGTGCCCGGGTACAGATGAATACGTGATAGGCAGTCCTGTATTCCCTAGGGCGACCATTACCTTGGAGAACGGGAACAAGTTCACCGTGATAGCGCACAACAACAGTGATAAGAACGTGTACATCCAGGCTGCCACGCTGAATGGCCAGCCCTTCACGCATAACTTCATCCACCATGCAGATATCATGAACGGTGGCACCCTCGTGCTGGAGATGGGCGACCAGCCGGCCATGCAGCGTGGTGTGGCCGAGGCCGACAAGCCTTTTTCGCTGTCAAAATAGCTGTAAACCCGCTACTGTAGCGGTTATAGGAAATTTCTGCCATATCTGGAAAAAATCTGCTGAATCGATTAACTTAGTGCCAGTTGAAACAAGGCGATGCTTAGAGATTTTTCCACGTTAGGTGACGAAGAAGTATTCCTGCGCTTAAAACAAGGTCAAGAAGAAGCAGTAGAGGAGATATACCGGCGGTTCTGGAAAGAGCTGCTGGATGCCGCGTACCGCAGGGTGAAGTCGCAGGAAGCAGCCATGGAACTGGTCCAGGGCCTTTTAGTGCAGTTGTATTTGAAGCGGGAGCGCATTCAACTCAGAACTTCCCTCCGCAACTATCTCCATACGGCGCTTAAGAATAAAGTACTGAACAGCATCCGCGCAGAGCTGGTCCGCAATACTTACCAGCAGCGCATGGCCGCCAGCGGGCAGGCTTCCCAGCCCGATGCCGCCAGCGCGTTACGGTTAAAGGAATTGCAGGAGCAGATAGATGCGTCCTGTGCTGCCATGCCCGAAAAGTGCAGGGAGGTCTTTTACCTGAGCCGGCGCGAACATTTGTCGTACCAGCACATTGCAGACCAACTGGGCATTTCGGTGAATACCGTGGAAAAGCATATGGTAAAGGCGCTGAAGATCCTGCGCTCCCATCTCAAGGAGTATAATTTCACTTTGCTCTGGGCCCTGCTTTGCTTTGCCGCCCGGCTGCTGCGTTAAGCCGGTTTCCAAAGTATTTTCACCCGCAGTGGCGGTACCCCATTTTTTAAGTGTCTATTGTAAGAGAGCATTACATGGAAATGAACAACAACCGGTTAAAAGAATTATTGCACAAATACCTGGAAGGTTCCGCCTCCGAGCAGGAAGTCCGGGAGGTGGATGATTGGTATCGATCCTTCGATACCCACGCCGGCCTTACGGACCAGCTCACGGCATCGGAAAAGGACACGCTGGAACAATTGCTGCTCCTGCGCATCCGCACTGCGATCAGCGAGGCGGCACCGGCAAGGGTGGTGCGCATGCGCACCCGCCACTGGGTGGCCGCAGCCGTTGTGGCGGCGGTGCTGGGCATAGGCGGTTACTATGCCGTGCAGCGCATGCATCCTGCCCCGCAGGCCATTGCGCTCACGGAAACGTCCAACCGTAGCGGCATCCGCAGGATATCCCTGCCGGATAGCAGCGTAGTATGGCTCAATTTTGACAGTAAGGTGCACTTCTCCCAGGCCGGCATCCACGCTGCACGCGAAGTGTGGCTGGAAGGCGAGGGGTATTTTGAAGTGAGACCGCAGGATAATAATGCCTTCACCGTACACGCCGGCAAGCTGGATGTGCAGGTGCTGGGCACCAGCTTTAACGTGGATGCCTACAGCCCTGCCCGCGCCGTGACCGTAACGGTGGTGAATGGGAAAGTAGCGGTGGGCGCAGGTGCAGGCCGCACCACGCTCACGGCCAATCAACAGGCTGTTTTTACCACTGCCACCGGCGGCATCACCACCCAGGCCATTACCGCTGCAGATTGCAGTGCATGGACCACCGGGCAGCTGGTGTTCCGCAAAGCTACCTTCCAGGATATTGCCATGCGCCTGGAACGCCGTTATAATACGCACATCCGTTTTGGAAGTCCGGAGGTGGCCAATGCCCTGCTCACGGCCAGTTTCGAAGAGCGCGAGCCGCTTACCGGGGTACTGGGGAAATTATGCGCTATCTATGGATTTAAGTATAAAGAAGAAGCTAATGCCACTTATGTAGTATATAAATAACAACAGGGGAAATACCTTTGCGAAGGTCAACTATTTTACATGTTATGAGGGAAAGAACAACAGGGCGCCCCTGCGCAGGGCCCCTGTGGTACAGATTGCTGGTGATAACGGTACTGTTAGGGTGCCTGGATATACCTGTGTCCATAGCCCAGCAAGGGCATTGGGATGAGTTGCGTCGTACCCTGGTGAATGTGCAGGTAACCGATGAAACGCTGGATAAAGTATTTGAACAGATAGAGGCCAGCACCACGTTAAAATTTGTGTACAACCCTTCCGACATCGCCGGGAGCGGGCGCTTTACCCTGAACAAAGAACATATTTCGGTGGAGCAGGTCTTGAAAAACCTGCCCGCCACTTTGCAATATGAATTGAGAGGCCGTAATATCCTCATCACCCGCCAGGAGCCGCATACCGCAGATGCGCAACTCTTCCAGGGTGGCCGGGTTACAGACCTCCAGGGCAATGCCTTACCCGGTGTAAGCATTGCCATCAAAGGCACCGCCAAACGCGCCATCACGGACCAGTCCGGGGTGTTTACCATCCGCGCGGGCGCAAAGGACACGGTGGCGTTTTCACTCATCGGGTTCAATACGCTGGAAGTGCCCGTGGCAGATGAATCGCTCATGTTCGTTTCCCTGTCGCCCAGTCTTTCGGCTTTGCGTACAGTAGTAGTGATCGGTTATGGCACGCTGGTGAAAGAAAGGCTCACCACGGCGGTGAGCACCGTGAAAGGCAATGATGTGAAAGAGCGCCCCACCACCATGAACGTGATGCAGGGACTGGCCGGGAAAATAGCCGGGGTGAGTGTGATGATGAATTCCGGGAAGCCAGGTGGCAATCCTATTGTGAAGATCCGCGGTACCGGCTCTATCAATGCCTACAACGGGCCGTTGTACGTGGTGGATGGCATCGTGGGGGCCGATCCGAATAGTATTGATCCCAATATAGTGGCCTCAGTAGATGTGCTGAAAGATGCCGCCGCTTCGGCCATTTATGGTTCAAGGGGCTCCAATGGCGTGATCGTGATCACCACCAAAAGGGGCACAAAAGGCGCACCTGCCATCACTTTCCGCAACACGGTGAGCATGGGCAGGCTGGCCCGGGAAGTAAAACTGCTGGATGCAGACCAGGCCCTGGAAATGTTCAAACGGCAGTATGAGTATGTGCCCGGCCGCACCGCGCCCCATCTAGATCCCACGTGGTATTTCCCGCGTAAGGCGGAACTGTTCAATGCAGACGGCTCGCCCAGGTATCATACGGATTGGCAGAAAGCATCCAGCCGCACCGCCATTTCCCACGAGCACGCGTTGCAGTTTGCCGCCGCCAGGGATGGTTTGAATGCACTGGTAAGTCTTACATACAATGACCAGCAGGGCATTTTGATCAATAGTTATTCCAAACAGGTGAATGCATTCATCAACGTGGGCTGGGATGTGAAGAAATGGCTGCACCTGCAGGGCATGATCAGCAGCGGTGCGTTTAAACAAAATAATGTAGACATCAATACGCTGGGCCTTAATGCTGTGCGGCAGATCTACGAGTTCCTGCCATTCCTGCCGGTACAATATGCAGATGGCACGTACTCCCGCAAAGGGGATTACCCCGGCGCGGAAGATTCTGAAAACCCGGTACGCCTCATGCGCGAAGTAAAATCCGTGGCCGGCCGTACCAACACCATGGGCAACCTGCAGGCCACTTTCCGGCTGAACAGCCAGTTGAGCCTCACCACGGGCCTTAGTGGCACCACGGGCTCCAACTACAGCCTGTATTTTGCCGGCCGCGATATACGGGGCTACTCCGATACGCAGCAAGGGGTGGCCACCCGTGGCAATGGCAACTCCGGTGCCTGGACCTCGGAAGACTACCTGACCTGGAGCAACAATTATGGTGACCACCATATCACCGGGGTGGCGGGCGCCAGCTGGTACTACGCGGCAAACATGAACACTACCGCGGGTGCTGAAGGATTCTACGACGATGCGTTTTCATATTACAGCCTGCAAACAGGCCTGGTGCCGCAGAAGCCCACTTCCGGCTCCAGCCAGACCGCGATGAATTCCTATTATACGCGCTGGAACTATGATTATAACAACCGCTACCTGCTCGGGTTTTCTTTCCGGGCAGACGGCTCATCGCGCTTTGGCGCCAATAACGTGTACGGGTATTTTCCCAGCTTTTCCGCGGCATGGCGCCTTTCATCAGCGGCATTCCTGCGGGATGTGCCCCAGGTCACAGACCTGAAGATACGCGCCAGTTATGGCGTGGTAGGCAATGCAGACATAGGCGACTATGTAACGCAGGGCCGCATGAACAGCGGGCAGGCTGTGTTCAATGGCAACACGGAAGCTTCTGCTACGCTGGCCGCGCTGGGCAATAAAGACCTGAAGTGGGAAAGGGCCCACCAGCTTGATTTTGGCGTGGATGCCTCCCTGTTTGACGCCAGGCTGCAGTTCACCGGTGATGTGTACAACCGCATTACCAATGACCTGCTGTATTATAAACTGCTGCCTTCCACCACAGGGTATGAAGGCGTGTACCAGAACATAGGCGCCATCCGCAACCACGGCCTGGAACTATCGCTCTCCAGCAGCAATATCCGCAGCAGGGATTTTACCTGGAACACCACCTGGGTGTATGCGATGAACCGCTCCCTGGTGCTGCGCCTCAATGGGGACATCATGTATCCCTGGGCCGGGCGCATCATGGAAGGACGGCCGCTGAATGAATTTTACGGGTATAAAAGACTGGGCACCTGGAGCACCAAGGAAGCCACGGAAGCCGCCATGTATGGCCGCAAACCGGGCGATATTAAATACGCAGACCTGAACAACAACGGCATTAAGGACGCCAACGACCGCACGGTGCTCGGCAACGGGATGCCCAAGTTTGAATCGTCTATGACCAATACGTTCACCTATAAGCAATTTTCCCTGTACATAGACCTGCAAACGATCTATGGCCATAGTCTCGCTAACCTGACGCGCGCCATCATGGAAAGCCCGGCACCCGCTACTAACAGTTACCGCAGCGTGCTGGATGCCTGGAGGCCAGACCACCAGGACGTGATGAACGGGCAGTTGCGCCTGCCCGGCGATGGATTTGACAACGAGATAGACAGCTACATCGTGGAGAATGGCTCTTTCCTGCGCGTGCGTAACATAGCACTGGCATACCGCCTGCGCGATGAATGGCTGCGCCGCTACCACCTGCAAGGCGCCACGCTGACGCTGAATGCAGAGAATTATTTTTTGTTCACGAAATACAAGGGCTACGACCCGGAAGCATCTTCCTTTGACGGAGACTTCAACCAGGGCGTAGACCTCTATCAATACCCGAAAGCAAAAACACTGGCGTTCACCTTGAATGTTTCGTTCTGATGAAAATGCATTGTATGAGATGGAGATATTGGGCGATGTTGCTGCTGTGCACCGGGCTTGCTTCCTGCAAATCTTTCCTGCAGGAATCACCGGAAGGCACGCTGGACCCGGCAAAGTTTTACCAAACAGCCGCACAGGTAGCTGCTGCGGTGAACGGCTGCTACGACGGGCTGGGATATGTGTACATTAACGGCATTGGCGTATCGGTATGCCCTGGCTATGCACTGGAGTACATCACCGGCTACAGCCGCCGCCCCAGGCCTTCCGGCTTTGAGGACGACCAGTTCCTGCACCTGGACAAACTGGACCCGAATAACTCGCGCCTGCAATCCTGGTGGAATGCGACTTACTACCCGGTGGAAAATTGTAACAGCGTGATAGAACATGTGCTGGTGACCAACGTGGTGGATGATATCACAAAACAGCGCTACCTGGGCCAGGCCTACTTCCTGCGCGCATGGTACTATTTCCAGTTGGTGCGCCTGTTTGGCGATGTGCCGCTGAAGCTCACGAGCACCACGGATATTAATAACACGCGGATCTACCGCTCACCCAGGCAGGCCGTGTATGAACAGATCGTGAAAGACCTGCTGGCGGCAGAGCAATGCGGGCTACCCTGGCAGGACCAGAGCGGGCACATATGCCTGGGCGCCGTGAAAGCCTTGCTGGCAAAAGTGTACCTTACCATGGCGGGCTACCCGCTGAAGCTGGGCAATCCTTACTACCAGCTGGCATATGATAAGGCAATGGAAGTGATCAACAGCCATAACTTTTCCCTGTTCGATCATTACGCAGACCTGCGCGATCCGGCTTACCAGAACACACGGGAGCATCTATTCATGCTGCAGCGCCAGGCTACCGTGGCGCCCAGCTATATCCACGAGGCTTACCTGCCTTACCCGGATCAGCCCATTTCCATACAACCCGCGTATGGCGGGGCCATGGCGCCCGCACAGGCATTCTACGATTCCTATGCGGCCAATGACGGGCGCAAAGCGGAACAGGCCTTTTTCTACACCCGCTTTCCACGCTATGGCAATCCTGCGGATACCATTGTGCTGCCGGCACCTTACATCTTCAAATATTGGGATGCAGATGCCGAAAAGACAGGGCGCTCCGGTGAGAACTTTCCCCTCATCCGGTATGCGGATGTACTGCTTACAGCGGCAGAAGCCAGGAGCAACCTGGATGGCGGTGTAACCGCCGACGCTGCAGCCATTGATGCTTATTATGCCGTGCGGCACCGTGCCTTCCCTGCGGAAACAAGGCCGGCCTCGCTCACGACAGACCAAATACTGAAAGAACGGTGCTGGGAGTTTTGCTTTGAGTTCCAGACCTGGTACGACATGCTGCGCACGCGCAGGGCCCTTGACGTAAGCAACGGCACCATGACCAACCTGGTTGGCTACAAGGCGCCCAACCATGTGCGGGCCTTTGATACCACAGACCTGCAATTTCCTTTACCACTGGCGGAAGTCCAGAAAAATCCAGATTTAGCCCTCTAACAAACACGATGAAACGGATGAGAATTGGTGGCGCCATGCTCTGCATGGTGCTGGCCCAGGCATGCTTTGCCCAGACAAAAAATTATTTTATTGACGGTTTCCACGGGGGCGTATGGGGACATTACCCCAACGGTTATACGCAGTTCATCAACGAACAGCTGAAAGCAAACCCTGACTGGAAGATCAACCTGGAAATAGAACCGGGAACCTGGGATGTGGTGAAGCAGCAGGAGCCCGCCGCCTATGCGGAGTTCCGGCAACTCATAGCCGCGCAGGACGACAATAGCCGCATTGAGTACGTGAACCCCGGCTACGGGCAGAGCTACCTGTACACCAGCTCCGGTGAAAGCATGATCCGGCAGTTGTACTACGGCATGCAAACGCTGAAGCGCCATTTCCCCACGCTGCGTTTCAGCAGCTACTCCAGTGAAGAGCCCTGCTTTACCAGCGCCCTGCCACAGGTACTGCGCTCTTTTGGTTTTCAATACGCCTCCTTGAAAAATCCCAACACCTGCTGGGGAGGCTATACCCGCGCCCATGGCGGGCAGCTGGTGCGCTGGATAGGGCCGGATGGTACACCCATCCTCATGGTGCCCCGTTATGCTACCGAGAAATTATTAACCGGTTCCACCTGGCAAACCACCGCGTGGAATAACGGGCCTGACTATATCCAATCTGCCCTGAATGCCGGTATCACAGACCCTGTGGGCATGTGCCTGCAGGACGCCGGCTGGCGCAATGGCCCCTGGCTGCGCCAGCACGCCCGCTACGTGACCTGGCGGGAATACATAGGCCATATTGCTGATCAAAAACATGCTACGGACTGGCACGTAAGCCAGGAAGATGTGCAGGTAAGCCTGGTATGGGGCAGCCAGGTATTGCAGCAGATAGCGCAGGAAGTACGTGCCTCCGAAAATAAGCTGGTAGCCGCGGAGAAATACGCCGCCATGCGCACCTTGCTGGAAAAGCAGCCATGGCCGGGCGTTTCCATAGACACCGCGTGGAAAACACTGTTGCTTTCCCAGCACCACGACTGCTGGATAGTACCTTACAATGGCCACAAGGGAGATACCTGGATAGACAAGGTAAAAGTATGGACGGGCAATACCCTGCATGAAACAGACAGCATCCTGCAACAGCCGACGGCAGCAGGAAACAGCGTACGCATTGTAAACACCACACCCCTGGCAAGAGAGGAATGGGTCACCGCAGGCCATTTTTCCTTCAGGGCAAAAGTGCCGCCCATGGGCTTTGCCACTTATACCGTGCCTGCCACGCCGCCTGCTACTGGCCGGCAATGCACGTTACTGGCCAATGGCCGGTACCGCGTTGCCACTGATCTGTATACTTTGACCATAGATCCCGCAAAAGGGGGCGTGATCACGAGCCTCACTACCAAAGCAGGTCACCAGGTAGTGGATACCACCAACGCCCGCGGCTTCAATGAACTGCGCGGCTATTTCTATAATGACAATGCCTGGTACTCCAGCATGGACAAGCCGGCCACGGTAACGGTGCTGGAGGATGGGGGCGGGCATACCACGTTGCAGGTGCAGGGTATGGTAGGCCCGCATCCTTTCACACAATGGATCACATTGGCCGAAGGCCAGCGCCGGATAGACCTGCGCGTGAAGATAGACTGGCAGGGCAACCCCGGCATAGGCGCTTACTCCCAGGAAAAAGGCTTCCGCCTGGATGCGCTGCAAAAAGCATTTTACAACGACAGTACGAAACTGCAGGTGCTCTTCCCCGCAAACATAGCACAGCAGCACGTGTACAAGGACGCACCGTATGATGTTACAGCAAGTGCACTGGATAATACTTTCTTCAGCAGCTGGGATAGCATCAAGAACAACGTGATCCTGCACTGGGTGGATGTGAATGACCGGCGCAATGGGCTTGCCTTATTCACCGATCATACCACCAGTTACGTGCACGGGAGAAACTACCCGCTGGGCCTTACCCTGGCTTATTCCGGCCGCGCCCTCTGGGGCCGCAACTATGATCTTACCGGGCCCACGGATGTACGCTACGCCATTGTGCCGCATACCGGCAGCTGGGATAATGGTGGCATGGCAGAGGAAGAGGCCAAATGGTGCGAACCGCTGCTGGTAATGCCTGCCGGCGATACAAAGGAATTTTCCCTGGTAAGTTTTGATAATGCACAATGGCAGGCGCCCACCATGATGATGGATGGTAAAGACCTGCTGGTGCGTATTTACAATGCTGCCGGAGATGCAAAGCCTTACACGGTGCGCCTGAATGGCAAAGCCAGTGCTGCACAGCTGGAACAACTGGATGGCAGTGTGCTGCAGGTGCTCAAGATCAAAGCCGGCGCCAAAGGCGGCGCTGCGGTCACACTGGCCATGCCCCGCTTCGGCATCCGCACCCTTCGATTTAAACATGTAATCATCAACCCATAAACAAACACGATATGAAAAAACTGTTGTATGCGTTTGGTCTGGGCATGGCTTCGCTCAGCGCGCAGGCCCAGGCTCCCGTAAAACCTTTCCAGGCCAAGGATCGCGTAATATTCGTGGGCAACAGCATCACGGAAGCCGGCGCTTATGTGTCTTACGTTTATCTCTATTACATGACCCACTTCCCGGGCCGCCCCCTCGTGATCATGAACGGGGGTGTAGGTGGCGACAGGGCTGCTGAAATATACCGCCGCCTTGATTATGATATTATGGCCAAGCACCCGAACGTGCTGGTCCTCACGTTTGGCATGAATGATACCGGTTATTTTGAATTTAACCAGGCCAATGCGGATGAAACAGCCAGGCAACGCATTGCTGCCTCCGCGGAAAACTATGGCAAAATAGAGGCGCGCCTGAAGGCAATGCCCCAGGTAACAAAGATCCTCATGTCGTCTCCGCCCTATGATGAAATATCTGATCTGAAAGGTGATGTGTTCAAGGGTAAATCCAAAGCCATGCTGAAGATCGCGGAGTTCCAGGAAGCATCTGCAAAGAAAAACAACTGGGGATTTGTAGACCTGCTGCGCCCCCTCACGGCCATCAACGAGCGCCTGCTGCAGGAGAACCCCGCATCTACCGGCCTTGGTCACGACCGTATTCACCCCGGTAATGCCGGCCACCTGATCATGGCCGCCCAGTTCCTGAAGGACCAGGGCCTGGCAGGCAAGCCCGTGGCGGATTTCAGCGTGGACGCTGCCGGTAAGGTAGCCAAAGCGGAAAACTGTAAGATCAGCAACGTAACACATGCAGCAGGCAAAGTAAGCTTTGATTATCTTGCGGAGTCGCTGCCTTTCCCGCTGGACACCGTGCCCCGCATTTTTGGCAACCCGCAGAAGCAGATCGATGCGCTGCAATGGATCCCGTTTGCGGAAGAATTTGACAAGGAAATGATCACCGTGCCGGGCCTGGAAGCAGGTACTTACTCCCTGCTGATGGACGGCCATAAAGTAGGGGAGTGGGATGCAGCGGCATTCGCAGCCGGCATTAACCTGGCATTGCAAGGTGAAACGCCGGAGTACAAACAGGCACAATCCATCATGCAGCTCAACATCCGTCGCCAGGAGCTGGAAGCCCGCTTCCGTTCTTACTACTGGGTGCAGGCGGATTTTATGGACAAGCGTGGCCTGCGCCTGAAGGATAACGCTGCCGCACTGGATAGCGCCCGCGCAGGTACTAAGACAGACGTGTTCCTCCGCTTCCACGAAGGCACGTATGAAACGGCTATCTACCCGGAAATGCGCGCCGCATGGCAGCATGAGATAGATACCATCATTGCCCTGGTGTATAAGCTGAACAAGCCGGCTACCCACCATATCGAGATCGTAAAAAACTGAAACCGTGAACCATAAACCTGCTGTATGCATGTTAGCGCTGCTGGCCCTGCCGGTGCTGGTAAGCGCACAAACGCCGGCCAGAGAACCGGCGGCTTATGTCAATCCATTCATTGGCGCCAGCACCAGTGAAGGCGCGGCCGGCATTTACCACGGCCTTGGCAAAACCTTTCCCGGTGCCGCCACGCCGTTTGGTATGACGCAGCTGAGCCCCAACACCATCACCGGCGGCGATAACGGCTCCGGCTACAGCGATGAGCACAAGACCATTGAAGGTTTTGCCTTTACGCAAATGAGCGGTGTAGGCTGGTTTGGCGACCTGGGTAATTTCCTGGTAATGCCCACCACCGGCCCGTTACAGACGGCCAGCGGACCGGCCGCACACCCGGAGGAAGGTTACCGCTCACCATATGATAAAAGCTCGGAAAAGGCCAGCGCCGGCTATTACAGCGTGCAGCTCACCGAGCAACATATCCGGGCAGAGATGAGCGCCGCACCCCATAGCGGCATCATGCGCTTTACCTTCCCGGCTAATGCGCAGTCCCGCATACAGGTGGACCTGGCCCGCCGCGTGGGCGGCACCTCCACCTGGCAGGAAGTGAAGGTAGTGGATGACCACACCATCGCCGGCTACATGCGCTGCACACCTGATGGCGGCGGCTGGGGCGATGGTGCGGGCAAGGCGGATTACACCGTATACTTCTATGCGCAGTTCAGCAAGCCGCTGAAAAAATACGGTGTATGGAGCGCCAATATCCCTGATGGACAAAGCCGCCACCGCGATGATGTGACCAGTGCAAAGTACCAGGACATCATTGCACATGCGGCCGTATTGCCCGGCGTGAAAACCAAGGCTGGCAAGCATCTTGGCTTCTACACGGAATTTGAGACCAAAGACCGGGAGCCGGTATTACTGAAAGCCGGTATCTCCTTCGTCAGCGTGGCCGGCGCCAAAGCCAACCTGCAGGCGGAGATCAAAGACTGGAACTTTGACGGTGTGCGCCAGCAGGCTACCCGGTTGTGGAACACTGCCCTGGGCAAGGCTACCGTGAGCGGTGGTACGGAAACGGAGAAGGCCATCTTTTACACCGCCCTTTATCACAGCATGATAGACCCGCGTAACTTCTGCGACGTGAACGGGCAGTATCCCGGAGGCGATGGTAAGATTCATCAACTGAAAGGCTTCCGCAAGCGCACCATCTTCAGCGGATGGGACGTGTTCCGCAGCCAGTTCCCTTTGCAGACCATCATTAATCCCGGTGTGGTGAATGATATGATCAACTCCCTGGTAACGCTGGCAGATGAAAGCGGCCACCAGTACCTGGAGCGCTGGGAATTTCTCAATGCCTACAGTGGCTGCATGATCGGCAACCCGGCCATTCCCGTGATTGCCGATGCATATGCAAAAGGCATCCGAGGCTTTGATGCACAAAAGGCTTACGCCGTGGCAAAGAACACCGTAGCCAAATTTGGCAATGGTGATAAGGGCTACAGCGCCGGCGACCTGAGTGTGTCCCTCACCCTGGAATATGCGTATGCAGAATGGTGCCTCGGTAAGTTTGCCCAGGACCTGGGCAGGCAGGAAGACGCCGCGCATTACCAGGCTGCCGGGGGAAATTACAAAAATGTATTTGACCCGTCAGTAGGCTGGTTCCGTCCACGCAATGAGGATGGCAGCTGGCAGCCCTGGCCCGCGGAAGGCCGCATGAAACAAGGCTATGGTACCATTGAAAGCAGTCCCTACCAGCAAGGCTGGTTTGTGCCCCAGGACGTACCCGGCATGGTGCAGCTCATGGGGGGCAGGGAAAAAGTGCTGGCAGACCTGGACACCTTCTTTGAGAAAGTGCCGGAAAATATGATGTGGAACGATTATTACAACCACGCCAATGAGCCCGTGCACCACGTGCCTTTCCTGTTCAACGAACTGGGGGCGCCCTGGCTCACCCAGCGATGGACGCGTACCATTTGCGACCGGGCTTACCACAATTCCGTGGAAGGCCTGGTGGGCAATGAAGACGTAGGCCAGATGAGCGCCTGGTATGTGCTGGCGGCCAGCGGCCTGCACCCGCTCTGCCCCGGCAGCAACCGGTACGAGATCACCAGCCCGGTGTTCAGCAGCATCACTTTTAAACTGGACCCGAAATACGCCAGTGGCAAAACATTTACCATCACTGCGCGCAACAACGGGCCGCAAAACCTTTATATTCAACGCGCATGGCTCAATGGGAAACCTTATGACCATAGCTACCTTGACCACGCGGTAGTAGCAGCCGGTGGCACACTGGAACTGGAAATGGGCGCTCAGCCCAATAAAAACTGGGGCATCCAATAATATTTTTTAATTCCCAATGGCGGAACCTGTTTTTTGAGGTGTCATACCAATTAGACAGGTTCCACTTTTGCCTTTCCGGGTGAAAGCTTGCTTTTACCCGTGTGGGCTATTATTCCCTTGTATGAAAGAATTTTTATCACCAAAAAGCTAAACGCTTCCACGTTTACCACGTTATGAAAATGAAACGCTCGTTTGCTGCTCCCGTGTGGCTGGGCCTGGGCATCCTGCTGTTTGCTGCATGCAGTAAAAAGAACTTCCTGGACCAGACCGAGACCACCAACCTGAATGAAGAGACGGTCTTTTCCGACAGTGCCCGCTCGGTACAGTTCCTTAACCAGATCTATGTGGATATTGGATTCTCTGAAAGTGCCACCCGCTTTGGTAACGGGGGCCTGGACGCTGCCTGCGATGAGGCAGAGCCCCAGAAATCCGCGTCCGTGACCACTTCCGTGCAGTTTGCCACCGGCACGGTAAACCCCGCTATCATTTCGGATGATGCCTGGAACACGCCTTACACCAACATCCGCCGGGTAAACCAACTGCTGAAACATTTGTCCGGCATCCCCGTACCCCAGTACATCCGCAATGCCATGGGCGCTGAAGGCCGCTTCCTGCGCGCTTGGTATTACTTTATTATGTTGAAGCACTATGGCGGCATTCCGCTCATAGGCGATACCGTGTATGACGTGAGTGATCATATCAGCGCAGCGCGCAACACCTTCAAGGAATGCGTGGACTATATCGTGTCTGAATGCGATTACGTGGCGGGCGCCCTGCCCATGACTCGCGTGCGCGAAGACTATGGCCGCGTAAGCGCCGGCGCCGCCCTGGCCCTCAAGGCAAGGGTGCTGCTGTATGCCGCCAGCCCGCTTTTTAATGGCGGCAATATTGATCCGCAAAACCCGCTCACCGGTTACACGGACAATGATCCCAACCGCTGGCAACTGGCGGCAGATGCTGCCAGGGCGGTGATGAACACCAATGCCTTTTCACTGGTGGAAGACAATACCACCGCGCCGGGCATGGGCTTTTACTCCTTATTTGTAACACGCCTCAACAAAGAATATATTTTTGCCCGCATGCAGGGCGGTAACAAAGACCTGGAAACAGCCTGGGAGCCACCATCCCGTGGCGGTGGCCAGGGAGGCTTCCCTTACCAGGGCACCGTGGACGCTTTCTTTATGGCGAACGGCCTGCCTATTACCGATCCCAACTCCGGTTATGATCCCAATAATCCCTATGCCGGCCGCGAGCCCCGCTTTGCTTTCTCCATCATCCGCGACCAGACGCCCCTGATCCAGAATACCAGCGTGAGAGCGCCGGTAAATATCTACCTGGGCCCCAGCGGTAAAGGGGTATCACAGGATGCCGTGTATGCCGGTACGCCCACGGGTTACTATACCAACAAGATGCTGGACTCCAACATTGCAGCCAACTATATTCACGGCACCCAGCGCTGCTTCCCGCTCCTGCGTTACGCAGAAGTGTTGCTCAACTATGCGGAAGCGGCCAATGAAGTGAATGGCCCCACCCCGGATGTGTACAACGCCGTGGAACTGGTGCGCCGCCGCGCAGGCCTCCATCCTTACCAGCTGCCGGTGGGCATCAGCAAGGACTCCATGCGCAACAGCATACGTGCGGAAAGACGCGTGGAGCTTGCGTTTGAAGGGCACCGCTTCTGGGATGTGAGAAGATGGAAGATAGCCGGCCAGACGGAGAATCAAACGATGACCGGTATGGAGGTAACACGCAATGGCAGCAGTGTAACTTATAAGCTCTTCCCGGTACGCAAGCACAACTTCCGCACGGCCATGTACCTGTGGGCCATCCCGCAGCATGAAACCGCAAAGAGCCCTGAGCTGAAACAAAATCCCTCCTGGTAAAACAACAGCAACACATGAATCTCACAACATTATTCCGCGTAGCAGGCCGCATCGGTATTGTACTGTTGCTGATGGGCACCTTTGGCTGTCACCATAACGATATGCTGGTGGCCGAGAGCACGAAAGACATCTCCGGCGAATGGCGCATTACCAAATGTGTGCGCAACGGGGTGGACATTACCACCCTGGCCGACTTTTCACAGTTCAGGATCCATTTTACCACAGATGGCAAGTATACCATGGATAACGTACTGCCTTTCGTGGTAAGCAAGAATGGCACCTATGCCCTGGACGACCCGAAATACCCCTTCCGCCTGAAATTCACGCCAGACGGGGATACCGCCGTAAGCACCACTTTCAATTACCCGGTAGCTGCCGGCGCCCGCAATATCATCTTCACGTTCAGCCCGGGATGCGGGGCTAACGTGTACCTCTATACGCTGCAACGCGTGCAACCTTAATCAATAGCTTTCCACGATATGAAAAAGAAATTACTATACGGCACGCTGGCGCTTCTGCTCATGGCTATTGCCAGCTGCGTTTTCCTGGATAGCGTAGACCAGCCCGCGTCTGTAAAGGCAGGGGAGACCTTCACTATCACCATGAACTGCCATGTGAGCGTGGCCGACGGAGGCCGCAGCAATGAGCGCCTCATCATCGCTTTCCTGGCGCCTAAGAGCTGGGCCGCCGCCATGAACAGTACCGTAACCTATACCACGGATAATGATGGCAACGGCAGCATGGTGCCCATCCCGGCTTCCGTGATCGCTGCGAATAACAAGAACTGGCCGGCCGCCCTGAAAGACCGCTTTGGCATGGGAGGCAATTATATGGTAGACGACCTGGAATGGGTGGCCTTCTGGAGCACCACTGCTTACAACATGCCCAATGGCGCCAATGACAACATCGTGGTGACCATTAACACCAAGGCAGGCCCGGAGAACACACAGTTTAAGACCGGCTACTTCCTGGGCTGCAGCACCGAAGGCCTGAGTGATGTATTTGGCGCCAATAACGTGTACAAGAACCTGTTCAAGGATTGCTTTAACGTAACAGACGGGCAGGGCGACCTGGTAGACTTCTGTAACCCGCAGATCGCGGCTTTTACGCCGGGCAATACAACGGACAACGACTGGCTCACCATCAGCTTTGACCCCTCTGTGGTGCAAACCGCGCTGGAAGGCATGGGCAACGTGTACCTGTGCGGCACCGCCTATACAGGGGATGGCGATACGCTGACCACCTGCGAAAGCACGGCCAATACGCTGCTGATGCCCTATACCGGTAAGAAATCCGCTATCACCATCTGGCCCCGCGCTTTCTTCAAAGCACCGGAAGGCAAGAAGCTGAAGAAATTTGATTTCTTCTTCACCGATGCCAGCGGCACCGTGAAAGTGGGCTTTGCCAACTCCAGCACCACACCATTCCCCTTCACGTTCAAATGCCAATAATTCCCGTTAAAAAACTAATACAATGGTTCACCGCTCTATACAACAATATTTACCGGTACTGGCGCTCGCACTGCTGGCCTTTGCCCTCCCGGGGCGGGTGTCTGCGCAGGACGGGGGCTTTGTGACCGGTACCCTGCTCGATGGATACGGGCAGCCCGTACGCGCCGCCGCCGTGGTAGTAAAAGGCAGCGCAGACACTACATACACCGGGCTTTCCGGCGAGTTCAAAATAAAGGCCGGTCCGCAGCAAACTATTATCCTGCAGCACGAGGGGTACAATGCCATTACCCATAAAGTGGCCGGCGCCACGCAGGATATCCGCCTGCGCATGGAAGAAAGCTACCTGCAGTCCCCCAGGCGCATACCCGTACTGTATGGTGAGGCTACACCCGCCACCATGGTTGGATCCGTGGCATCTGTGTATACTAACCAGTTGTCTACCACGCCAGCCACCCTGTACGCCTACGCGCTCTCCGGCCGCCTGCCAGGCCTGTACACGTACCAGACCAGCGGCTTCCGTAATCCCGCCACGGGCAATAACTATGATGTGAATATTTTCCTTGGCAACATCCCGCACAGCGGTGCCGGCGAAACCAGTGATAATACAGAGATAGGCCTGTCACTCCGGGGAAATAAGCCGGTGACCATCATTGATGGTGTGCAGCGCGATGTGTATTCCATAGACCCGGAAAACATTGAGTCCATCTCCGTGCTGAAAGACGCCATGTCTACTATCCTGCTGGGCCAGCGCAGCTCCCGCGGCGTATTGCTCATTACCACCAAGCGGGCCCGCGCCGGTAAGCCCCGCTTGTCTTTCACCGCGCAAACCGGCATACAGGAAGCCATCAGCATGCCCAAGCCCCTGCCTGCGTGGCAATATGCTTACCTGCTCAATGAGGCCCTGCAAAATGATGGCAAAGACCCGTTGTACACAGAAAGCGATATCAAAGCCTACCGCGATCACACGGACCCTTATGGCCACCCGGATGTGAACTGGTACCATACCATCCTGCGCAAGACCGCCCCCATTTCCGATTACAACCTGGCCATCAATGGCGGCGGCAACGTGGCCCGCTACGCAGTGGCGCTGAACTATACTGACCAGAAAGGCCTCTTCCGCGAAAGCAATACGGAAAACTATAACACCAACGCAGAACTGAAACGTTACCTGATCAATGCAGACGTGAACGTGGATGTGACCCGCAACCTGAACGTAGGCCTGCAGATCTTTGGCCGCATCCAGGACGGTTGGCAGCCTGGCGCCGGTATGGCTAATATCCTGGGCACGCTTTTGAATACGCCTAACAACGCTTATCCCATTAAGAACCCGAACGGGACCTGGGGTGGCACCGGCAACCTGACGGCCAACCTCTTATCACAGACCATCAACAGCGGCTATATCCAGGATCAGAGCAAAGACGTGATGTCTAACGTGGACATCCGCTACGATCTCTCCAAACTACTGCCAGGCCTGGCTTTCGTGGGTAAGGGCAATTTGTCCATCCAGTCGCAGAATGCACTGATCCGCAATAAATCCGACCTGGTGTACCACATGAGCATTGACCAGGGCGATACGATCTACACCAAATCAGGCGCTGGCAATTCCCAGTCCAACAGCTTTGCACCGGTGTTCAATTCCCAGAACTTCTTCGGGCAGCTGTCTTTCCAATATGACCACGCGTTTGGCCGCAGCAACGTAACCGGGGGCTTATATGTGGACCGCCGCCAGACCATTTATAACTATGACCTGCCGGGTGTGGCGACCAATCTTTCCGCAAAA
Organism: Chitinophaga parva; assembly: GCF_003071345.1. Taxonomy (NCBI): domain Bacteria; kingdom Pseudomonadati; phylum Bacteroidota; class Chitinophagia; order Chitinophagales; family Chitinophagaceae; genus Chitinophaga; species Chitinophaga parva. Next base: position 1,118,835 of record NZ_QCYK01000003.1, on the reverse strand, counting down.
GGCGGCTACAACTATGCAGGCCGTTACTTCCTGGAAGCAGCCATTAACCGCAGTGGTTACAACCGTTATATGCCCGGTCATCAATACGGCACCTTCTACGCTTTCGGGGCGGGCTGGGACCTGGCCCGGGAAGGCTTCCTGCAGGACGCCTCCAGCTGGCTGGACCAGTTGAAGGTCCGGGGCGTGTACGGGCGTACCGGCAATGGGATAGACAACTCCGGCTACTATATCTGGCGCCAGGATTTTTCTGAAGACAATGGTATAGGTGGTGGCATTTACTCACAGGGCACGGTGCGCTCTGCCGGTTCCGGTGTGCGGGAGAATGGCCTGGCAAACGTGAATATTTCCTGGGAAACGGCCAGTAAGACAGACGTGGGTTTTGACGCCGCCTTCTTCAAAAATAAACTGGTGATCACCGGTGATTATTACCACGACGTATATGCGAACCTGTTACAGACCCGTGGTAAGAGCATTGCCCTGATCGGCGCCGCTTATCCCGCGGAGAACATTGGCCGCAACCTGTACCAGGGCGGTGAGCTGCAGGTGACCTACAACGGCCGCGCCGGTGCGTTCAACTACTTCATTACCGGCAATGCAAACCTGTTTGCCACCAAAGTGTTGTACATGGATGAGCAGCGCCGCGATTATAGCTGGAACCGCCGTACCGGCCAGCCGGTGGGCATGCCATTCGGCTACATTGCGGAAGGCCTGTTCCAGACGGCAGATGAAGCCAATGGCAGCGCCACCATTGCAGGTTACAAGCCCCTGGCCGGCGACATCCATTACAAAGACCTGAATGGGGACGGGGAGATCAACCAGTTTGATGAAGCGCCCATTGGCACGTATAAACCTACTTTCTATTACGGGCTTACCGCGGGCTTCTCTTACAAGGGCATTGAGTTCAGCGCTTTGCTGCAAGGTGTATCAAACCGCGATGAGTATGTAGCCAACTTTGCTACGGAAGGTGGTTTCCAGTTCAATAACTTCACTTACGGCCAGGCCTACCAGCAGATCACCGGCCGCTGGACCCCGGAAACCGCGCTCACCGCCACCTACCCGCGCCTCACGGCCGATGCCAACTACGGGTATAATAAGGCCAGCTCCACTTTCTGGATGCACAATGGCAACTACTTCCGCCTGAAGAATGTAAGCCTGGCGTACAACCTGCCTTATGCATGGACCAGCCGCCTGAAGATAGGCAGTGCCAGGATCTTCGTGAATGGGCTGAACCTCTTTACACATGCGGCGTACGACTTTGTAGATCCCGAAGTAGGCGTGGGGGCATACCCCATACAGCGGGTAGTGAACACCGGTATCAATGTTAAATTTTAGTGCGCCCTCTAAATAAATCTTGTATGAAGCAACTCCGCATTTTTCTCGTCATAGCCGCCGTAGCCGCCACCATGGCTTCCTGCAGCAAGGATTATGAAAAAGTGCCCCTTGAAAAATTCACGATCGAATACGTGTTTGACAAGGACGACTCCCTGGGCACTTACGCAAATAAATTTTTGAACACCATCTACTCTGACCTGCCACAAGGCTATAACCGGCTGAATAACGACATCCTGGACGCCGCGAGTGATGATGCTGTGTCTATCTCCACCAGCACCACGGATGTGTCCCTGCTGGCTACCGGTGGCTACACTTCCTATGCTACCATTGCCTCAGAAACGCCCTGGGCCAGCTGCTATGCAGCCATCCGCCAGGCAAACATTTTTGTGAGCAACATTGATGTAAGCCCGGTAAAGGAAAAGCTGCCAAACGGTTATTCCATCCGCTATGCCTGGAAGGCGGAAGCCCGCTTCCTGCGTGCACTCTTCTATTTTGAGCTGCTGAAGCGTTACGGCGGCATTCCCCTCATGGGCGACAGCGCCCGTAAACTGGGAGATGATGTACAGGTAGCCCGCAGCTCCTTTGCCGATTGCGTAAGCTACCTGGTAAAGGAATGTGATGCTATTAAAGACAGCCTGCGCCCCAATCCCGTGGTGGCACCGGAGCTGAACAGCCACCGCGCCACCCGCGGTGCGGCCCTGGCGCTCAAAGCCAAGATCCTGCTGTATGCGGCCAGCCCCTTGTTCAATGGACAGAATATTGACGCCAACAATCCGCTCACCGGCTACACCACCTATGATAAAGAACGCTGGAAACTGGCGGCAGACGCGGCCCGCGACCTGATCAACGAAAGAACTTTTGCGTTGCTGCCCAATTTTAAGGACATCTTCATCACACAAAATAACAGTGAAGTGATCTTCTTCCGCCAGGGCAGTAACAACTCCACGATAGAAAGTACCAACGGTCCTTTGGGCTTTGCAAAAGTGGCCAATGGCCGCACCAATCCTACCCAGGAACTGGTGGATGCCTTTCCCATGGCCAACGGGCGGGCGATCACAGACCCCCAGTCCGGCTACAACGCAGACGATCCCTATGCCAACCGTGACCCCCGTTTTGGCATGACCATCCTGTACAACGGCTGCACCTGGCTGAATACCCAGTTGCAGATGTTTGACGGTGGCCAGAACAAACCGGCAGGGCAAACACCCGGCACCAAAACGGCTTATTACATGCGCAAGTTCATGGGCAATTTTGAAACCGCTACCCAGTACAGTGATATAACCAGCCATGACTGGCTGATCCTGCGCTACACGGAAGTGGTGCTCAATTTTGCCGAAGCGCAGAACGAGTATAGTGGTCCCACGGAAGAGGTGTACCAGGTGCTGAAAGACCTGCGTGCCCGCGCCGGCATTGCACCCGGCGATGATGGGATGTATGGCCTTGCGGCCAATATGACCCAGGACTCCATGCGCCAGGTGATCCGCAACGAGCGCCGCATAGAAATGGCCTTTGAAGAGCAACGCTACTGGGACGTGCGCCGCTGGCGCATTGCAGAGCAGGTGCTCAACAACCCGCTGCATGGCATGCAGATCATCAAGGATGGCGCTACGCTCACCTACAACCTGGTATCTGTGTTCAAACCGTCCTTCAGCAAGAAGATGTACCTGTATCCCATTCCCTACGATGAAGTGGTGAAGAATGATCACATGGTACAGAACCCCGGCTGGTGATCCCTATTACTTACATGAAATTTAAATGACTGACATGAAACATATTTTTCTTTTAGTCCTGCTGGTAATGGCTGCACCACGGCTGCTGCCCGCGCAAACAAAAGTGGTCTCCGGCACGGTGAAAGACCAGAACGGGGTACTGCCCGGTGCCGCCGTTACGGAAAAGGGGCTGCCTACCAATGGCTCCATCGTAGACGGGGATGGCCGCTTCCATCTTACGCTCAAAGGCGCCGGTCACACCATCGAGGTGAAGCTGGTAGGATATACCAAACAGGAAATAGACGTAGCCGGCAAAGCCACGGTGGACGTGGTGTTGCAGCCATCTAACCAGGGGCTGGATGAAGTGGTGGTAGTAGGCTTTAACCAGGCCAAACGTATTACCAACACCGGTGCGGTAAGCGCCATTACCGGCGCGGAGATCCGCAATGTGCCCACGGCCAATGTGCAGAATGCCCTCATGGGTAAGCTGCCCGGCTTTGTATCCATGCAGCGCAGCGGCCAGCCGGGTAAAGATGCTTCTGACTTCTTTATCCGTGGTGTAAGCTCCCTGAACAGTGATGGTAACAAACCGCTGATCATCGTGGATGATATTGAATATACGTATGACCAGCTGCAGCAGATCAACGTGAACGAGATTGAAAGCATTTCCATCCTCAAAGACGCCTCTACTACGGCTATTTACGGTATCAAAGGTGCCAACGGTGTACTGGTGGTAACTACCCGCCGTGGTAAAATGGGCCAGCCCCAGGTGAATGCCCGCATTGAAGGTGGCCAGCAATCACCGGTAAAGACGCCTAAATTCCTCGATGCCTACAACACCGCGGTGCTGGTAAATGAAGCGTATAAGAATGACGGCCTGGCACCCAAATTCACCGGTGAAGACCTGGAGCTGTTTAAGAACGGGAAAGATCCCTACGGCCATCCGAACATCGACTGGTACAATACCGTGTTCAAAAAACACAGCTACCAGACCAATAGCAACATTGACATTTCCGGTGGTACCCCGGCGGTGAAGTACTTCATCTCCGGAGGCTTCCTCACGCAGAACGGCCTGGTGCGCGATTTCTCCGATCCGCGCAATGAAGTGAACACCAACTATTTCTTCCGCCGTTATAACTTCCGCTCTAACCTGGACATGCAGGCCACCAAAACGCTGAACCTGCGCCTGGACCTGACCACCCGCTTTGCAGACATCAACCAGCCGCATAGCGCCAACGTGGTATCGGAAGTATACAACTTTGAAAAGATCCATCCGTACTCTGCGCCCATCATGAACCCGAATGGTTCCTATGCATTTGCTGCAGACACGAAAGATGAACTGCCCACCATCAACGCACGCCTGGCAAACGGTGGCTACACCCGTAGCAAGCGCACAGACTTTAACGCGCTCTTTGGCGGCACCCAGCAACTGGATATGCTCACCAAAGGCTTGTCCCTCACCGCGCGCGTGGCATATGCCGGCATTGAGCAATATTCGCGGAACCTGTTCCGCGGTGCAGATCCTCCCTCTTACCACTACAATCCGGAGGATGGCTCTTACACCCTGGATCCGCGTGGCTTCTACCGCTTACAACCTTACGCGGTAACGGGCAGCACAGACCTGTACAGCCGGAATGTGAACACCCAGGTGTTTGCCAACTATGCGCGCAGCTTTGGTGATAATAACTTCAACGGCCTGCTGCTTTATAACCTGCAGAGCACCACGTCCATGGCGGATATCCCTTCTAACTTCCGGGGCTGGTCTTTCAAAGCCGGTTATAACTACAAGGAAAAATACCTGCTGGATTTCAATGGTGCCTACAATGGCTCCGACCGCTTCCAGGCAGCCCGGCGCAATGGCTTTTTCCCGGCTGTGGGCGCGGGGTGGGCCATCTCAAAAGAGAAATTCTTCAGTGACCTCAATAGCGTGGTAAGCCTCTTGAAACTGCGTGGTTCCTACGGTGTGGTAGGCTCTGACGTAACGGCGGGTAACCACTACCTGTTCCGCCAGGAGTACCTGAATGGCCCCGGCTACAGCTTTGGCGAAAGTGATGCCGGCCAGGGCACCATTTATGAAGGCGACCTGGGTAGCATGTACGTGACCTGGGAAAAGGCCAGGAAGGCCGATGCAGGCCTGGACATGAACCTGTTTAACGATCACCTGTCTGTAACCGTGGATTATTTCCATGACGTACGCTACGACCAGCTGGTAAAGAAAGGGTCTATTCCCAACATCATCGGTGTGGGTTACAGCCCTACTAACGTGGCGCGTACCAAGAACGAAGGCTTTGACGGCCAGATCAACTACCGCACCAACATACGCCGCTGGAACATCAATACCAGCCTGGTTTTCCAGCACTTCCACAACGAGGTGTTGTTTAAGGATGAAGCACAGCCGGCTTACCCCTGGCTGCGGGAAACCGGTCACCCCATTGACCAGCCCTTTGGTTATCACTGGATAGGTTACTACACGCCGGAAGACATTGCCAAGATCCAGAGCAATGCGCACGATGCTCCGGCTACACCGCTCAGTGAATATCCCATCCAGGCGGGCGACCTGAAATACCAGGACGTGAACGGCGATGGTGTGATAGATAACAACGACCGCCGCGCCATTGGTAAGCCTAACCTGGCCAGCACAGTGCTGGGCCTCACCCTGGGTGGGGGTTACAAAGGCTTCAGTATAAACCTGCTGTTCCAGGGCGCCTTCGGTTACAGCTTTGCGGTAGTGGGTACGGGCATTGAAACATTCCAGAGCCAGTTCCAGCCCATCCACCAGCAGCGCTGGACCCCGGAAACCGCCGCCAATGCACAGTTTCCGCGCCTCACCAGTAACCCCACCACGATCAACAGCGCCAGCACTTACATGTCTGATTTCTGGCTGATCGATGCGCGCTACCTGCGCCTGAAAACGGTGGACATGGGCTACCAGCTGCCCAGCACCTTACTGCCCAAAGGAGTTAACAACGCACGCCTGTACCTGAGCGCTTATAACCTGTTTACCTGGACCAACTACAAGAAATACCAGCAGGACCCTGAAGTAGCCAGCAACACCGCCGGTGATGCTTACTTCAACCAGCGCGTGGTAAATGTAGGGGTACAAATAGGTCTCAAATAAAAAGCAGCTATGAAAATGACTATACTGCTGGCCACGGCTATATCACTGCTCGCTTCCTGCATGCGCAGTCCCATGGAGGACTACAAAAGCTGGGAGTGCGCCATCACATCTTTCAAACTGCCTGCCGGCCAGGTAGGTAACGCCATTATCGTGAATACACCGGACTCCGGTACCATCACGGTGAGCGCGGAGAAAGACCTGGACCTTACCACTATCAACCCTATCGTTACCGTATCACCAGGCGCCAAAGTACTACCGGCGCCAGGTGTGAAGGTAAACTTTGCGGATAACGGTAACGGATATACGTACACAGTGACCTCCGCCGCCGGCAAGGTGCGCAAATGGTATGTGCACGTGGTGAAGCCCGCGGACCCCACCGGCCCGCGCCTGCAACTGCTGCCCAACCTGGGCAAATGGGACCCGGGGGTGACCGTGTACAGCGACCTGGATTACAATGATTACCTGACCCGCTACCGCAACTGGAACGGGGCAGATGGCTGCTACACCGTAATGCTGCCGGACGGGCGCCTGCTCTGGAGCTTCCAGGATAGCTTCTTTGGTAACGTAAGCCAGGACCGCAACCGCACCAACAACAAGATGTGCCGCAACGCTGCCAACCTGGAACTGGATACCTCCGTACAAAGTTTTGTGCAGCTCAATCCCGGCACCGGCAACACCAGTGAAACCTGGGTGAAGTACCGCGATGCGCCGGAAGACCAGGACTGGTACTGGCCCGGCACCAGCCAGGTACATGGCAACCAGCTGCAAATGTTGCTGGCCCATGTACGCAAGACCGGCAATGGCACCTGGGACTTTGCGATCGTCTCCACGGACCTGGCCCTTTACAACCTGCCCTCCATGCAGCTGGACCATATCCAGGAAAACAAAGACACCTACCAGAACTACAGCGCCGCCAGCATGGCCGCACCGGATGGCTACACGTATATGTATGCCACAGAGAACGGTTACCTCACCACTTACATGTACGTGGCGCGCGTGGCCGGGCATGATCTTACCGGTACCTGGGAATACTATGGCGATAATGGCTGGAGCACTACACCGCAGAAGAAAACTGTGTGCAGCGATATCACCCAACCCAACGTGTTTTATGAAGATGGTAAATACTACCTGGTGTCACAGCAAAACCTCTTTGGGCTGGACATCTACATCCAGGAAGCCACTTCGCCCATAGGGCCGTGGACCAACAAGCGCACGCTGTACCACATACCGGAGAAATATACAGTGGATTTCATCACCTATAACGCCTTTGTGCACCGCTCCCTGAGCCGGCACGGGGAGTTGGTGATCTCTTATAACATCAATCCCACGGACTTTAACAGCAACTTCAATGTGCCGGGCAGTGCTGACCGTTACCGTCCCTATTTCGTGCGCGTATTCAATTGGAAATAAAACAGAACATGCTTAAAAAGAACGGAAAATGGCTGGCGGGCCTGCTCATGATGGCAGGTCTGCAAGCCGCGGCACAGCAGCCATGCATGCGCCTCAACAGTGGCACACCCGGCGTAGTGTGGAAGGTGAAACCCGCTGCCACAGCGCCCGCAGCTGCACAACTGCAGGCGACGGACTACGATGACAAGGACTGGGTGACCGCCGACGTACCAGGCACCGTGTTTGGGGCTTACGTAGCGGCTGGTCTTGAAAAAGACCCCAACTTTGGCGACAACATTTACAAGGTAGACAAATCAAAGTACGACCGCGACTTTTGGTACCGCACGGTATTTACACCGGCGGCTAACCGGCAGGAAAAACAGTGGCTCATCTTTGAAGGTGTGAACCGCAAAGGCGAAGTGTTCCTTAACGGGCAGCGCCTTGGCCTGCTGGACGGCTTCATGGACCGGGGTAAGTTTGACGTGACCCATATCCTGCGCCCGGGGCAACCTAACGTGTTGGCCGTGCTGGTAAAGTGGCCGGGCACCCCGATCGTGAATTACTCCAGCCCTACTTACATTTCCGCCGCCAGTTGGGATTGGATGCCTTATGTGCCGGGCCTCAACATGGGCATCACCGATGATGTATACCTGGGCAGCTCCGGCGCCGTGACCATCAACGATCCCTGGATCCGTACCCTGGTGCCGGATACGGCGCATGCTATGCTGCACATCAGCATGGACCTGCACAATGACGGCGACAGTGAGCAGGAGGGAACCGTAACAGGTACGATCACACCGGGCAATATCACCTTCTCCCGCAAAGTAAAGGTGGGCGCGGGCAGGACAGATCATGTGAGCTTCCAGGAAAAAGCGGAGCACCCGCAGCTCTGGTGGCCCAATGGTTATGGCGCGCAGCCGCTTTATACCTGTGACCTGCAATTTACCGCCGCCACAAAAGTATCCGATGAAAAGCGGGTGAAGTTTGGTATAAAACAGTACAGCTACGATACCCTGGGTGGGGTGCTGCACCTGCATATTAACGGGCAACGCATCTTCATCAAAGGCGGCAACTGGGGCATGTCTGAGTACATGCTGCGCTGCCGGGGCGGTGAGTATGAAACCAAGCTGAAACTGCACCATGACATGCACCTGAACATGGTGCGCAACTGGATAGGCAGTACCACGGATGAAGAGTTTTATGAAGCCTGTGACAAGTATGGCCTCATGGTGTGGGACGATTTCTGGCTGAACTCCCATCCTAACTTACCGGACGATGTTTTTGCCTTTAACAGGAACGCGGTAGAAAAGATCAAGCGCCTGCGCAACCACCCGTCCATAGCAGTATGGTGCGGTGATAACGAAGGCTATCCCTTGCCTCCGCTCAATGGCTGGTTGCGTGAGGACGTGGCCACCTTTGACGCCGGCGACCGTTTGTACCAGGCCAATTCCCACGCCGATGGGCTGACCGGCAGTGGCCCCTGGGCCAACTTCCTGCCATCCTGGTACTTTACCCGCTTCCCTGGCGGCTTTGGCGGTACACCCGGCTGGGGCCTTCGCACGGAAATAGGCACGGCCGTATTTACAAACGTGGAAAGCTTTAAGCGCTTTATGCCGGATAGCAGCTGGTGGCCGCGCAATGAAATGTGGAACAAGCATTTCTTTGGCAAGAATGCCTTCAATGCAGGACCGGACCGTTATGATGATGCTATCACCAAAAGCTATGGCGCGCCCACCGGTATTGATGATTATTGCCGCAAAGCACAATTGCTCAATATTGAGACCAACAAAGCCATGTACGAAGGCTGGCTGCACAACATGTGGAATGATGCTTCCGGCATCATGACCTGGATGAGCCAATCTGCTTACCCCAGCTTTGTATGGCAGACCTATGACTACTACTACGATCTCACCGGTGCTTATTTCGGTGTAAAGAAAGCTTGTGAGCCCCTGCACATCCAGTGGAGCGCAGGTGACAACTCCGTGAAGGTGATCAACACCACGTTGCAAAACGCTCCCGGTCTCACCGCGGAAGCCATGGTGTACAACGTGGATGGCCGCCCGGCAAAAGAATTTGCCAAGACCGTAAAAGTAGATGCTGCCGCCGGTGCAGCCACACCCTGCTTTAACCTGAACTTTAATATTGACAACCTGGCCTTTCGCAAACCCGCGGTGGCTTCTTCCACTTCCAATGACGGGGGAGACGCCGGCGCAGTGGCGGATGGCAGCACCGGCAGCCGCTGGAGCAGTCACTACACAGACCATGAATGGGTGTACGTGGACCTGCAAGCGCCACAGGAGATCAGCAGCGTGGTGCTCAACTGGGAAACCGCCCACGCCAAAGCGTTCCGCCTGCTGGTATCGGACGATGCGCAAAACTGGAAAGAGATCTACCAGACCACGGATGGCAAAGGGGGGATGGAAACGGTAAACTTCCCGCCTGTAAAAGCCCGCTATGTAAAGATGCAGGGCGATAAGCGCGCCACGGAATGGGGGTATTCCCTCTACGATTTTGAAGTGTATGGAAAGCGCAGTAGTACGCTGAGCGATGTGCAGTTCATCCGCCTGTACCTGAAAGATGGCACCGGCAGAGTATTGTCTGACAACTTCTACTGGCGCAGCAACCGCGCAGCGGATTATACCGCGCTGAATAAGCTGGCGCCGGTAAAGCTGACCATTACGTCAAAGATGGAAACCGTAGGTGATAGCATCCGCATCCGGGCTATCGTGCGTAATCCAGCGTCCACAACGGCTTTTGCGGTGCGCGTGCAATTGCTGCGGGCAGACAATAACCAGCAGGTATTGCCCCTGCTCATGTCTGACAACTACTTCACGCTCTTTAAAGGTGAGCAGCAGGAAGTAGTGATGCAGGTGGAAAAGAAGGTGCTGGAAAATGGAAAATATAAACTGACCGCTATCCCTTATAACGGTAATTGACCTGTTGTACAAGTAAGCAAAAGGGCCCCGGATTTTTCCGGGGCCTTCCTGTTTTAATGAATATCCGTTTTAAAAGTAAGGATGATCTTGTTGTTGGCGGGCAGCATCCTGAAGGCGGTGTTATTTCCTTGCAGTGTGCCACTTTGAGTGGTCAGTGCGTATTGCATGTTTTCAAACTTTGCAGTAAGTGTCGTAGCATCAAGGCCAAGGAATGGCAACGGTTTGCGGGCGGCGGCGCTAAAGTCCAGGAACCATTGCAGGGGCGCCTTCCCGGAGAAGGCAACACTCACCTGGCGTTCCTTTAAAGTGATGGTAAAGCTGCCGCTTTGGTCCTTTAGCGGCCAGTGGATGACCAGCGTGTTCGGTTGCTCCGACACGGTGGGCTTGCCGCCGGCAATGTTTACCGTATCACCATTCACTACTGCTTTAAACCGCAGGCCGGCCAGCGTATCCCGGTTGCTCCACAGGTAGCCGTCAATTACTGGTAAGGTGTAGAAGCTGCATTCATTTTCAGTGGCGGGCTTGTTTTCGTATAGGGATGCCAGTTGTTCATCAAACAGGTGGATGTCACGGAAGCGGAGGTGGCCATCTTGCCACAACAGGTTAGCCCGGTAGAAGCGGCTATTATACCAAACGGTATTTTTATCACCACCTGGCAGGTCTTCCAGCGCCACTACCGCTGTAGCGGGTGTTACAGGGAATGTTTTGCGGAACCAGGCACCGGATGCCGCCAGTGTTTCCACCCGCACTTTCTTTTGATCGCGCAGGCGGGCTATGAGGGGGAATTGCAGGCGCAATCCTTTTTCCATGGCATTCCACGTGAAAGAATTTTCCTGGCCGGCTTGTGTATAACCAAACGCAAGGGCAGGTTGCTGCACTAATTGCTGCATGAACCAGTTTATCCATACAGAATCGCCACCTGCTTTGGGGTACACCGGTTCCAGGGTGATCACGCCCTGCCTTTCATGTTCCAGCCCATCATCGTACTGCCGGATAGGGTCACTGCCCAGCATGCGGAAGATGGGTACCGGTATTTGCATAGCGGCACGTTGCGCAGGCATATATGCATTCCGCTGGCTGGGGTAGTAGGCCTGGTTCCAGTAGCCACCCCACAGCGTGTAGCCATCCGTGCCATATTGGTCTTTGCAATTGGCGGATGCCACAATGTGATAGTGATCGTACATGTACTGCAAACTGTGCGCATCAATAAACCAGGAGGCCACAGACCTGGGATAGTAGCCGAAAACCTTTTTGAATGCATGCATGTAGGTGTCGATCAGCTTTTCCCTTTCCGCAGGTGAGTAGCCGGTGGAGAACCCAATGTTGGCGCGCCAGTCCCACGGGTAACGGCCCCGCCAGGGGAGGCCGGATTGTTCTACCAGCGGCTGCGGTATTTCCCACCAGGCGCCTATTTCAAAACTATCCCTGGGCAGGGATCTTAGCAGTTGCTGGTAGCGCGGGTCCATCAGCGCATCGTATTGCAGCAGGAAGGTGCCGGGCAGTTTGTTGGCCCGCATCAGCTGTACCTGTGCCACTACGGTCTGATACAGCACGTCCTCCGTAATGGCAGGGTCGCGGGGCTCCAGCAGGCGGATAAAATTTACGATGTTCACAATGCGCGGGCTTTGCTGGGCACGCGCGGGTAGGAGGGAGAGCAGCAGCGCTATTCCGATGATATAATGCTTCATGAATAATTAAAGTTGAATGTTGCGCAGTTCCAGTTTTTTCAGGATGGCATTGCTTTTTGTAAACATTGAAATACCAGTATCGTTAGCCGCGGGATACACCATCGTGGAGATCACCTGTTCCCCGTCGTTGCCAAATACTTCCAGGGACGACCTATCTGCCAGGATCTGTATTTGCACCTTACCATTGACGGCTTTCATAGGTGCCCGCATCACCAGGTTTTCCGGCGACTTGTTTTGCTTTTCGGAAGCCGTGCAATCTACGAACAGTTCTTCTTTGGCGGCATCATACCCCACGGTGATCCTGCGCCCGTCCTGCTTGTTTTCAAATACGTTGAAACCCGCGGTGGAAGAGCCATTCACCGCAAAGCTGGCAGTCAGCCAATAGGCGTTCCCGTTATTGCCGGGTAGTGTCACCGTGGTATCTTTTACGGGGTGGGATGCCGGGTTGTACTGCACCAATGGCTGGCCGCTGGTGTAGCGGGGAAGGGCTTTCACTACCCGTGCCGCCGGCTGGTGGCGCAGGCGCAGGCCTTCCCCGCTTTGGTACAGGGAAAGGTCCTGCGGAATGGACAGCTGACCTTTCCAGGGATACGTTTCGGGGCGGCCGTTCTGGATCCAGCCCAGCAGGATGGGATTGCGCTGGGGCGCATCCCGCCAGGCAATGGCGGCATAGAAAGCATCGCCATAGTCTACCACCAGTTCCTTATCCGCTGGATTATCGTTGTGGAATTGTTTGCCATCAAAACTGCCGGTATAGTATTGCATCAGCGGTCCGTGGTCCTGGAAGCAGGATACCAAGAGCACCCACTTTTCTTCCTTACTGCCTGCTACCGGCAAATGCAGCAAAGACGGGCATTCCCAGCCATTCTTCGTGTACCCGGCGGGGCCAAAGTCGCTCAGCTTTTCCCAGTGCTTCAGGTCCCTGGAGCCGTAAAAGCGTACCTGGTGCTCATTGACCAGGGCCACCGTCATCACCCAGCTTTTAGTAGGCGCGTACCAGAACACGTTGGGGTCACGGAAATCTGCCATGTCCAGGTCTATAATGGGATTATGGTCATACAGCGTATAGGTGTTACCGTTATCATTGCTGTAAGCCAGGTATTGGCATTCCTTTTTCTGCTTGGGCAGGTGTGCTGTGAAGATAGCCACCACCGGCGCTTTGCCGTTGGTACCAAACCCGCTGGTATTGGCTGCATCCACTACCGCGCAGCCGGAAAAGATCATGGTAGTGGTATCCGCGGTTACCCGCTCGGGAATGGCTACGGGCAGGTGCTGCCAGTGCACCAGGTCTTTGCTGGTGGCATGGCCCCAGCTCATGTGGCCCCATTTATTTTCAAAAGGATTGTGCTGGTAATAAAGGTGGAAGGTGCCGTCCTGGTAAAATAATCCATTGGGATCGTTGGTCCAGTTTTGGGGCGGTGTAAAATGGTACACCGGCCTCCATTGCGGGGTGGGCGTGGTTTGCGCCATGGTGTGCGTGCCACAGCCAAGCAGCAGGCCTAATACGGCAAGGCAGCCCTTTATACGTGGATAGGTCATGGAAGTTCCGTTTCGCCGTAAAATAGTCAATTTTACCAGCTTTCTGTCCGGTACTGTCCTGCTGCTATTTGCCGCCCCGGTGGCGCTTCCGGTAGTGGGCAGGTGATACGCCGATCACCTTTGTAAACAGCCTTGAAAAGTAATACTGGTCATCAACGCCCAGCTCCGCGCTGATCTCTTTGATGGTGCGGTCTGTAAAATACAGGTGCTGGCAGGCCTTCTGCACCTTCAGCTGGTTGAAATAATTAATAGGGGAGCTGCCCGTTTTTTGTTTGAAAATACGGGCATAGTGCGATACGGAAATGCCCTGCTGCTGCGCCAGCTCTTCGATGCTGAATTTTTCCTGGAGGTGCTTTTTCATAAAAGCAATGGAACTGCCCACCACATCATCGCTATGGATAGCGGGATTGGCCTCCGCATGGTAGATCAGGGAGTTGACGAAGGCCAGCAGGTTAAAGTTGAGGATCTCCATCTCGCGTTCATTATAACTACGCTCTACCAGGTGGAAGATCTGTTCAAACAACCGGATGCGTGCTTCGTCGTACGGTACGGTCATTACGGCCGGCGCACCGTCCTGTGCAAAACGGTGGTAGATGAGCGGCGCCATTTCCCCGCTGAAGTGTACCCAGTAAATACTCCAGGAATTGGCCCCATAGCTCGTATAGCGGTGGGGCACATTGCGCGGGATGATAAAATAGCTGTTGGCACGGAGCACATAGGCCGTATCGTGCAGGTAGATATTGCCTTCCCCTTCAATGCAGTAGATCAGGATATACTGGTCGCTGCCGGATTTGCGCTCCCGGTCGTGGTTAGTGGCTTTGGGATAATAACCGATGGCCGTGAGGTAAAATCCCTTGATCAGCGGATTCTGGGTGAACTGGCGTTTGATGTTAGGAGGCAATACCACCATTTGCTGGCCCACGAATCCCTCTTTGATCCCTTTCGTTTTTGCATGCATAACGTGTCCTTGAAACACCTAATGTACAAAATATTCCAAAGGATAATATAATCCATCCTTTTTTGTATTTAATCCATTTTTTCCGCACCAGGGTAAACGTAGCTTTACCGTACAATCAATCTAATTCCACGACATATATGCTGCTTTTAGTCTCCACGTAAACAACCGCTTTGCGGACACGCCATCGCCACCTGTTTTCCAGGCAGGCTATATTGTCCATCTTACACTTAAAAAACACGTCCCGCACATTTAAGATTATTCAATCCCTGATATGAGAAAACTACTCTGCCTGCTGGTGGTCTTCACCGGTTGTATAACCAGTGCCATGGCCCAGCAAAAACACATTGAAGGCGTGGTAAAGGATGCCGGCACCCACGACAACCTGCCCTTTGCCACCATCCGGGTAAAAAGCCCGGCCGGCGCCACTTCCAGCTCGATGGCCGACAACAAGGGCCAGTTTAAGATAGACGCACAGCCTGGCGCTACGGTAATGATCAGCTTTACCGGCTACAACACGATGGCCATGATCGTAAAGGAAAATGATTCCACGCACTGGAACATCATGCTGCAAAATGCAAATGCTGCCCTTTCCGAGGTAGTGGTGATCGGCTATGGCAAGGAGCGCCGTAAAGACCTCACCAGCGCAGTGGCTACTGTGTCTGGCAAGGAGATCGTGGAAATGCCGTCTACCAACCTGGCTTCCGCACTCGCATCGCGCACACCTGGCCTGGAAGTGCATGCAAACAGCACACAGCCCGGTGCCGGCGTGTCCGTAAACATTCGCGGGCTGAACTCCATTTCACAGCTGCAAGGCCCCCTGTACATTGTAGACGGGGTGGCCCTGGTAGGTGATATCCGCAATGTAAATCCTGCCGACATTGAATCCGTGGAGATCCTCAAAGATGCGGCAGCGGCGGGTATTTACGGCTCCCGCGCCGCCGAAGGCGTGGTGCTCATCACCACCAAGAAACCCAAGGCAGGACAAACTGCCGTGAACTTTGACATGTACGCCGGCATCCAGGTAAATAATCCTGCTTACAAAATGCTGGGCGCAAAGGATTACTATAAGTTGAAGCGCACCGCTTTTACCAACGCAGACCCGGTATCTTTTCCACCCAATGCAGATACCACTGATGGTAAGATCTTTAACCAGTACGAGCTGAAGAGCATTACCAACGGATTCCAAAGCTATAACTGGCAAAACGCTATCGCGCATAACAATGCGCCCATCCAGAACTATAATATTTCCCTGGCCAACGGCACCGGTTCCAACCGCGTGTACTTCAGCGGTAACTATATGGACCAGCAGGGCATCCTCATCAACACCGGCTATAAAAAATATGCAGGTTACCTGGCGGATGAATCGCAGATCCGCTCTTTCCTGAAGATAGGCGGCAGCGTAAATTTCACACATGATCAAACGCGCAATGCCATGCCGGGCGAGTTCCAGCAATCCCTTACCCAAAGCCCGCTGATGCCGCCTTACGACAGTACTAACCAGCCCCTGATCATCATTGATAACTCCACCGGCATTTCAACCATCATCAACCCATTGACCACGGCGCTGTATGCAACCAACATGTATACGACCAACCGGACCAATGCTAATTTATACCTGGAGCTTACGCCGTTTAAAAACCTTACCCTGCGTTCCAGCATTGGGGCAGACATTTACCAGGCAGAGGCAGATACTTACTGGCCGCGCAATACCGGTGGAGGCTTTTCTACCAATGGTTCCGGTGAGATCTACAACACCCGCTCCACGGATGTGCTGTGGGAAAACACGGCTAACTATTACCTTACTAAAGGCAGGCATGAATTGAATGTACTGGGTGGCTTCACCTTTGAGCGCCACGAAAATTTTGCCACTGACATGCAGGGACAGTACTTTCCTACAGACTTACTTAGCTTTAAGAACATGGGCAGCGCCGGTGTAAAGGTGCAGGATAACAGTAACTACGACGGCTGGTCCGTGCGTTCCCTGCTGGCCCGCGCCATTTATAAATTCAAAGGCCGCTACATCCTGAACGTGACCGCCCGCCAGGATGGTTCCAGCCGCTTTGGCCCCGATAATAAGTTCGGTTTCTTCCCCACCGTGAGTGGCGCATGGCGCGTAGTGGATGAGCCCTTCATTGGCTACAAACTGAAAACCGTGCTGAGTGATTTTAAACTCCGGGCCAGCTATGGCCTGGTGGGCAACCAGAACCTGCCTTACGATGCGATCTACACCCGCTTTAACCAGGCACAATATCCCTTCAATGGTTCTTCGGTGACCAGTGGTTACACCATTGGCGGCACGGCGGGCAACACTTCCCTGGAATGGGAGCGCCAGCACCAGCTCAATGCCGGTACAGACATCGCGGTGCTGAACAACCGCATTTCCCTTTCCGTGGATGTGTATAAAAAGAATATCAGCGCCCTGCTCATGCCACTCACCCTGGCACCTTCTTCCGGCTTTTATAATGAACAGGTGAATGTGGCCGCCATGCAAACCAAGGGTATTGATGTAATGCTGAAAGCTACGCCCATAGAGACCAAGCGCTTTGCCTGGCAAACAAGTGTGAACTGGTCCAAATACCAGAGCCGTATTACCAAGCTGTTTCCCGGCAGGGACTCTATCAGCCTTTCCCTGCGCGTAGGCCTGCCGCCCAGCGGCACGTACGTAAACTATGTGTATGATGGGCTGTACCAGAAAGGGGACGACTTTAAGCTCAACCCCAACGGCAAGCCGGGTGACATCCGCATCAAAGACGTCAATGGCGATGGCAAGATCACGCCGCAGGATGAAGTGGTAGTGGGCAGCAGCATTCCCAAAGGATGGGGAAGCTGGTGGAACTACTTCCGCCTGGGCCGCTTTAACCTGGTGGTGTACAGCACTTACCAGTACGGGCACCAGCTGAATAACCTCACTTACACTAACCTTACTTACTACAATGCCGGTTTTGGCAATACTGCCAACGTAACCGTGGAGGGCGGTAAATACTGGACACCGGAAAATCCGAACACCAACATTCCCCGCCCGGATGCATTTGGCACCTCCCTGCGTACACTGCCAGGCGGCACAGGACAGGGTTCCAGCTATTCTATCCAGAAGGCAGCCTACATCAAGATCCAGCACATTACCCTGGGCTATGATGTGGATGGCAACGTGCTGAAACGTATGCACATGAACAGCCTGAATGTATATGCACAGGTGCTGAACCCCTTCCTCTTCACCGGCTACAAGGGCGTGGACCCGGACGTTTCCGGCGGCAACTCCTCCAATGAGCTGTACCCGCGTTACCGCACTTTCCTGCTGGGCTTAAAACTGGGACTGTAATCACTAAAGACCTTACACATGACACGCTATAAACAACTGCATAAAAAATTACTGTTGCTTCCCGCCGCGCTGCTGTTGCTGGCCGGCAGCAGCTGCAAAAAAGACCTCGATTACACACCGGAAGTGTTCCTGTCCGCACAGCAGGTGTACAAAGACCAGGCAGGAGCTACCGCCGGCGTAACCGGGATTTACCAGCAACTGCAATCCATTAAGAAGAACGAAGTGTCCCTCATGGGCATCATTGGCACGGATGAAATGCGGTTTGAATACCAGGCGCAGGCCTGGGGCGGCTATTGGGCCAAGGTAGCCGGCTTGGACAGTTACGACATTACCTTTAACAGCCAGAATGACGTAATGGGTTATTACTGGAACTATTGCTACGTGGGCATTGCCAATGCCAATTATGCTATCCAGTATATTCCGCAGATCAAGAATTTTGCAGATGTGACAGTGCAGAACCGCCTGCTGGCAGAAGCCAGGTTCCTGCGCGCATTGTTCTACTTCCAGTTAGTACAATTCTGGGGCGACGTGCCCTTGCGGATAGAGAACATGCCCTTTGGCGATGGAGTGCCCCGTGCACCGCAGGACAAGATCTATGAACTGATCATTGCCGACCTGCAATACGCGCAGCAAAACCTGTGGGTAAGAAGCAAAACACCTGATGCCGGCCGCGCCACCGTGGAAGCGGCGGAAGCCCTGCTGGGCAAGGTGTACCTGACCCTGCACCGCTACAACGATGCAAAGCCCCTGTTTGAAGATCTGATCAACAATAAAGGCATCGTGCTCAATACCGATTACGCAGACCTGTTCAATAAAGAGAACACGGCAGAGTCATTACTGGAAGTACAGTACTCCCCGCAAAGCGGCGCCACGAACGGCTTGCAGAATATCTTCGGCGCTTCCCTGGCCAGCACACCGGGCGGCCCCACCGGCAGCACTACACCGGGTTACGGCGGCAACGTAGTGATCACCACCGCGTGGTATGCAGACTCCCTGTTTGACAAAGTGAATGATAAACGCTATGCCGCGTCCATCACCCCGCACTTCTATGCCAGCAGTGATCCCAGTTCTAACTACGACTGGTGGGTAGACATTGGCCTGCCCCACCTGAAGAAATATGATATCACTACCAGCTCCGGCTCTATTGACATTTATAACTCTGCCAAGAACGTGATCTACCTGCGCAGCGCAGACGTGTTCCTTATGTATGCGGAAGTGCTCAATGAACTGGGACAACCCAACGCCGCGCTGGCGCCGCTTAACAAAGTGCGTGACCGCGCGTTTGGGAATGCATTGCACGAAGTGCCACCCACCGCACAAGCCGCCCTCCGCGATACCATCATGGATGAAAGAAGCCGTGAACTGGGCGGTGAAGGCTGGCGCTGGTTTGACCTGAAGCGAACCAACACCCTGGTGCAGCGCGTGCGGACGCACGACAACCCAAGGCCCTACTACGTGGCCCGCAATGGGGAAGGAGACCCGCACCTGCCGCAGAACGTATCGGATATCAACTACCTGTATCCCATACCACTGTCTGAACTGCAGAACAACCCGGCCCTGAGCCTTACCAGTCAAAATCCAGGTTACTAACATATGTATTTGAAAAGAACCGCTTTGATAACAGCCTGCATGCTAACCTTTGGCAGCAGGCTGTTTGCACAGGAACTACAGGAGTATAAAGACAGCGTGGTGCTGGCCACCGCCCGCCTGCGCTGCACAGTAAACCTCCGCACCGGCACGGTCACTTACCGCTATGCCGGCGGCAGCTATTTGCAAAACACGGTAGCATACGTGGAAGACGTGCACGCCGGGATGCTGGCCAGCACGGACTTTGGTAACCACACTTACCAGCTGGACCAGGTGCGCGATGACCTGGGCACCGGCCTGAAACTAACATTGCAACACCGCGACGATCAACACCCGCTTTCCCTGGAGCAGCACATTACACTGTACCCCGAACTGGACTACCTGCTGCTCGATGTGGTAGCGCAGCAGCACGGTACCCGGCCGGTGGAAACCCGCAATATTTCCCCGCTGGCTGTAAGTAGCGCCCATGGCGGAACATACCAGGTAGCCGGCAGCCACCCCCGCATCCTGGACGTTCCTTTTGATAATGATAACTGGACAGACATCGTGGAACGCAACTGGGCCAGGCCTGGTTCCGGTACCAGTTATGAATTTGCAGCACTCTACGATCAGCAGACTTTCACCGGCATCGTAGCCGGCAGCGTGCAGCACGATACATGGAAAACAGGCATAGCTTATAATATGCAAAGTCTCCGCGGGGCAGGGCAGGGGAGCCACCTCCCCGGCGGCGGGGATTCCCTCATCATCTACGGTGGTGCCGCCACCGCCGACAATGACAAACTTCCGCCGAACTACGGTGGCAAAGACGGCACCCACGATGTAGTGCCCCATGGCACCCTGCAAGGCCTGCGCGTGCACTCCCCACTCATCTTCCTGGCTGGCGGCATGGACATGCGCGCCGCACTCACCGCTTATGGTAAACTAAACGCCCTCATTAATGGAAGCCAGTCCTGGAGCGGCCCTGCGCCGGTGTACTGGAACTCCTTTGGCGTGGAAGGGGTGCTTGGTTACGAAAAAGTAATGATGCCCCCCGGCGTCAGTAAGATCAGCGACTTCCTGCACAGCCTCACTAACGTGAACGCCTACTCGAAGCCTGTCATGAGCGTAGACTCTTACGACCAGCAGATCTACACCACGGAGCTGCTGGCTTCCCTGGGCCGGTATGCCGCCCACAACCACCAGCAGATGGGCTTCTACTTCACCCCCTTTGCCATGTGGACCTGGAAAAACAATATCAACACCCAAAAAGTGCCCGGCTCCGAATACCTTTTGAAAGACGTAGTGCTCCGCGATACGCACAATGAGCCCATCCTGTACAAGGCCGGCGATTTCTGCGCCTACGCCATGGACCCCACGCATCCCGCCATCCGTGCGCATGTGATCTCCCAGTTGCAGAAGGCAAAGGCCATTGGCGCCACTTTCCTGAAAATAGATTTTCTCACTGCCGGCGCCATGGAAACCACTTACCGGTACGATACCACGGTGCGCACCGGCATACAGGCCTACAACCAGGGCATGCGTATGCTGAAACACCTGGCAGATTCCATCCTGGGCCAGGATATTTTTATTACCCAGGCCATTTCGCCCATGTTCCCGCACCAGTATGCGCATACCCGCTTTATCTCTACAGACGTGTATTCCCACCTGCGCAATGACCAGCCGGGCTTCCCCAACTGGGGCAGCACGGAGGCTTCGCTGGCCAATGGATCGCACCTGGGCTGGGTGCAGGGTACGCTCTGGCCCTTTACGAACCTGGACGTGGCCATCATGAAAAATTTCCAGCATAATCCCGATCTTTCAGAACAGGAAATAAAAGTGAGATTGTACAGCATGATGGTAATGGGCAGCATCCTGGGCGATGGTTCTGACTACCGCAACCCGGTGGCTGCACAGCGTGCCCGCAGGTACCTGGACAACCCGGCACTGTGCGCCTTTTTTGCCCACCCGCACGCATTCACGCCCCTGCGGTTTGCAGATGGCGACAGCATGGACCAGCAAATGGTGTTTTACCTGCAGGACAGTGTGCCCAAACTGGCGTTATTCAACTTTGACCGGCAGCACGCTTTCCAGCAAACCTTCACCCGTGACTCACTGCACCTGGAAGCCGGCAAAGGATATGTGCTGCAGGATTTTCTCACCAATGCCACTATGGCTACGTTAGATAAAACACAAAATAATTTCACGCTGACCGCGAATGCTGCTGATGCAGTGCTGGTCAATATTGTACGCGCAGAAGATTAAAGGCTGATGAAGATCACGTATGAAAAATGGGGCATACACGATGGTAAGTCCGTGTACCTGTACACGCTGGCCAACAATGCCGGCGCCCGGGTACAGGTGACCAACTACGGGGCCACCCTGGTAGCGGTGCAACTGGCCGATGGAACGCACCAGGTGCTGGGCTTTGATACGTTGCAGGCCTACCTGGAAGACCGTGCCTACATGGGTAGTACCGTAGGCCCCGTGGCAAACAGGATAGGGGCGGCACGCTTTACCCTGGATGGACATACTTATCACCTGGAGGCCAATGATGGTGTAAACAACAATCACAGCGGCAGCGCCGGCGTGCATGCCAAAGTATTTGACAAGGAACTGCCGGAAGACGCGCTGGTACTGCATTACACTATGCCAAATGGCGATGGCGGATTTCCGGGGAATATACAGCTCACCGTGTATTATCAATGGGATGATAACAGCATGCTGCGCATCCGTTACGAAGCAGTGGCGGATAAAGCTGCTGTTGTGAACATCACCAACCACGCTTACTTCAATTTGTCCGGCGCGCACGGCAACGTGCAGGACCACGTGCTGCACATACCGGCCAGCCAGGTGCTGGAAACCAGCGCAGCCTATATTCCCACGGGAAAGGTGATCCCTGCACAAAGCAAATCATTTGAAGCACCGCAGTTGCTCCGCACGGGATTGAACGATTATTATATACTCGATAGTAAGCAACCGCTGAAACTGGCCGCCATACTGGAACACCCGGCATCCGGTCATAGTCTGGAAGTGCATACTACTTACCCGGGCCTGATGGTATATGCTGCGGATTATTTAGCCAGTAAGGCAGCGGGCATCCTGGGGGAACCCTATGCGGCATTTGGCGGCGTATGCCTGGAATGCCAGCACTACCCGGATGCGCCCAATCATGTTACGTTTCCGTCCATCACGCTAAAGGCAGGCCAGCGCTACCAGGAGCAGATCATTTATCATTTTAAAAATACGATGGTCAGATAATCCATCCATTCAAAAGTAACGTCCATTGTTTGCGGCGGGAATTTGCACCATTTTTAAACTCAGTAATGCAGACATCCAATACATACAACAACACCTATATTATAGGCATCTCATTTATATCCGCGCTGGGCGGGTACCTCTTTGGTTTTGACTTTGCCGTGATAGCCGGCGCGTTGCCTTTCCTGCGGGTACAGTTTGTGCTGGACCCGGTGTGGGAGGGCTTTCTCACCGGTACGCTGGCCCTTGGCTGCATAGCCGGCTGCCTCGTGGCAGGCCGCATTGCAGAAAGTTATGGCAGGCGCGCGGGCCTCATGCTGGCCGCGTTGATCTTTGCATTATCGTCCGTTGCCATTGCATTGGCACACAGCCTGGCCTTTTTTATGGCTATGCGGTTTATGGCCGGTATAGGTGTGGGCATGGCCTCCATGCTATGCCCCATGTACATTGCGGAGATCTCACCGGCGGAGGTGAGGGGGCGCAATGTGGCCATCAACCAGCTCACCGTAGTAATAGGCATCCTGGTCACAAACCTGGTGAACTACTTTTTAGCGAAAGAAGGCGCACAATCGTGGCGCTGGATGTTTGGCCTGGGCGCAGTGCCTTCCGCCATCTTTTTACTAGGTGTATTGTGGCTGCCGGAAAGCCCGCGCTGGCTCATCAAAGCCGGGCGGACGGGGGAGGCAGAAAAAGTATTACAACGCCTGGGCGCTGCTTCATTTGCGGCAGCTACCCATGCAGCCATTTCGCGCTCCATGGAAGGTGGTGCCGTGCCTTTTAAAGCGGTGTTTGGAAAAGGCGTACGGTCTGCCGTAGTGGTGGGCATTTTACTGGCGGTGTTCCAGCAACTGTGCGGCATCAACGTGGTATTCAATTATACGTCCACCATTTTTGAATCGGTAGGTGCCAACCTTGATCATCAGTTGATGGAGACCGTGGTGATAGGCCTGGTGAACCTGGTGTTTACCATACTGGCCATGTGGCAGGTGGATAAGCTGGGCCGCAGGCCCTTGATGCTGGTGGGTTCCATCGGGTTGTCCGTGCTGTATATCGTGCTGGCGTTCCTGCTGCAAAATCATGCAGGCGCCGGTTATGTGTCCATCTTCGTGATGCTGGCCATTGGCATGTATGCCATGTCGCTGGCGCCGGTTACCTGGGTGCTCATCGCAGAGATCTTCCCAAACAGGATCCGTGGCGCTGCATCTGCCGTGGCCACCATCTGTTTGTGGAGCGCCTATTTCGTGCTGGTATTTACCTTCCCGGTGCTGGCCCGCGCACTGGGTACTTATGGCCCTTTCTATATGTATGCCGGCATTTGCTTCCTGGGCTTCCTGTTTGTTAAAAGCAGGGTAAAGGAAACCAAGGGGCAAACCCTGGAAGCGCTGGAGGAACAGTTAATCAGACATTAAATCAATAGTTATGCGTGAAGCTAGTGTATCGGTTTGGCAGGAGCAGGTGATCATTCCCACCTACGGCACCGGCAAGCCGGACAAGAATCCTATGTTCTTTGAAAAACGGGTGTACCAGGGGAGCAGCGGCGTGGTGTATCCCAACCCTGTGATAGAAAAGATCTGTGACGAAAAAGCAGACAAGGCTTATACCGGTCTTTTCCTGGAAAATGAATACCTGAAGATCATGATACTGCCCGAACTGGGCGGGCGCATTCAAATGGCATACGACAAGATCCGCCAGCGCCATTTCATCTACTATAACCAGGTGATAAAACCCGCGCTGGTAGGGCTTACCGGGCCGTGGATCTCCGGCGGCATAGAATTTAACTGGCCCCAGCACCACCGGCCCAGCACCTTTGATCCCGTAGATTTTAAACTGGAGGAGCATGCAGACGGCAGCAAAACCGTGTGGGTGAATGAAGTGGAACGCATGTTCCATACCAAGGGCATGGTGGCCTTTACCCTGCACCCGGGCAAGGCTTACCTGGAGATCAATGCGCAGTTGTACAACCGTTCTGCATTGCCCCAAACCTTTCTCTGGTGGGCTAACCCGGCAGTGAAGGTGAATGATCATTATCAATCCGTATTCCCCCCGGACGTAAACGCCGTATTTGACCACGGTAAGCGCGACGTAGCTACGTTCCCCATTGCCACCGGCACTTATTACAAAGTGGATTACGCACCCGGCACCGACATCTCCCTGTATAAAAATATCCCGGTGCCTACGTCTTACATGGCTATCCGGTCCGACTATGATTTTGTAGGCGGCTATGAGCACGATACACAGGCGGGCCTGCTGCACGTGGCAAACCACCATGTGTCGCCTGGGAAGAAGCAATGGACCTGGGGCCACGGTGATTTTGGCCAGGCGTGGGACCGCAACCTCACGGATGAAGATGGTCCCTACATTGAATTGATGACCGGCGTATTTACCGACAACCAGCCGGACTTCTCCTGGCTGATGCCTTACGAGCAAAAATCCTTTACCCAATATTTCCTGCCTTACCGCGACCTGGGCGTGGTGAAAAATGCCAGCAAGGACATCCTGCTTTCCGTGCAGGGAAATGAAGACGGCATGCAACTGAAAGTATTTGGCACGTCCCTGCAAAAACAGGTGATGATCCAGGTGTACTACGATGGCAAACCGGTATACATGACGCACACAGACCTGAAACCGGAACACGTATTCATCCAGCAACTGCCCCTGGTGGGTACTTATGATGAGCAAAAGGTGGAAGTGTGCATCAGCAGTGAAACCCAGCTGCTGCTCCGCTATGCTCCCGCGGAGAACCGGCAGAACGAAATACCGGAACCGGCCAAACCCGCGCAAATGCCTGCTGAGATGGAGAGCACAGAACAGCTGTTCCTCACCGGCCAGCACCTGGAGCAGTACCGCCACGCCACGTACAGCCCCGTGCCGTATTACGAGGAAGCATTGCGCCGGGAGCCGGGTGATGCGCGCAACAACAACGCCTTGGGCGTATGGTACCTGAGAAGAGGCAAGTTTGCAGCAAGCGAAACTTATTTCCGTACCGCCATTGCCACCATTACCCGGCGCAATCCCAATCCTTACGACAGTGAGCCGTATTATAACCTGGGCCTCTGCCTACAGTTCCAGGGCCGCTATGCGGAAGCCTATGAAGCTTTCTATAAAGCCACCTGGAGCCGTGCGTGGAAAGATGCCGGTTATTTTTCCGTGGCCCAGCTGGACCTGCGGAACGGCGTATATGCGTCTGCGTTAGTACACGCACAGCAAAGCCTGGATCATAATGCCAATAACAGCAAGGCCTATGTATTAAAGGCCCTCGCCCTCCGCAAGCTGGGCCGCGCGGAAGAAGCACAGCAAACTGCGCAAGCGGCCTTGCAGCGAGATCCGTTCAACCTCGGCGCCTTGTATGAACTACAGGATACTGCCAGACTGAAAACACTGGCCCGCGGCGATGCACAGAACTATCTCGCTTATGCACTGGATTACGCAGCGGCAGGCGCCTTCCGGGAAGCCATTGGTTTACTGAGCCTGGCCTTGCAGGGCGCATCCACCAGCCCCATGGTGTACTACACACTGGCATGGCTATACGCCGCAACCAGCCAGCCGGATACCGCCCAACAATGGCTGCAGCAGGCCGCCTCCGCCGATCCTTACCTGTGCTTCCCTAACCGCCTGGAAGAAATTGCCGTGCTGGAATATGCCATAGCACACAACACTGCAGACGGCAATGCACCCTACTATCTCGGCAACCTGTTTTACGATAAACGCCAGTACAGCGATGCCGTGGCTTACTGGGAACTGTCGGCCGCCATTAACGGTGCTATGCCCACCGTGCACCGTAACCTGGGCATTGCTTACTTTAACAAGCAGCAGGATGCCGCCAAGGCATTGGCCAGTTATGAAAAGGCCTTTGCACTGGACCGCGGTGATGCACGTATACTCATGGAGCTGGATCAGCTGTACAAGCGCCTGGGCCGCAGTCCGCAGGAAAGATTACAATTCCTGGAAGCCCACCTGGGCACGGTGCTGCTGCGCGATGATCTGTACCTGGAGCGTGTAACTTTATACAACCTTATCCACGAACCAGCCATGGCACTGGAACTGCTGCTGCAGCGCAAGTTCCATCCCTGGGAAGGAGGGGAGGGCAAAGCCTCCGGCCAGTACGTGTATAGCCTTGTGCAGCTGGCCATTGCCGCCATCCGCCGCGGTGAGCCAACCCTCGCCGTGCAATGGCTGGAACAGGCGCAGCAATATCCCTACAGCCTGGGTGAGGGCAAGCTGTATGGCACCCAGGAAAATGATATCTTCTACTGGCTGGGCTGCGCTTATGAGGCGCTGCAACAACCGGAAACAGCGGCCAGCTATTTCCATAAGGCCACGGAAGGGCTCAGTGAGCCCACCGCCGCTATTTTCTATAACGACCAGCAGCCCGATAAGATCTGCTACCAGGGCCTGGCCTGGGAAAAACTGCACCAGCCGGCAAAGGCAAAGGCTATCTTTGAAAAACTGGTGGCTTATGGCAAGCAACACCTGCACGATACCGTGAGCATCGACTACTTTGCCGTATCCCTGCCAGACCTGCTGATCTTTGAAGACGACCTGCAACGCCGCAACCAGGTGCACTGCCATTACATTACAGGCCTGGGCCTCTGGGGCCTGCACGAGCCGGAAGCCGCGGTGGAAGCCTTCTCCCAGGCACTGGCGCTGGACGCAGCCCATGCCGGTGCATATGCGCACCTGGCCCTGGCCAAACACAATACCGGCGCAACTGTAGCATAATTTGACCTTTATTTTGCCATCTTGATTTTCCTGGTGGGTGTGAGTATGGTCATGAGATACAAGGAATTGCGCAAGGTAGAGAAAGACGGGGAAGCCTCCCAGGATGAGCGCCTGCGCAAAGAGCGGGAGGCATTCATGGCCCAGTGATGCATTTAACTAAAAAAGGTTAAAATCTGTGAAATGCGGGTAAAGCCAACATGCTATCTTAGGGCATGACCCGCTCACAACGTTGCTTATCCACGCTCTTACTGATCTTATGCAGTAGCCATGCTGCCATGGCGCAGCAGGCTTCCTTTCACTACACGGTGGCCATGCCGCACCCGGACAGCCACCACTTCCTGGTAACCCTGGACTGTAAGGGCCTGCCAGGCACTATCACCGACCTGAAAATGCCGGGATGGATGCCTGGCTATTACCAGCTGCTGGACTACGCCAGGAATGTAAGTGCCTTCAAAGCCACAGCTACAGGTGGCAAGCCCCTGGGCTGGGAGCACACCGGGGCAAACACCTGGCGCGTAGCCCATACGCCCGGGCAAAGCCTGCACATTACATACGAGGTGACAGCTGCCACCGCCTTTGTGGCCCAGCCCTGGCTGGACAGTACTCATGCCTACCTCTCACCGGCCGGTGTGTTCCTGTACGCAGCTGGTTATATTCGTATGCCCGTTACCGTTAGTATACTACCCGCACCGGGATGGAAAGATGTGGCCACCGGCCTGGAACCGGTGCCCGGCAGCGCGCACACCTTCCGTGCACCGGATTTTGATGTGTTGTTTGACAGTCCCATCCTGGCAGGCAACCTGGAATCCGCGCCCAGCTTTAAGGTAAATGGAGTGCCGCATTACTTCACCGGCTATCGCATGGGGCAGTTTAACAAGCAGCAGCTGTCAGACGATCTGCAAAAACTGATCACGGTAGCCACGGGCATCATTGGTGATATTCCCTACCAGCATTATACCTTCCTGGCCATAGGCCCCGGCCGTGGCGGCATAGAGCATCTCAATTCCAGCACCATCAGCTTCACCGGCGAAGGCCTGGAAACGCCAGGCGGGCGCCATCAGCTGCTGAGTTTTATCTCGCACGAATATTTCCACCATTATAACGTAAAACGCATCCGCCCCATCGCACTCGGCCCCTTTGACTACGACCGGGAAAACCGCACCAACATGCTGTGGGTATCGGAAGGGCTGACGGTATATTATGAATACATGATGATGAAGCGGGCAGGCCTCATGGATGCTACGGCGCTGCTGAAAGATTTTTCCGGCAACATTGCCGCGTATGAAACCCAGCCCGGCCACCTGTACCAAAGCCTGGCCCAGGCCAGCTGGGAAACCTGGAGCGACGGGCCTTTTGGCCGCAAGGGCGATACGGTGAACAAAACCATTTCTTATTACGAAAAAGGCCCTGCCGTGGGCCTGCTGCTGGACATGGCCATCCGCCACGCCACGCAGAATAAGAGATCACTGGACGATGTAATGCGCCTGCTGTACCGCAAATTTTACCAGCAGGCGCAGCGTGGATTCACGGATGATGAATTCCGCCAGGCGTGTGAAAGCACCGCGGGCGTGGCCCTGCCAGAGATCTTTGATTACGTGTATACCGTAAAAGAGCCGGACTATGCAAAGTACCTGGCTTACGGAGGATTGGGCATAGAAGCTGGTACGTTTAAAGTGTACCCGCTGGAAAAGGTAGACGCTTTACAATTGGCCATCCGTAAGCGCTGGCTGGGAGAGTAAAAGCGCCTGCCGGTCTACCGCACCTGTCCCAATGGCCGCAATACGAGATCGTTCACATTTACATTGCCGGGCGCGCCAATCGCGTACACCACCGCATCGGCAATCGCTTCTGCATCCATCTGCGGGGCGGGCGCCGGATTGTTGAGATACATTGCCTTTACCCGCGGGCTATTGATCCCTTCGCTTAACTCAGATACCGTGGCGCCGGGATAAATGGTGGTCACTTTGATATATTGCGCTACCTCCTGGCGCAAGGTATCCATGATGGCGCGCACGGCGTACTTGGTACCGCTGTATACCCCAATGCCAGGATTGGTACGGATGCCTGCAATGGATGATGTGGTAAGGATGTGCCCTGCCTTCCGCTCCAGCAGGTGGGGCAGCACCGCGTTAATGCCATACAGCACACCTTTGATATTCACGTCTATCATCTGGTCCCATTCCTCCACACGTCCTTCATCAAAAAAAGAAAGGGGCATAATGCCGGCATTGTTCCAGAATGCATCTATGTGCCCAAAATGCGTGATAGCGGTGGTTACCAGCGCATCAACGGACGGCCTGCTGGTTACATCTGTGGCTACGGCCAGGGCATTATTACCCAGTTCCTGCACCAGGGCCTCCAGGCGTTCTTTTCTACGGGCGGCCAGTACTACCCTGGCGCCTAGGCGTATCATTTTGCGGGCGGCTGCTTCGCCAATGCCGCTGCTGGCGCCGGTGATCACGATCACCTTGTCTTTGAGTTGTTCCATGGTAGGTAAATTATGCATCAAAGGTAGCATGAGTGGTCATTCCTGCCTTTACGCAGATCAAACCAATGCTTGATGGATTCAAACAATTTTGCCTACATTTAATGCACAAATCTCCCTACACCCAATCCCTTTTATTTATGATTAGACCCGCATATCCCCACCATGCCGGCTCCGCATCATTGATCTTATCTGCTTTTTTTTCCGGGATGGCGGCAACGCGCCAAATCCGATTCGGAAAAATCTCGTTATGCGCGGTGTAAAATGCGTCGCGCCTACATTCCCGCAAAAAAGCGCAGGCATTCCCATGCCCTGCGCTTTTTTATGCCCGTTCCAGTTTTTCCGTTTTCGCTTTCCATTTTTCCCGATCGCGTAAGCATTACACTTTTCGTGCGCCCTACCTTTACGCCAGTAACCGGAACGTATAAACGTTGTACGGAAGCATGCACCGGTTATTGACTGTTCAACAATTTTATCACCTATTCTGTACGTCATTTAAGATGAATGCTGTTAACAAAAGACACGGCGTGTTGCCCTCCGTGCTGGGCACACTATTGCTCCTGCTGATGCTATTGCCTGGTTTTGCACAGGTGAATACAATAAAAGGTATTATTTCCGGACAGGTGATCACCACCGATAATGCGCCCGCAGCTGGTGTGCTGGTGCGGCTTACGGGCACGGATAAAGTAACGGAGACCAACGATAACGGTTTTTACATGTTCAAAAACCTGCCCGGCGGCGCTTACCAGGTGGAGGTATACCTGATGGGGCACAAACCCATGATCCGCAACGTGCAGCTGGCAGACAATGCCAGGCAGTCCAACATCACGTTCCAGCTGGAAGTGTCTGATGCACAACTGGGCGAAGTAGTGGTGCGCTCCGGCGCCCGCTACAAAGTGGATCGCGTGTCTAACACCCTGCGCCTGCAAACGGCCATCAAAGACCTGCCGCAGAACATCCAGGTGATCAGCAAACAAACCCTGGCAGACCAGCAGGTGTTTGATGTGGTGGACGGCATGACCCGCAACGTAAGTGGGGTAACCCGCCAGGGGCACTGGGACAACCAGTATGCAAATATCCGCATGCGCGGCTCCAAGATCCCGGCATTCCGCAACGGGATGAATATTGAAGCCAGCTGGGGCCCTACCGCGGAAGATGCTGCGATGATAGAAAACATTGAATTTGTAAAAGGCCCCGCGGGTTTTATGCTGGCCGCCGGTGAACCGGGTGGCTTCTATAACGTGGTGACCAAAAAGCCTACCGGCGTAAACCGCCAGGCCGTGAGCATGAGCATGGGCAGCTTCAGTACTTACCGCGGCACGGTGGACCTGGACGGGAAACTGAGCAAAGACGGGCGCCTGCTGTACCGTCTCAACGCTGCTGCCCAGCAAAAGGATTACTTTACCAAGTACAATTTCAATAACCGTGTGATGATAGACCCGGTATTGAAATACCTGATAGACGACAAGACCTCCGTAACATTTGAATACACCTACCAGGCCATTAAATACCTGGCAAACGGCAACTATTCTTTCTCCAAAAAAGGCCTGGCAGACCCGGATGTGAACAACAGCTTCTTTTACGGCGACCCTTCTGTGCCTGCCGGCAAGATCCGCGACCACAGCGTGTATGTATACCTGGACCACCAGTTCAGTGACCGCTGGAAGGCGCATGCACAGGTGGCCTATTTTAATTTTGGCATGCGGTCCGGCAGCATCTGGCCTTCCAGCCTGGACTCTGCCGGCAACATGCAGCGCGCTTACAGCATTGGGGATGAAGCAGGCGAAAACCGCTTTGCACAATTCTCGGTGAGCGGAGAAGAAAGGACCGGTGCCATCCGTCACCGTATCCTGTTTGGGGCCGACTTTGGCAACAAAAAGTTCTGGGGCGATTTCCGGCAGCTCACCTCCAGCCTCAATTTTGCCGGTGGCCGCGTGTTCAATATCTATAATCCCGTTTACGGATTGCCCATGGATTCCGTTCCGCGGATAGACCGCTCCGTAGATATCCGCACCCGTGCAGGAGCTACCGCCTACGCTACTGTAACAGAGTATGGCTCAGCCTACGCACAGGATGAACTGGCCTTCTTTGAAGACAAACTGCGCCTGTCACTGGGACTGCGCTTTACCTATGCGGAAACAGTGGGTAAAACAAAGACTGCTGATATACAGGACCAGGTATGGTCGCCCCGTGTTGGGCTGAGTTACGCTATCAACCAGGAGACCGCTGTATACGCCCTGTATGATCAGTCCTTTGTGCCCCAATCCGGCACCGACTTCTTTGGCAATGCGTTCAAACCAGTGAAAGGTAATGACCTGGAAGCAGGTGTAAAGCGGGACTGGTTCAAGGGTTCCTGGACCACCAGCGCCAGCGTATACCGCATTAACCGCGTAAATGCATTGACACCGGATACCGATCCCACCCACGTGAATGGAACTACCACCTACCAGGTGCAGCTGGGTGCCACTCAAAGCAAGGGCGTGGAACTGGATATCAATGGCGAGATCGTGAAAGGCCTGAACCTGGTGGCTAACTATGCGTATACAGATTCCAAGATCACGAAAGAATCGCCCGGCCAGCCCACCAAGATCGTGGGCAATGTAACCGCCGGCACAGCCAATCATATTGCCAACGGCTGGCTCAGTTACCGCTTCCAAAAGGGCGCGCTGCATGGGCTTGGGCTGAATGGAGGGGTGCAATACCAGGGCCGCCGTTATACCGGCACTACCACCACGCCTAACATGCCGGACTACTTCCGCGCAGATGGTGGCATCTCTTACCAACGCAATAAATTTGGTATAAACCTGCTGGTGAATAACCTGCTGAACCACCAGCGCCTGCTCACCGCAGCGTCCCTGGATACCAATCCCAAATCCACTGCTTCTTTCTACAGCTACATCGTAGAGCCGCGCCGCAATTTGCGGATGACCGTGATGTATAATTTCTAAACCAGCTTATGGCATTGCACACCACTACTATTGCCGCCAGGAAGGCAAAAGGCAAGTCCCTGCTGCGCCGCGCAAACGACTGGCTGCACCTGTGGCTGGGGCTCATTTCCGGCGTCATTGTTTTCATTGTGAGCATCACCGGTTGCATCTGGGCATTCCAGAAAGAGATCAGTGAATGGGCCCAGCCTTACCAGTTTGTAAAAACAGAGGAACGGGCTTACCTGCCGCCATCAGCCTTGCAGCAAATAGCCGCGCGGCACCAGTTTGGCGACCAGGCAGGCAAGCCCGGCAAAACCATTACCGGTGTGCAATATCCCGGGAAGGGCAAAGCCGCCATTGCTACCTACCGCGATAAAAAGACCGGTTACATGATGGTGTACATGAGCCCCTACACCGGTGAGATCTTAAAAGTAAAAGCGCTGGAAAAGGATTTCTTCCGCTTCATTTTAGCGGGCCATTACAACCTGTGGCTGCCCCGCGAAACTGGCCAGCCCATTGTATGCTGGAGCATTGGCATCTTTATTATCCTGCTCATCACCGGCCTGGTAATGTGGTGGCCTAAGAATTTGAAGAAGGCAAACGTGGACAAGAGTTTTAAGATCAGGTGGAAAGCGTCCTTTAAAAGAGTGAACTATGACCTGCACAATGTACTGGGCTTTTACGCGCTGCTGGGTGGGCTTATTCTCGGCATCACAGGTATTTACTTCGGTTTTAAATGGGTACCCAAAGCCATTTACTGGACGGCCTCCGGCGGTAAAACCCTGCCAGACCTGCGTGCACGCAGGTTTTCCGACAGTACCCATATTCCTGCACAGGCCCTGTTGTTTTCCGCGGAGGATAGCCTCTGGGCGGCCCTGAACCGGGGTTATAAAAATGAAGGCAGCCTGTCCATTCAGTTTGCGCAGAAAAAAGGCGACGCCATTTCTATTTCCTATAACCCGGGAGATGGCACGTACTATAAAAACTACACCCGCTTCTATGACCGCTACACGCTGCAGGAGCTGAAAGGCAAAAGCCCTTTCAACAAACCATATGAAGATGCCACTGCCGCGGAAATGCTCATCCGCATGAATTTTGACGTCCATGTAGGCGCCATTGGGGGCATTACGGGCAAGATCATTGCTTTTCTCATCAGCCTCGTATGCGCCAGCCTGCCCATTACCGGCTTCCTGGTATGGTGGGGCAAGCGAAGTAAAAAAACAATGCCGGTAAAGCGCCCTGTCATGGCGCAGGTGGTTTGAACAGCGCTATAACAGTGCGGTGATAAAATAAAAGGGAAGACCGCGTGCTGCGGTCTTCCCTTTTGCTTAGTTTGTTCTTTGGCGGCTGTTAAATAGCGATTGCGGCCACTGCTTTCGGCAATGCGGTTTCCGCGCCACCCGGCATGCTCACACCTTCCACGCGGTAAGTAGTAACATCCGTCATGCCCAGGAAACCCAGTACGGCACGCAGGTAAGGTTCTGTAAAGTCAAAGCCTTTCATGGGCCCGTCAGAATATACACCGCCGGAGGAGATGGCCAGGTATACTTTTTTACCGGTAACCAGGCCTACAGGACCATCCGCCGTGTAGCTGAAGGTTTGGCCTGCACGGCAAATGTGATCTATCCACGCTTTCAGGGTGGATGGAATGGTGAAGTTGTACATGGGCACATCGATCACGATGGCGTCTGCGCTTTTAAGTTCTGCTACAGCAGCTTCTGAATGTTTCACCGCTTCCAGGAGGGCTGCGGAGCGCTCTTCCGCCGGTGTAAAGAAAGAGGTAATATGCACTTCCTCCATGTGGGGAAATTGAGAGGTCACCAGGTTATGGGTGATCACTTCCGCGCCGGCATGCGCTGCCTGCAGTTTTTCCACGATGGCATTGCCCAGTTTATGGCTGAAAGATTGTGCGCCGCGGGAGCTGGATACGAGATGTAATATCTTCATGGTACAAAATTTTCGCACAAAGCTATTTATCTTTGATCCCGCTACCACGGCGCTTTCCAGCCGGAAAGCACTATCCTTCGTGATACCGTTGGTGCTATCCTTTGGGATACTGCCATTAAAAAAAGATAACTGCCCATGCTTAAAACAGACCTCGACCAGCTTAAAACCGATCCACATGCACAGGAGCGCTGCACAGGCCTTATGCTGCCCGTGAAAGATGCCCTGGAAGTACTCCATGGCCGGTGGAAATTGCCCATCATCGTGTCCCTTACATTTGGGCCCAAACGTTTTAAAGAGATTGTGAAAGAAGTGGGCATTACGGACAAGGTGCTGGCCAAGGAGCTGAGGGATATGGAGGCCCACCGGCTCGTTACCCGCACGGAGATATCCACTTTCCCGCTTACCGTGGAGTATGCGATCACCCCGCACGGATGCAGCCTCCATGGCCTCATTGGCGCCCTGGCGGAATGGGGCATTACCCATCGCAAGAAAATACTGGAACAGTAAAGCCGCAGCCTTATCTTTGGTGCCTATGCAAACAAAAACGGTACTCCTGCTGGGTGCAAATTCCGATGTGGCCAAAGCCGCCATCCTCCAGTACAATGCGCTGGGGTACCGGGTACTGGCAGCCTCCCGCAGTACGGATGCCCTGCACGATTTTGTAGCGGCAAAGGTGATGCAAAAGGAATGGGTGGACGTGCTGTATTTTGACGCAACAGATTTTAACAGCCATGCCGCCTTTTATGCGGCCCTGCCGGAAAAGCCCCACGTCGTGGTGTACGCGGCGGGTTTCCTGCAGCACAACGAAGCCGCCCTGCGTGATTTTGCCGGTGCCCTGCAAATGATGCAGGTGCACTATGCAGGTGCCGTATCCATCCTCAACATCGTGGCCATGGATACACAGAATACAAGGCTGGAGCGCATTGTGGGGCTTTCCTCCCTTTCCGGGGTGAGGGGCCGCAGGAGCAATTTTATTTACGGCAGCACCAAGGCTGCTTTTACACAATACCTGGCCGGCCTGCGCCAGTACCTGTTTTCCCGAAAGGTTACCGTAAATGTGATCGTGGCGGGCTACATCCGCAGTAAAATGACCGCGGGACTGGGCCTCCCGGAAAGCCTGATGCTGGAACCTGCTTTTATTGCCCGCGCCGTAGTGCGGCCTGCACACCGGTTCACCATTGTGCCCGGCTTTAAATGGAAGCTGATCTACACTGCGCTGAAATGGATGCCCGAGCAACTGGTGGCCCGCCTGCCTTAATATTTTCTCAGTCGTAAAAAATGCTACAACAGATGATCAAAGCCTACCTGCTTTATGCCGACGCTGATGGACATTCCCATGTAAAGACCGGCCGGATCCAGACCGATATTTTTATCAACGCTGATAAGATCTATTTCCGTGAAACACCTGCCCACGGTGCTTTTGAATGGCATAATGCGCCCACCACCCAGTACGTGCTTACCCTGGATGGTGTGCTGGAATTTGTGACCAGCACCGGTGACCAATTCACCCTGCGCCCCGGCGATGTGCTGGTGGCTACCGATACCAGTGGCAAAGGCCATCAATGGCAACTGGTGGGCGATGCTCCCTGGAAGCGCGTGTATGTTACTTTCGCCGCGGGTACTGATCCTCACTTCCTGGAGGATTAAGGAATGGGTTGCCTGGAATTTTACGCTACAGAATTGCGTCAAAATCCGCTGCTAGTTTTAGGCATGCTAATGACGGATGCTTCTCTTTATGATATAGGAACGTATGTCTGCGATTTGTTTGCCGCTAATAACCGGCCTTTCCTGCTTTACCACAACGCCGCCCACACTACAGACGTAGTGTTGCATGCCATTGAAATAGGCGCATTTTACAAGCTGAGTGATACCGATAATTTTATGCTGCTGGCAGCCGCCTGGTTTCATGATACCGGCCACCTGTTTGCAGATCTTGCCACGCACGAACAGGAGAGTGTGCGCCTCATGCGGGCCTATTTTGCGGAGCATCCCATTCCCGCGGCTAACATAGAGATCATAGCCGGTTGCATCATGGCCACCAAATTGCCCGCCGAGCCACAAACCCTATTGCAACAGATCATTTGCGATGCAGATACCTACCACCTGGGCAGCGATGAATTCTGGAAAATGGACCCGCTGGTGAAAGCTGAAATGGAAGCGCGTTTTGGCAAGCCCATTGAACACTGGAAAGAAAAAACCTATGCCTTCCTGCAAAGCCACCATTACTTCACTACCTACGCGCAGGAAAGATTAGCGCCTGTGAAACAGGCGCACATGCGCACGCTAATGCCCTAGAGCTGATGCACGAAGCTGAGCCCCACGCTGCCATTATTATAGTAAGGTAGCGCCATGCTGCGCGCCAGTTGCGGCTTTTCGCCTATCAACCGCTTTACTTTCGGGTACAGCCAGTAGGCAAGGTCGGTAGAAAGAATACCTACGCCGGCCCCCGCCACTACATCACTTAACCAGTGTTTATTGTTGTACAGGCGCAGGTAACCCGTGGCCGTAGCCGCGGCATACCCGGCCACGCCGTACCAGATAGACTGGTCCGCGTATTCCTTGCGCATAAACTCAGCGGCAGCAAAGGCCGTAGCCGTGTGCCCGGAAGGGAAGGAGTACTGGTCAGAGTGGTCAGGGCGCCACTCGTGGGTAAGGTCTTTAGTGGCAAACACCGTACTGGCCATGATCACGGTAGACATCCCATAAATGAGGCTGCGGTCCACAAAATCGTGTTTTCCTTTTACCCCAAAAGCATTCAGCGCATACACGGCCACCGCCGGTGACCATTGCAGGTAATTATCAATGTGCAGTTTATTGTGGGGATGCTCCTGTGATACTTCCCATTTCACATGTTCGTTCAGGTCTTCCAGCCCGTCGCTATGCAGGGAAACGGCCCCATAAGTAATGGCGGCTGCGGGCAATACCCAGAGGGTAGGTGCTATCTTCTGGAAGGCGGTTGGCGTAGTGGTGCTATCCGTAGTTTGTGCGTGTAAACCAATGCCGGGTGCAAGCAGGGCCAGCAGGGATAAAGTCAGCTTATTCATGCAGTTGTAGGTGGTGCGGCACTCAAGCTATAAAGGGATTCTGTGGTAAATATGAAGCGTAGGTTGCTACACGGCGGAGGATCCGGGCAGTGGCTGGTCATTCACGGACAATGGGTTTGTAGTTTTCCATCAGGCAAAGGTATGCCATGACGGCGTGTATTTTTCGCTGTTCCAGGTGGCAATTTTTGCAATGGCAGATCCGTTGGATCTATTTTTCATGGATGAGCTTGCGGAGCCCACCTGCGCCCTGCCTGGTAAAAAGGCGGGCGCCCATAAGCGCCCATCCTTACTGCAGGAAAGTATGCACGATGGCCGCTGTGATGGCCGGCCAGGGATGCTGCGTGCCCGGTGCCTCCATCTCACCGATCATTACGCCATGGCCGCCCGGCAGTACCGCAAGTTGTCCATGGGGAATGGTTTGCGCTATTTCCTGGGTGTGCGCTACGGACACTACATCCTTATCACCTACCAGCAGCAATACCGGCATCTGTATACTCTGCAGCAGGGTATCCGGCCAGTCTTCAAAGTGCAGCATGCGGTCCCGGTCTTTTTCAAACATAGCCTGTAGCCCTTGCTGGCTGGGCGTTACCGCCAGGAAGGCCTTTTGCAGCGGCTCCGGCATATGAGCCAGGGTAGCCTGCGCCATGCCCTCAAAAAAGCCGTGGGGGAAAGCCGCCCTTTTGGTAGCGCCGGCAATGGAGATCACCCGCTTTACTTTTTCCGGGTGGCGGATGGCCAGTTGCAGCGCGGTGCTGCCGCCATTGCTGAAACCCAGTACATGTACGGCGCCCAGTTGCAGGTATTGGATGAAAGCCGCCACATCATCCGCATCCTGTGTAAAGGATTCCGGTGCATCCCGGTCAGTAGTACGGCCATGGGCCTGTAGTTCCACGGCGATCACCGTACCCTGTAAGTGCGGGATGAAGTGCGCAAAACTGCTCTGGATGGTAGAGCCGCCGCCATGCAGGAGCAGGAGCGGGGTGCCGCCATCGCCGTAGATCTCGTAATACATTTGTATGCCATTCACGGGCGCATGGCCGCTGGCGGAAGGAGTGGCCATATTATTGCATTTTTTTAAGGTAAGCGTCCAGTTTAACAACGTTCTGTTTCAGGCCTTCGTCTGCCTTGTAGGTCTTCACCACCTGGATAAATTCTTCGCGCGACTGGAAGAGCATATGCCATTGCAGCAGGGTTTGTTCGCCTTGCGCTTCAAAGGTGATGGTAGCGGTGAAGATGGGCGACGAAGTATGCTGGTACACGATCTTCTCCAGCGGGATGATCTCGCTGAACACGCTTTCGTTGCGGTAGTCCGTACCATCCGGTCCGTGCAGCACCAGGTGCCAGTCACCGCCGGGGCGCATATCCATTTTGGTGATGGTGCAGGTAAAGCCATCGGGGCCCCACCAGTTGGCAATATGCTCCGGCTGCGTCCAGGCTTCCCATACCAGTGCTACCGGGGCATTGAACAGGCGGGAAACGCGCAATTCCCGGTCTTGGGTGCTACTTTTTTGACTTTCCATATTTTGCTTTTTTGAGTTGTTCAAGGTAAGTTTCCAGTTTGTCCAGCTTGCGTTCATAGTGCTGGCGGTATTGCTCCACCCAGGAAGCCACTTCGCTGAGCTGGTCCAGTTGCGCTTCGCAAAAACGGTCGCGCCCCTGCCGGTGGATCACGATGAGGCCACAGTCTTCCAGGATCTTCACGTGCAGGGAAATGGCCTGCCGGGTCACGGTAAAATGTTCCGCGATGGTATTTACATTCTGAGGCCCCGCTGCAATCATGCCAATGATAGCCCGGCGGGTGGGGTCTGCAATAGCCTGGTATACGTCACGTCTGGCTTTCATAATATGCAAGTAATTACTTGCGAATATATGTGCAAGTATTTACTTGCGCAAATTATTTTTTTGAGCGGCACCGGCTATCGCGTGCAAAAAGGCCGCTGTACATCATTTGCACAGCGGCCGGCGAAGCGGCCACCATCCTCGCCAGATGGGTGCCACCCATGTTAGCGCAGGGAGCCGGGCGCACCGCCGCCAGGGTAGCATCGTCATCGTTCCGTGCGCCGGCGAAGTGCGCGGGCAGCAGGTCGTTGTCGTCTTTGGCTGCGGTAGTGCCGAGGCCAGAAATGCGCTGTTTGACGGGTAATTGGATTGGGGGTAGGTGATAATAAATTGCTTTTTGTACGGTCCAAACAGGCAAAAAAACAGGCCTTCAAGATAATATTTAGCTAATTTAGGGGAGCACATACCACGTAACAAGTAGCTAACTTAGTATCACCTTTAACCTCACCATTTTATGCGTTGTACCCTTTCCATGTCTGTGCTTGCCCTGGCATTGGCCACAGGCCGGCCCTCCATCGCGCAACACCGGGTAGATAAACTTTGGGAAACAGACAGCGTGCTGGCCATCCCCGAATCCGTGCTGCCCCAACGGGAATGCCTATACGTTTCCCTGATAGACGGAGGCGCCTGGGCGGCGGACCATAAAGGCGGCGTGGCCCGGCTGGACCATCACGGCAAGGTGCTGAGCGATACCTGGATCACCGGCCTGGATGCCCCGAAAGGGCTGGCCCGTTATGGAAACCTGCTGTACGTGGCGGATCTTTCCAACGTGGTGGTGATCGATATTCCGGCAAACAGGATTGATCATAAAATACCGGTACCCGGCGCCAAGGGGCTTAATGATATTACGGTGGCCAATGATGGTACCGTGTATGTAACAGATACGCAGCAGTCCAATGTATTTAAGATTCAAGAAGAAAAGCCCTCGCTATATGCGGACAGCCTTAAAGGCGTGAACGGCATTAAGGCGGTGGGCAAACTGGTATACATCCTCACCGGTGATGGCATGTACGTATCTGACGCGCCGCATAAGGTGAGAAAGCTTTGTGACCTGGAGCATGGAGGCGATGGCATAGAACCCGTTGGCAACGGCGATTTCCTGGTGACATCCTGGGGCGGATGGCTGTATTATGTAAATGCCGCAGGCGACAAACAATTGTTACTGGATACCCATGAGACCAATCATAAAACCGCGGATATTGGTTATGACCCCGAAACGAAAACAGTGTATGTGCCTACTTTTTTGGGAAGATCTGTGGCAGCATACCGGTTGTCGGCTGACCATGGCCAGTAATTTTTTTCGTGATGCCGGCATCGTGGTGCCTTTCCGCCGGCACGATGTGTATGTGCGCCGTGTAAACGGGGAAGAAGAAAGGCCTTTCATTGTGAAATAAGCCGGAGACCCTTATCTTAGCGCTCTGCCAAACCAACTTGCATGAAGCGCACCACCATCCTGGCCATACTGGCAGGTTCCGTCATGGAAGCCGCCATGGGCCAGCCAACCAGCCAACCAATTGCACCTGTACAAACAAACACCAACGCTGTAAAGCAGGCTTCCGGCCATCCTACGCATAGTACTTCCGGCTTGGGAACAACAAGCGTCAGCCCGTCTGCAACGGCTTCCGGCCATCCTATGCATAGTACTTCCGGCTTGGGAACAACAAGCGTCAGCCCGTCTGCAACGGCTTCCGGCCATCCTAAGCATAGTACTTCCAACATTGCAGGGGCACCCGCAATTCCGCCAGTACCGGCCCTGGAACCAGGCGTATCTTTTGCCCTGGCCAGCTACCGCAAGGCTGTGCTGCAAGACATACAATACACACTTGCATTCCAGATCCCGGCTAAAAAACAGGATCCCATATCCGGCACAGAAACGGTCCGTTTCCGGCTACGCGATAACAAAGCCCCGCTGCAGCTGGACTTTAAGCAACCAGCTACCGCAGTGCACCAACTCGCTGTTAATGGCCGTCCCGTGGCCATCAACCTGCAACAGGAACATCTCCTGCTTCCTGCAGCCTCCCTCCGTAAAGGCGAAAACAATGTAACGATCAGCTTCACCGCCGGCGATGCATCCCTGAACCGTAATGACGAATATGTGTACGCCCTGTTTGTTCCGGACCGTGCACGCACCGTATTTCCCTGCTTTGACCAGCCCAATCTCAAAAGCCGCTTCCGCCTTACGCTGG
Organism: Chitinophaga parva; assembly: GCF_003071345.1. Classification (NCBI taxonomy): domain Bacteria; kingdom Pseudomonadati; phylum Bacteroidota; class Chitinophagia; order Chitinophagales; family Chitinophagaceae; genus Chitinophaga; species Chitinophaga parva. The sequence continues at coordinate 1,076,879 of NZ_QCYK01000003.1, read as the reverse complement.
ACGTGCCCAGCGACTGGAAAGTACTGGCCAATGGCAGTGTAAGCAACACCTTGCGGAGTGGAGACCAGACCCGCTATTTCTTTTTCACCTCCGACCCGCTGCCCACCTACCTGTTTTCCTTTACGGCCGGCAAATACCAGTATGTGGAACAACCGGTAGGCGAGCGCAGTGCACACTTCCTTTACCGGGAAACAGACACTGCCAAGATCCACCTCAGCGTGGACTCCATATTCCTTGCCCATCAAGCTGCCATCCGCTTCCTGGAGCAATGGACGGGTATTCCATTTCCTTTCCAGAAAGTAGGGTTTGTAGGCATTCCTGACTTCCAGTTTGGCGGCATGGAACACCCTGGTGAAGTGCAGTACAAAGCCTCCAGTCTTTTCCTGGACCAGGGCGCCACAAAGGACCAGTACATAGCCCGCGCCAACCTTATTTCACACGAAACCGCGCACATGTGGTTTGGCGACCTGGTGACCATGCAATGGTTCAACGACGTATGGATGAAAGAAGTATTTGCCAATTTCATGGCCGATAAGGTGACGGAAAAAGTAATGGGCAATGCCACCTTCAACCAGAAATTCCTGCTGGACCACTATCCCGCGGCGTATGGCGTAGACCGGACGCCCGGTGCCAATCCCATACGCCAGCAGCTGGGTAACCTGCAGGAAGCGGGCACCATGTACGGCAATATCATTTATCACAAAGCTCCCATTATGATGCGGCAGCTGGAACTGCTGATGGGCGCAAACGCCTTCCGGCAGGGCATCCGCGAGTACCTGAAAACATACGCCTACGATAACGCTACCTGGCCGGACCTGATCAAAATACTGGGCAGATACACGCCCAATGACCTGGAGCAATGGAACAAGGTGTGGGTGAATGAGACCGGCCGCCCGGTGTTCAGCGCCCAAAGTATCGTAACCCGGGACCGTCTCAGCGCCCTCTATATCGATCAGCAGGCGGAAAGCGGAAATGCACAACGCGTATGGCCGCAATACTTCAATATTTCCCTGGTGTACCCGGGCTATGACACCGTGATCACCGTAGCCGCCAAAGGCGCACACACCGTTATACCATTCCCGCAGGCATTGCCCGTTCCGCAACACATCCTCTTCAATACAGACGGCAGGGGATACGGCCTTTTCCCGGTGGACAGTGCCCTGGGTACCGGTATTTTCGGGCTGCCCAATGGCCTGCAACGCGCAGCCATTTATATCAACGATTACGAGAACATGCTGGCGGGCCGCACTTACAAACCCGCTGACCTGTTGCGGCTGTTTGTAAAAGGACTGCCGGCTGAGCGGGATGAAATGAACCTGCGTTTGCTGAGCGGTTATATCACCAACATCTACTGGGAATTTATTCCCGCCACACAACGCAGCCAGTACACCGCCATGCTGGAAACCGCGCTCTGGACGGCCCTGGAAGCACAGGAGGCGCCCAACAACCGCAAGCTGTTATTTAAAGCCTACCAGGATGTATACAGCACTGCCGCCGCACAGGCACGCATATACGCTATCTGGCAGGATAAAAAGGCGCCGCCGAAGGTAACCCTCAGTGAAGATGATTACACCAGCCTGGCCTTGTCTATTGCCCTGAAAGCTGACACGGCCGCCACGGTGCTGGACCGGCAGCTGGCGCGCATTGCAGATCCTGACCGCCGAAAACGCCTGCAATACCTGCAACCCGCACTCTCACCCGATAGCACGGTGCGCGACCGTTTCTTTGCCGCCCTGTCCGACCGGGCCAGCCGCCAGAAAGAAGCCTGGGTGGTAACGGCGCTCTATTACCTGCATCATCCCCTGCGCCAGCAAACAGCATTGAAATACCTGCCACAAAGCCTTTCCCTGCTGGAAGAGATCCAACGCACCGGCGACATCTTTTTCCCACAGTCCTGGCTGAATGCCACGTTCAGCATGTACCAGGACCCGGTTGCCTGGCAGGCGGTGGAAACATTTCTGCAGGCACATCCGGGTTATAATCCAAAACTCAAAGCACAGATCCTGCAGGCTACGGACAACCTGCGCAGAACGCAGACCATCCTGCACTAGCGGAAATTGCGGCCACCCGGCATCACATCATGGGCATCTTTGCGCAGCAGGTAGGTAAGGTTATAGCAGCGTTTCACCACCACGTGCCTTACTTCACCTTCCCTTTGCATGGTGCCTTCCACCATGAGCAATTTGGCGCCCAATATTTCCTTCCGGTAGTGGTCAAATAATTTCTGGAACACCACCAGGTTGCTCACGCCTTTCTCATCTTCAATGGTGATGAAGCAGATGCCGGAAGCAGTGCCGGGCCTTTGTTTTACCAGCACCAAGCCCGCTACCCGCAAGGGGTCCCCGTCATTCAGCGCCAGCAGGTCTTCCGTGGAGAGTACCTGCAGTGCTGTAAGCTGCTCCCGTACAAAGCTTACCGGGTGGGCCTTGAGCGAGAGGGCCATGGCGGCATAATCCTGCACCACATGTTCCGAGGGCGTCATCAATGGCAGCTGCACCGGCGCTTCAAAGGTGCTTGCGGAGGGCTGGCCTTCAAAGAGGGCAATGGGCCGGTCGTGCAGGGACGTGATCTCCCACAGGGCCTGGCGCCGGTCCAGCCCCATGGAGCGGAAAGCATCTGCATCTGCCAGTACTTCCAGGATACGCACGGAAAGACCTTGCTCATGTAAGGCAAGGATGGTATCAAACCGTTGGGGGCGCGCATGCAGCAAGGGCTGCAGCGCTTCTTCGCCCAGGCTTTTCACCTGGCGGAAACCCAGGCGCAGGGCGTGCCATGGTTTGCCTTCCTGCGGTTCCAGGGTATTGTCCCAGCAGGAAAAATTCACATCCACCGGCAGTACCACCACATCGTGCTCCCTCGCATCGCGTACTATCTGGGCTGGCGCATAAAAGCCCATCGGCTGGCTGTTCAGCAACCCGCAGGCAAATACATCCGGGTGCATACATTTGATCCAGGAAGAAATATATACCAGCAGTGCAAAGCTGGCGGCATGGCTTTCCGGGAAACCATAGCTGCCAAAACCTTCCAGCTGCCTGTAGATACGCTCCGCAAAGTCCTGCTCATAGCCGTTCTTCAACATACCTTCAATGAGCTTTGTTTTAAACTTATTCACTACGCCCTTGGCTTTGAACGTGGCCATGGCGCGACGCAGTTCATCCGCTTCCGCCGGGGTGAAATCTGCCGCTACAATGGCTATTTTCATGGCCTGCTCCTGGAACAGGGGCACACCTAATGTGCGCTTAAGAATTTCTTCCAATCCTTTGGGATAAACAACTTCTTCCAATTCATTCCGCCGTCTCAAATAAGGATGCACCATGTCCCCCTGGATAGGCCCGGGCCTTACAATGGCCACTTCAATTACGAGATCATAAAATTCCCGGGGCTTCAAACGCGGCAGCATGGCTTGTTGCGCGCGGCTTTCTATCTGGAACACCCCGATGGTATCTCCTTTACAGATCATATCGTACACCGCTGTTACGTTGGTAGGCACCGTAGCCAGTGTCAGTGGCAGGTTGTAATGATCCCGCAGCAGGTCAAAGCATTTGCGGATACACGTGAGCATGCCCAATGCCAGTACATCTATCTTCAGGAAGCCCAGCGTATCAATATCATCCTTGTTCCATTCAATACAGGTGCGGTCTTCCATGCGGGCATTCAGCACGGGGCACAGTTCCGTGAGCTTTCCCTGCGTGATCACGAAGCCGCCGGTGTGCTGCCCCAGCTGCCTGGGAAAACCAATGTACTGGCCTGTAAGCTGCAACACCTTGCGCAGGTGCTGATCATGCGGGTTCAGTCCTTGTTCCACCAGGCGTTTTTCATCAAACCATTCTTCTGTAAAATGCCATACAGAAGCCGCCAGTTTTCCAATGGTATCTACAGAAAGCCCCATTACCTTGCCCACATCCCGGATGGCGCCCTTGGTATGCATCTGTGTTACGGTGGCTACAATAGCTGCCCGGTCGCGCCCATATTTATTGTAGATGTATTGCATGATCTCCTCCCTGCGCTCATGCTCAAAGTCTACGTCAATATCCGGTGGCTCATTGCGCGCAGCGGAAATAAAGCGCTCAAAAAGCAGTTCAAATTCCATCGGGTTCACCGCGGTGATCCCCAGGCAATAACACACCGCGGAATTGGCCGCGGAGCCACGCCCCTGGCAGAGAATATTAAGGCGGTTGGCTTCATTTACAATGTCGTACACGGTGAGGAAATAAGGCGCGTATCCCATTTCTTCAATGAAACGCAACTCATGTGCAATGCTGTCCTTTATCTTTTGTGGCACGCCACCCGGGTAGCGTTTCTGTGCACCTTTGTAGGTCTCTTCCGCCAGCGCTTCCTGGGGCGACCGTCCCAGGCTGGTGATCTCTTCCGGGTACACGTATTTCAGCTCGTTCAATGAAAAATGACAGGCTTCTGCAATTTCTTTGGTGCATTTGATGGCATCGGGGTATTGCCGGAAAAGGCGCTGCATTTCCGCTATCTTTTTCAGGTAGCGTTCCCCGTTCTCAAACAGGCGGAACCCTGCTTCGTAGATCGTACATTTTTCCCGGATACAGGTCAGCACATCCTGTAGTTCCCTGCGCTCCGGGATGTGGTAATGCACATCGTTTGTAGCCACCAGTGGCACTTCCAGCCGCCGGCCCAGTTGCTGTAAGCGGAACAGTATTTTGTCTTCCTCTTCCTGGTAAGTCCGGGTAATGGCCAGGTAAAGATCTTTTCCAAAAACATCCTTATAACGTTCCAGGTCTTTTACAAAAGCAGGATCAAAATTGAACTGTGCATCCAGGTAGGAAGGTGCTATGGCAATGAATTTCATGTCACGCGCATTGGCAAAAACATCTTCCTGGTACAGGTGGCATTGTCCTTTTTCTGCGCGCAGGTTGCCGGTGCTCAGCATGGACGACAGGCGCGCATAGGCTTGCTGGTTAACCGGGTAGGCCAGGAGGGAAGGCCCATCCAGCAGGTCCAGCCGGCACCCGGGAATTACACGGATAGGCGCTTCTTTAGACGCGGCATAGGCTCTTACAATGCCGGCCAGGGTGTTCCGGTCTGTAATGGCTATTTCCGTGTGTTGCAGTTCCAGCGCCCGTTTTACCAGCTCTTCCGGGTGAGCCGCACCGCGCAGGAAGCTGAAATTAGTAGTGACCTGTAGTTCTGTGTAAGACATGAAAATTCAAATTGCACCCTGTACAGTGAACATGCCTGGCAGGGGAGTGTATGATACAGCAGGTGTTATGCAGTAAGTAGCAGGGATGTGAAATGGTTGGATCACTAAGCGAAAAATCCGTGGATATACCATTTGCAGGGCACTACATCATCATAATGCCCCAGGCGGAATAACCAGTAGCGGCGGCCGTTTTCATCTTCCACCATGTAATAATCCCTGGGCTGGCCTGCGTCCATCCACCACTCCCTTTCTTTGCGCCCCGGTACACTGGCTTTGCGCACGGTGTGCAGTTGGTTCTTATAACGGAAGTTGATAGGCGGGTAGTCCGGCAGGGGAGACATCACCGTGATCTCTTCCGGCTGTTTCAGGAGCATAATCGGCCTTCTTACCCGGTGGTTCCAGGCGGTTTGTGGTACCGCTTCCAAAGATGCTGGTTGTATGGAACGCTCCGGCCAGTGCCTTTCCACGGGCAGGTAACGGTGCACCACCTCTTCCCCGAACTTGTTGCCAATGCGGTCCAGCAACTCCGCCAGGGCCGCGTGCTGCAGGCCGGCGTCCTGGGCCCAGAGCTTCACCTGGGGCACTTTTACCGGGCCGGTTTTATCCGCTACCAGCAGGAACATTTCTATGCCCAGGTCCGGTTCTATCATGCACACTTTTTCTTCAAACAATTTTTGCAGGTGCGCTACATGATAGGTGGCCCTGTTAGTGCCAATGCTGATCTGCTGCCGTTTCCCATCCACGCGGAACGTGTGCAGCGTAGCCGTGCGCACCCCGTTGCCTTCTGCCTCCAGCCGCCGGCAAAGTGCCGCGAGCAACCGTTCTATGGCAATGCGGATGCCTGCTGCTGCCACAATAGGTTCCATGCAGGGCAGCCGCTCTTCATATGGCTCCGGTGGTTGTATGGGCTCCAGTAATTCACTGGCGTACCCCAGGGCCTGGTCCAGCCGGCGGGACAGCTCCGGCCCAAAACGGCGGCGCAGTACATTCCGGGGAATGCGCATAAAGCTGTCTATCTCCCGGAAGCCCAGTTTATCCAGCTTGTCCAGCAACACTTCCTCCAGCCGCAAAGCCTTTGGCGGCAAGGGTTTTAGCACGGCGGCCTGTTCCCCTTCCCGTACATAACCATCCCCTTTGGTAAAGCGGGCTACAGCCCATGCTGCACCGACCGTATCTGCAATGGCCGCCCGCACATGATAGCCGCGTTTGCGCAGGGAATGTTTGATGGTGGAAAGATATACGCCATCACTTCCCCAAAGATGGGTGCAACCCGTAGCCTCCAGCAATAACCCATCTGGCGGATCCAGGGCAATAGCGGGAGAATAACGGATACACCATTCGCCTAATGTATTCAGTAAGGTATGTGCAAGATCCGGTGGATCGTCCTTCACGTGCAATCCCGGTACCAGTGCTTTGGCATCCGCCACGGTCATGCCGGGAAAAAGTTCCTTGTCCAGGGCCACCGGGTTCACTGCCGTGATCAGCTTGCGCCCCCGGTTCATTTCACTCAGCACAAAAGGCACCTGCTTCAGTGCCGGCTCAGCTAAAGTGTACCAGTCTGTTTTTAAATGATAGAACCAGATTGCGATAAAGCGTGACAATGTAGATCAATTTCCAAATTCACAATTTCCAACAGCAAGGTGTTTCAGATTCCAACGCCCAGGCGCACCACACCACTACGCTACATGTGGCGTTATGTTATGGTTATGGTGCACTGGCGCAGGCATGCGTTCCTGCCAGGGTATCCGTGCCTTGAACATGCCTTCGCACCATTCCAGCTCCCAGTGGGCAGGCTGGCCATGCCGCAGTTTTAAAAGCTGCACGGAAAAACAGGCATGCCCAATACCAGGAAGGCCTGGCTCCACGATGCTGGGTAAGGGGCGCACCTCCCAGCGGGAAAGACTGGCAATGGGATTGAGATTACGGGGCCGGTGGCGCAGCACAAATCCCATAATACCACTTTGTTCTATGGCCAGTTGCAGGCGGCGGGACGCGGTGAAGCTGATCTCCCGCATTTCTCCTACCACGGCCCCCAGCCCCCCGCATTTCAGGGCCTCTTCCATCGCCCAGAGCACGTCTTTATCGTACAGCAGGTCTATGAAAATCACCTTGTCCGGTTGTATGTTAAAGCCCAGCAAAGCGGGCGGGAATAAAGTACGGGCAGCACTGATCCAGAGGCATACACCCCCTTGCTGCAGCAGGTGGCTGAGCAGGCCGGCTACAAAACCCACGGTGGCCGCAGCGGCCTCCGTTTCCATGCTGATAAATTCATGCACCCCCACCGGCAGTCCTCCATCCGGGAAAGCACCGGCCAGGGGGCCTAAACTGTGGTCGCCTTCCGGGCGTACCACCGGCTTATGCCCCTCCATCAAAAGGATCTCTTTTCTCAGCTGGTTGATGATATCTAGTTTAGCGCCTCCCACGATTTCGTATTGCTAATATTTTTAGCAAACGTACTAAAATTTTTATTCCTCCACCAAAAATATTTTGCGGCGTTTTTCTTTATTCCGGCAATACCTCCATCGGCACCGGAGTATATTATCTTTTTGTAAACTGGCATTCCTGCTGGGGCAATACCATTATTTTGCGGTATTTGCCCGTGGCTAATTGTGTATTGAATGAGGGACATTACGACCAGATTACTATTGTTGCTGTATTTATCCTGCCAGTTTACCTGGGGGCTGCCCACCGCCCTGAAGGCGCAAACCCACACGGATGGCCGGTTTGACGTAACGGAGCTTTCCACTGAATTTCCCGACTCTGCGTACACCGTTTTAAAATCACTGATAGCCAAGGCCCGCCTGGAACAGAACAGGGTAGAGGAGGCCGCCTGCCTGCAGCAAATGGGACAGGTGCTGTACCACCAGGGCAACTATGCCGCAGCCATAGACCACCTGCTGGAAGCGCAAAAGATATTCCGCGAAGAACACCAGGACCGGCAGTTAGCCCAAACCCTCAACTACCTGGGCAATATTTATTATTATAACAAACAACCCCACCAGGCCATGGACGAATTTAACGAAGCCCTGGCCCTGTTCCGGAAACTGGACGATCATAAAGGCATTGCGGAAAGCTACGGAGAGATAGGCCACCTGTATGAAAAACGCCTGGCCTATGACTCCGCCTACCTGTACCAGCAACTGGCCATGAGCCACCTGGTGCACAACGGCGACAGCTCTGCGCTGGCAAAGATCTATGAGAACATTGCCAGCATTATGGAAGACCAGGGGCGGTACGACTCCTCCCTGCATTACTACCAGGTGGCGCTGCAGCTGAATGAACGCTACCACAACAACATAGCCCAGATAGAAGTGGTCAATAACCTGGGCGACATTTACCGCAAGACCGGCCAGTACGCCAGCGGACTGCAATACTCCAAACGCGCCCTGGCACTGGCACAGCAGCTCAACGAAAAATACCAGCTCACCGCCGCCTACCGCGACATAGGCCGCAGTTATGGGTTAATGAAACAGTACGACAGCGCCTACTATTACACGGAGAAAGCACGCCTGTCCTTTAAGGAAATTTACGATCGCGAAAATTCCAAGCAGATCGCCCTCATGCAGGTGCTCTTTGATACGGAGAAAAAGAACGCGGAGATCACGCGGCTTAATGCGGAAAAACAAGTGAATGGGATCATCATTGCCGCCTCCGTGATCATCCTGCTACTGCTGTTGTCTGTAGCCGTGCTGATCTACATGCGCCAGAAACTGAAGATCAGGACCGAACAGCAGATCCGCAAAACACAACATCATATTTTTGAAACAGAGCATGGCCTGCTGGAAGCAGAACTGAAGAACAAGCAACTGGAAGAAGAGAACCTGAAGCAGCAACTGGAAGTGAAGAGCAAGGAACTGTCGTCCCAGATCCTGCACCTCATTCAAAAAAATGAAGTGCTGGAATCCATTAAAACAGACCTGAATGAGCTGCTGAAAGACGACAAGCGGGATCACAAAAAACAACTGAAACAACTGGTACATAAGATCAACATCAGCGCCAGCCAGGATACGTACTGGGGCGAATTCCGTACCGTGTTTGAGCAGGTACATGAAAGCTTTTTCGACAAAGTGCGCGCCGTGTGCAGCGATCTTACGCCGAATGACCTGCGCCTCATTGCTTTACTGAAAATGAACCTCAGCTCCTCAGATATCACCACCTTACTGGGCATTTCCCCGGACAGCCTGCGCGTGATCCGGCACCGCCTCCGTAAAAAACTGAAACTGGAGCAGGGAGAGAACCTGTCCAGTTTCCTGCAATCATTGTAGCCGGTAATGCAGGGCCGTAACGCCGCAGGCAAATCCCGTAGCCTTCACCAGCGCCAGTTGAGTAAGGTCATGGAAAATACGCAACCCTTTTCCAAGGGCAGCAGGGTTTACCAGGAAATGCATTTCAGCAAAGCCGTCCAGGGAGAATTGCATTTCAAGGATCAGTTTACCCATGTGATGTTGTTTTAAAAACCAAACTTAGGGAGAACCGCTTGCATGCAACCGCCGTACATGCGACAACCTGCCGGGTGGTTTGCGACAAAGAAGAGCGCACCACCGAGGAATCAGCCACTCACGTTACAACCCGTAACAATTCCCTCATGTTACGGTAACAATTTCTTAACGGTCGCTTTTGTTACACTTGTACGGTGTAAAAATCAATTAGTTACAATAAAATTGTTACACCTTGTAACGCCCGCTGTTAACGGTGTTGCCTGTTCGTTAACGCCGCATTTTTCGTGCTGCAAAAGGTTTTCTCCAGCTTTGTCCTGCGAAAAAAATGCATCAGATCTATGCGCCGAATTTTGTTCATGTCATTCCTGCTCCTCTGCCTGGGAGCTTCCGCATCCGGTCAAACAATAAAGGGTTTGATCATATCCGGGGAAACAGGAGAAGCGATCACCGGGGCGGTAGTAAGGGTATCCTCCACTTCCTACCACGCCGTTTCCGGGCTGGATGGCAGCTTCATGATCAAAAATATGCCGAAGGGTCACTACGAGATCACCATCTCCATGATCGGTTACGCCACGGAAACACGCCGCATCTCCACTGACAGTACCACGCTACCGGTCATTGAACTCAAAACAGACCGTAAAGAACTGGCGGGCGTAGTCGTTACCGGCACCCACGAAAAGAACGGGGACGCCAGCGCACGCAATATGGAAAAGAATGCAGACCATGTAATGAACATCGTATCTGCCCGCGCCATCCAGCTCTCGCCGGACCTCACCGTGGCCAATGTGATCCAGCGCGTATCCGGCGTTACCGTGGAAAGGAACAACACCGGCGATGGCCAGTATGCCCTGCTGCGCGGCATGGACAAGCGCTATAACTATACCCTGGTGAATGGTGTAAAGATCCCCAGCCCGGATAACAAGAACCGCTTTGTGCCCCTGGATATCTTCCCGGCGGAACTGCTGGACCGGCTGGAAGTATATAAATCCCTCACCCCCGATATGGAAGGTGACGGTATTGGCGGTGCCATTAACATGGTGATGAAAGACGCCCCGGACAAGTTGCAGATCTCCGGTAACCTGGCCACCGGCGCCAACTCCCTTTTCTTCAACCGGCCTTTTTATTCCTATGATAAATCCCGGATCGCCAGTAAATCGCCTTTCGAGGAACTGGGTGCCGCCTATCCTGCAAAGCCCAGGGACTTCAATGCAGGCCTGCTGGACATGAAACAATCCTCCGGGTTTAAACCCAATATCTTTGGCGGCCTTTCCGTGGGCGACCGTTTCCTGCACGACAAACTGGGCGTGTTAGTGGCCGGCACTTACCAGAACAGCTACCGCGGTGCCAACAGTACCTATTTCTCTTTCACCACCGCTACCAGCGATGCATCTAACCTGCCGGTGATCACCTCCCGCGATGACCGGACCTTCTCTGAACAACAGGAACGCGCCGGCGTGCATGCAAAACTGGACTACCGCTTCAATGACCGGCATAAACTGCAATTCTACAGCGCCTGGCTGGATTTCAGGAACTACCAGGTAAGGGACGAGCGCAGCATCAATCTCTCCGTAGGTTATGATCCCGCAAACAACAGCTACAACGTAGGCTACGACCGCCGTTTCCGCTACACCCACCAGAATATTTTTACCAATACACTGAAAGGAGACCACCGCTTTTTCAACAGCCGTTTCAGCATAGACTGGTCTGCTGTGTATTCCAAAGCCACCAACGAAGTGCCGGACAACAGCCAGGTGCACCTGGCATCCACCGTAAGGAACGGGGTAGAGAACCCCAAGTCCGTGGTAGTGCTGGGCGGCGCGGAAAGAAGATGGGAGCACAACGCCGATGAAGACAAGGCCGGCTACCTGAACTTCCATTACAACCTGGGGAGCGCAAGAACGCCTGTAATCCTTTCTGCCGGTGGCTTGTACCGCGATAAACAACGCACCAATTTCTTCAATGAATACCAGTTCCGGCCTTATGACGAGACCAAACCTGCAGGCTCACAGACCAACCTGATTGAAGGCAAGGACTGGAACAAATACAGTGAGATCAAATTCATGGTGTTCAACCCCAGCGGCTCCACCGGCGATCCGCTGAACTATGATGCCGCTGAAAAAATTGCAGCAGGCTACCTGGAAGGCAAGGTGAACGTGGGTAAACTGGAGGCAGTGGGCGGCGTGCGCGTGGAACATACAGACCAGGGCTACCACCTGGATCATGCCACAGATGGCCTGAAGAACGATGGCAACCAGGTTTACACCGACGTGTTGCCCAGCCTGAACCTGAAGTACAAGCTGAATGCAATGACCAACCTGCGTTCTTCTTATTATGAAGCCATTAACCGCCCCAGTTTCTTCGAGATCGTGCCTTACCGCATCGTGAACGAAGACCTCACCGAAGCCGGTAACCCGGACCTGAAGCACACGGTGGCGCACAACGCGGACCTGCGTTATGAGTTGTTTCCCAAACCTTCAGAACAGTTCATGGCGGGGGTGTTCTATAAGAAGATAGAGAACCCCATTGAGTTTGGGATGGTGCTGCAGGGCCAGGGCTCTTTCTATATGCCCACAAACTTTGGCAATGCCACCAATTACGGCCTTGAACTGGACTACACCAAATTCATTTACAACTTCGGCGTAAAGCTGAATTATACCTATACCAATTCCAGTATCACTACGGACAAGCTTTTTTACTACAACACTACGGATGCGGATGGCACACAACACGTGGAACTGAAGAATGTGAACCAGGCCCGCCGCCTGGCCGGGCAGGCCGCGCACGTAGGCAACTTCAGCCTGTTGTATAAAAGCGTCAAGAACGGCATTGACGGGCAGCTGTCGCTGGGCTACACCGGCGACAGGCTCTATGCCGTGTCCCGCTACCTGGACAATGACATCTGGCAAAGTGGTTTTGTACAGGTGGATGCATCCGTGGAGAAGAAGTTCGCCCGCCACTACGTGGTGTTTGCAAAAGCCACCAACCTGCTGAACACGCCCATCAAAGACTACGTGAAGAAGGTGAATGCCGCGAACGATGCAACACCCGGCTACGAAACCTTCCGGAATGGTACAGTGACCCGTAAAGACTATTACGGCCAGACCATTATGCTGGGCTTCCGCTTTAAATTCTAAACATCATTCCATCAACAAAAAAGTTCACCAAATGAAACAAGCAACATTCAAGTTATTCCTTGCGCTTGGTACCCTGATCATGCTGGGTTTTGTAGCATGTAAAAAAGACAAACCGGATACGACCGTTAAAGGTGTAACCCTGTCTAAAACCACGCTTACCCTGAAACCTGGTGGCACGGAAACCCTGTCCTTCACACTTTTCCCGGCTAATGCAGCCAACAAGAATGTTAAGTGGACCTCTTCCGCCCAGGATGTGGCCACGGTGGACGCAGCTGGTAAAGTAACCGCTGTAAAACCCGGTAGCGCTACTATCACCATCACTACAGAAGATGGTGGTGAAACGGCTACCTGCTCCGTAACCGTAACCCAGAACGACGCCATTTCTGTAAGCGGCGCCGTAGAAGGTACCTGGGCTAAATATTCCGTAGTGAATGTAACCGGCCATATCAATGTGCCCGCCGGTAAAACACTCACCATTGAAGAAGGCGTGGAGATCAATATCAGCACCGGTGGCCAGGATGCAAACGCTACCAAGATCGAATGGATCGTGAACGGCAACCTGTATATCCAGGGTACCGCCGATGCGCCCGTACTGGTATCTGTTCCTGCTGCTGAAAGAACCGCGGCCAACACCTTTAAACGCCTCTGGGGCGGCATCATCGGCTCTACCAGCTGCTCCGAGATCCTGATAGATCATGCGGTCATCGAGTACACCGGCGCCGTTACCACCGCTACTTCTCCCTCTGTAACCGCAGGCCTGTTCAAAGCGGGTGGTGGAGAAGGGATGGTGGCATTCAACACCAACAACCCCGCGGGCAAATACGTGATCCAGCACACGACTTTCCGCAGCACCGGCGAAGACGCCATCTACGTGCAGGGTGGTAGCTGCATCTTCATGAACAATACTTTCTACGCCGTAGGTGAAGCAGGTGGTGAAGCCATCAACGTGAAAGCCGGTTGTAAAGTGGACGCTGCCTACAACCTGATGTACAGCCCCAATACCAACGGTTTTAAACTGTCTAACTCCGGCGCCAGCGCTACCCGTGCGCAAGCCCAGATCAATGCCTACAATAACACCATCATCAACTCCGGTTGGAGAAGAGACCCGAACGCCCCCAAAGGCGGTTCTATCTGGTGCGAAAAGGGTGTACTGGTGAATGTGTACAACAACCTGGTGATCAACGCCATGTTCCGCACCAAAGCCCCGTCCTGGCAGCTGAATGCCACCGATGGACCGGACCTGGCCAGCAAGATCGATTATAACTATTATGCAGGTGGCACCCAGCGCAGCGATGTTCCCCAGCACATTACCAACGGCACAGCTACGGCCTACGATGGCTTTAAACTGAGCCCCGTGGTGAAAGACGCTGTATACGGTGCACACGATATCACCGGCGCCAGCGCAGGTGACAAGGACCCGATGTTCAACAACTTCCCCTTTGCAACCAACCCGCTGCTGGATTATACTTTCAATGCCAGCTGGGACTTCCACCTGAAAGCCGGCTCCCCCGCGCTCACAGGTGCTTACACCGGTTTCACCCCCTACTTCATTACCAGCGGTGTAACCGTAAATGGTGTTACCTATAAATCGCCCGCTCCATCTGCATTCTTTGGTGCTTTTGGTACCAACTAAGAACGGCAAAGGACGTTGATCACACGTAATTGTATTCTGTAAAAGGAAACCGTTTTTGTTGAAAGAACGGTTTCCTTCTTTAAAAAGATAAGGATGATGATAAGCAGTTATCACCACAGGTGGTGCGCAATAGCAGCCATGGTAGCGCTTTGCAGCTGCAGTGCCACCACGGTGAAACAGGATGCGGCCGGCAGCACCCCGCCCGGTGCAGCACTGAAACCGGCGATAGTTACAGACATGGTGGACTACGACACAGACGATCCCGCGATCTGGATCAACCCCACTGATAAAAGCAAAAGCCTGATCATTGGCACGGACAAGAATGAAAAAGGGGGGCTCTATGTGTTTGACCTGGACGGTAAAGAGCTGAAGGATAAGACCATCAAAGGCCTGCAAAGACCTAACAATGTAGATATCGAATACGGCCTGGTGCTCAATGGTAAGCCTACAGATATTGCCGTGGTGACAGAGCGCTACACCCACATGCTGCGCATTTATTCCCTGCCGGACATGAAGCCGCTGGACAAAGGGGGCATTCCCGTGTTTGAAGGAGAGGACCAACCGGAGTTCCGTGACCTGATGGGCATTTCCATGTACAAAGACCCCGCGGGTAAGATCTATGCCGTGGTAGGCCGCAAAACGGGCCCCCTGGAAGGTTCCTACCTCTGGCAATATGAGCTGGGCGATGACGGTACCGGCAATGTAAGCGCCAGGCTGGTAAGAAAGTTTGGTAAGTTCAGCGGCAAAAAAGAAATAGAATCCATTGCCGTGGATGACAAGCTGGGTTATATCTATTACTCCGATGAAACAGTGGGCGTGCGCAAATACTATGCAGACCCCGCAAAAGGCAATGAAGAACTGGCCTTGTTTGGCGAAGGCAAATTCAAGGGCGACAACGAAGGTATTTCCATCTATGAAACGGGCGATAGCACCGGTTATATCCTGGTATCCAACCAGCAGGCCAATACTTTCCTGGTATTCCGGCGGGAAGGCCAGCCCGGCAATCCGCACCAGCACCCGCTCCTGGCGGAAATCCCTACTTCCACCATTGAGAGCGACGGATCTGACGTAACCAATGTAAACCTGGGAGAAAAATTTCCCAAAGGACTATTTGTAGCGATGAGCAATGGCAAGGTGTTCCAGTACTATGACTGGAGGGCCCTTGAAAAGTACTTGCCCGCAAAAGGCAATTAATGCGCATAACACACAGTATGGGCCGCATCATTTTCCTGGTGCGGCCCATTTCTTATGGGCGCAAGGGCACCAGGTAATGCCCAGGCCAGGGAAGGAATAATTTTCAACCGCCCGTAATAAGTGGCTGGTTTCAATTTCCGGGTTTTCCCGGTAAACCTGGAAATTGAGACGTTCACGGCGCCTTTTATCATATTAACAAAAAAAGTTATCCACGTTGATAAATATTTCTTAGTTTTGCCCTCCCTAGAAACCCTACCCATGAAATTCAAACACGTCCTGCCGGCCTGCCTGCTGATAGCGGTGGCGCTGGTAACCTGCAAAACAGAGGAAAAACGGCCGGTCCCCAAACCGGTGCCGGTAGTCCCTGTAGCAGTGGTTCCACCGCCCAAGCCCGTGCTTTCGTTTAGCCAGCCCCGTTATGGCGCTGCAGACATGGACTGGATGACCATTCACCCCGATACCCTGGCGTACTTCCTGCATGGCGCTCCCTTTACTACTTATAATTATAGCATTACCGGCGGCAAAGGCTTGCTGCACCACGGCCTGCAGGCTGCGGAAGGCCAGTTCACCACGGACTCTACCGGCGCCTATGCCTGGAACTGCCTGTCCCTGGCGGATTACAAGGATGGTGATCTCACCCTAACGGTGGTGAATACACGCCAGCCGGCGGATAGTTTTGCCACCCGCACAGTAAAAGAACAATACGTGATCCGCAATTACCGCGACTTCCTGGCCATGGGCCGCCATGCAAAGACCAGCGGCCACAAGGTGGCTTACACCCAGGCCTGTGACTTTGCCTTCCCCGACACTACGTTCAGGGATTGCCCGGTGCCGGTGAAGTTTGGTTCCAGCTATAACGGTAAAGGACATACGATCTCCAATCTCACTATTTACGCACCTTACCGCCGCAGGGGCACCACGGATGTAGCCCTGTTTGACACCCTGGACAAGGACGCGGTGCTGAAAAATGTGCGCCTGGTATTGTCCGCCAGGGGCATACGCAATGCTAACGTTAACGCCTATACGGCAGGGCTGGCCACCGTGCATTACGGCACCATCCGCAATTGTAGCGTAAAAGGTACTATCCGCTTTGCAGACAGCAGTGGCATGGCGGGCGGCCTGGTGGCGGAAGCGCAGCACGCCCGCATCATTGGCTCTTCTTTCACGGGCAGGCTGGAAGGCAACAAGGTGGCGGGAATTGTGGGAAATATGCAGTACACCGAAGTGGATATGTGCTACGCTAACTTTGCGGCAAAGAGCAATGGGATGATCGCCGGTATCCTGGGCTTCACGTACCTGGGCGATACTACTGGGCAGGCAACAGCGGTGCGCAATTGTTTTGTGCATTTCAGTAAGCTGGAAGGTGCTGCCGCACCCAAAGCAGGCGCCATTGCCACGGATGATTTCCAGAACCGCGAGACCCTGTTGGTAAGTAACTGCTACAGCAACGGGCCTATGGAAACCGCAGGCAGCACTACTTACACCACCCTGGATGAACTGAACCTGGCCATCGGGACCGTAACAGTGACCACGGATGACGCACAGAGCAATGCACCACCGCACGACAAGCCCTTCCGGGCAAACAGGAATATAAATAAAGCGCCACTGTTATGGTGGCAGTAAATAAAAAAGAAAGGGGCTGCGGCCCCTTTCTTTTTGTATGACGCATAAGCGTTTAAAAACGTATTGAAACATTGTCAATCCTGATGTTCCGCTAACCAGTCCTGTAATATCTTTATTGCCACCGCTCCCTGTTCCTTCACCCTTTCCATGAGCAACGCCAGGCTATCTGCTTTTTGCTGCGTCATCGCGCCCGTACTAACTTTCCTCGCCTCCGCCATCTCTGCCTCCGGTATTTTATCCAGGAAACCTTCCACGAAAAGCTGCGGCATTTCCCCCGGCAATGCATCCACCGCCTTTAAGATCTCCGCGTACACATCCGCCCTGGCAATTACCTGCTCCACCCATTCATCGCCATCCGGCACAGCCTCCGGCGATTTTCCAAACCGGCGCAGCAGGTCCTTGTCGTTGTGCATTTGCACCAGGCTATCATTCCTGGAAGTAGTAAACAAAAGTGTGCGCAACGTGGCAAGGTCCGTAACCCGGGAACGGTACTCCCAGAGCTTACTAAACGTCCCGACAACTATATCTTCCACCACCCGCGGATCGGGGATCATCCGGGACACAAAATGGAAGAGGAGGCGGTGATACCGCTCTATCACCTGCTGGTGGGCATCCCAGTCGCCGGCACGGAGCCGGGCCACCATTCCGCCAAAAAAGCCATCCAGCAGCTGCACCATCCGCGCGTTAGCCCGCGCCAGGTGGGGACTGCCGGCCCTGATCTGCGCTGCGTTTTGCACATAGGCACCGGGAGCCAGGTCTTCAGCGCCATGCTCCAGCATTGCCTCCATATCAGCCTCCATCACTTCCAAGTGAAACTGTAATCCCAGCACCTGGTCGTTTACCAAAAACGCCTGGTGCACGTTGGCGGCACTGGTCAGCAGGTCCTCTGCACCCGCGGGAATAGCAAATTGATCCCCATGCCAGTGAAATACTACAGGGGCGTCTGCAAACACGGCCTCCAGCCAAAGATGCCGGTTCGCGGCCGCCGTGGGTTGCACAGGATACCAGCCTATCTCTCTCTGCGGTGCCGCCTTTACCGCCGCGCCCAATACACTGGCGATCAGTTGTGCACCCAGGCAAATGCCCAGCACTTTTTTGCCGCTGGCAATGGTTTCCCGGATCAATGCCTTTTCAGCAGGCATCCAGTGGTATTGGTCATCTTCATAAGCGCCCATAGGACCACCCATGATCACCAGGGCGTCAAAATCATGTACAGCCGGGAAGGAGCGGAGGGAAGTGGTGAGCACATGTCCCCGGGCGGCGGCCCAGCGGGCAATGCAGCCGGGGCCTTCAAAGGAAACATGCTGCAAAACATGAATACGCATGATGGTCAGTTACTTGGAAAAATGGGTAATAAACATTGCAATAATAAGCACCCCGGAAATATCTTTCAAATTCGTGCGCAAATGTGCCAGCGCCGTGGTGAGCTGGTTTTCCACGGTACGCTTGGAAATGCCCAGCTGCCGGGCTATTTCATCGTTAGACAGGTATTGGAAGCGGCTCATGTTAAAGATCTCCCGGCAGCGCTGGGGCAGTTGCTGCAGGAGTTGTTGCAGCTGTGCATGCAGTTCACTTTCGCGGATGCGCAGGTCTGCCTCGCCGGCACCCGCTACGTCCTGCACCGCCGATTCATCGCCTGCCAGCACGATACGGGGCGCCCTTTTGCGGCTGTATACCTGGAAGCGCGTAGCCGTGAGCAGGAAGGCCGGGAAGGATGTGATCTCAAGCGTTTGCCTCCGGCTCCACAGGCTTAGAAAAATATCGTGAACAATCTCCTGGCTCGTTGGCTTATCCTTCAGGTATTTATATGCAGTCTTGTAGACCCCTGTCCAGTACCGGTCAAACAGCCGGTTAAACGCCTGCTGGTCACCGGCGCGTACGGCATTCCACAATTGCGCATCCGTTAATTCATCGTAGAACATGATGCTGGTTTGAAAACGCGGAATTGATAACGCCGGAAAAATAATGAAAAAAATTTCCTGCCTGTATGTGTGTGGGGCAATTTTTTTGATACTTTACTACAAAGGAGATCCAATGACCGAAGAAGAATTCCTGGCCCGCTACCGGCAGTTCCTGGATGGAACGCTGGATGCGGAAGGCATTGCCGAACTGCATGCCTACCAGGACGAGATGCAACTGGAAGACCAGCACTGGCGGGGCGATCCGCTGGCCCACACCATCACCGGCCTGGAAATAGCCCAGCGCCTGCAGGTGTCCATGGCCCGCAAACCAGGGGGCCTGCGCCGCATGCGGTGGGCACGCGCCGTGGCGGCCTGCATCGCACTTGGAATTGGCGTTTCCGCTTATTACTTTTGGCATAGTCATGTGAATACAAACAGAAGTGGGGCACCCGCGGTAGCCCGTACTTCACCACCCGCTGAAAAGGTCTGGCTCACGCTGGCCAACGGCAGGAAAATTTCGCTCAGCGATGCCGGCAAGGGCGTAGTAGCCCAATCGTCCGGCACCTCTGCCCAGTTACAGGCAAAAGGACAACTCACCTACACGCAGGATGCAACCGCTGTAAAGCCGGATACCAACAGCATCAGTACGCCACACGGAGAATCCTTTGCCCTCACCCTGACCGATGGCTCGCGGGTACATCTCAACGCCGGTTCCACCCTGCGTTTCCCGGTGTACTTCGGGCAAGACCAACGCGACGTGTACCTGCAGGGAGAAGCCTTCTTTGAAGTAAATGCCAGCGCCACCCGTCCCTTCACCGTGCACGTGCAGGAACAGGCCATACAGGCGCTCGGTACCAGCTTTAACATCAAGGCCTTTGATCCCCGTGGCACCCGCTCCACTTTGCTCACCGGAGCCGTACACGTTGTAATGCCGGAACGCACCCTGGTGTTGCATCCTGGACAGCAGGCCTACTTCGACGGGGCCCATTTCACCACCCGTCCCGCTGATACGGAAGTAGTCACTGCATGGATGCATGGGCAATTTGCCTTCGACAATGAAAGGTTGGGCGATGTACTCGCTGATATGCAACACTGGTACGGCATTGAGCTGGTGCATGGTACCGGCAACTTTAACCGACGTTTTACAGGAAGAATCGATCATTACACGCACATTGAAGATGCGCTCAAACGCCTGGAACTCACCGGCGCCCTCCGTTATGAATTGACACAGCAGCACATTGTAATCACTGTTTTGTAAAAACAGATCAACCAAAAGAACCACGATTAAACTGTAACAAGCATGAACTGCATTCCACGTACCGGTCGCCACGACCGGACGGGAGGCCCGTGTGTCCGGGCCTTCTGTATCGCCCTTTTCCTGGCCCTTATTCCCGTTGCCCTACCGGCGCAAAATATTTCACTCAACGTGAAGGACATGGCCCTGGAAAACGTATTCCGCAAAATACAGGCACAAAGCGGCGTGTCCTTTATCTATGAAAATGAATTGCTCGCCAATGCCAGCCCGGTGACCCTCAGCGTTAGCAATCAACCGTTGAAAACCGTGCTGGAACAGTGTTTCCGAAATGAGCCACTGTCGTATAACATCCTGGATAATTCCGTGATCATCCACCGGAAAGAACCCTCGCCCCAGCAGCGCATTACCGTCAGTGGCAGTGTGCGCGACAGTAAAGGCCAGGGCCTGCCCGGCGTTACCATCCGCAGCAAATATGCCGCAGCCAATGCAATGACCAAAGCGGATGGCGCCTTCACCATCAACCTGCCCTCGCGCAACGATTCCCTCCAGTTTTCCATCATCGGTTACCTGCCGCAAACCGTGGCCGTAAGCGACAACATGCAGGTGGTAATGAGAGAGAAAACAGCCGACCTGGCAGACGTAGTGGTAGTGGGCTATGGCCAGCAAAAACGCGTAACCCTCATCGGCGCCCAAAGTACCGTGCGGGCAGAAGACCTGAAGTTACCGCAGGCTAACCTGACCAATGCCATTGCCGGCCGTGTGGCCGGCATCATCGGCGTGCAGCGCAGTGGCCAGCCGGGGTACGACAATGCGGAGATCTACATCCGCGGCATCTCTACCTTTACCAGCGCCAGCCCATTGGTACTGGTGGACGGGGTGGAGCGTGACTTTGCCAACGTAGATCCCGAGGACATTTCCAGCTTCAGCATCCTGAAAGACGCATCGGCCACCGCCGTGTATGGGGTGCGCGGGGCTAATGGTGTGATCCTCATCCAGACCAAAACCGGTAAAATAGGACGCCCCCTCATCAATGCACAATACGACCAGGGGCTTACCCAATTCACACGCGTTCCCAGGTTTGCCGACGGTATCACCTATATGAAAATGGCTAATGAAGCCTATCACAACAGCAATCCCAATGATCCACTGCCCAAATACAGCGACGACCGCATTGCCAAAACCGCCAGTGGCGAAGATCCCGACCTGTACCCGAATGTAGACTGGTTCAAGGTATTGTTCAACAAATACGGCCAGAACCGCCGCGCCCGCGTGAACGCAAACGGGGGCAGCGAAAACGCGCAGTACTACCTGAGTGTGGGCTACTATGATGAAACAGGGATGTACAAAACAGACCAGCTGGCGCAATACAATTCCGCTATCAAATTCACCCGCTATAATTTTACGTCCAACCTGAACCTGAAAGTGACCAAAACCACCAGGGTGGATTTTGGCGCCTCCGGCTGGATCAGCAACGGCAACTTTCCCGGCAACAGCGTGGATGCCATCTGGGGCGCGGCTTACCTGCTGCCGCCCGTGGTAATACCGGCTATTTATTCCAATGGCTTGCACTCCCAGCTTCGCACGGGTGACATCTTCAATCCCTACAACCTGCTGACCCAAAGCGGCTATGTAACGGAGTTCAGGAGCCAGTTGTGGAGCAATATCCGGGTAACACAGGACCTGGGCTTCTGGGTGCCCGGCCTGTCCATTACAGGCATGTTCTCGTTTGACAACTACAACTCCCACACCATCAGCCGCACCAAAACAGTAGATGGCTACCTGGCCACCGGCCGCGATAGCCTGGGCAACCTCCTGCTGGATAAAACCTCCGTGGGCACGGACTTCCTGGGCTACAGCCGTAGCAATGGCGGCACCCGCCAGTACTACACAGAAGCAGCCATCAACTACAAGCGCAGCTTTCACAAACACGATGTGAGTGGCCTGGTGCTCTTCAATAAGTCTGATAAGGAAGATGCTTTTTCCGATGACTTCATCGGCTCTATCCCTTACCGTTACATGGGCCTGGCAGGCAGGCTTACTTACGACTGGAATGACACTTACCTCGCGGAAGCAAACTTTGGTTACAATGGCTCAGAGACCTTTGCGCCAGATCACCGCTTCGGTTTCTTCCCTTCATTCGGTGCAGGCTGGGTGGTGTCTAACGAAGCCTTCTTCAAAGGCATGGAGGATAAGATCTCTTTCCTGAAACTGCGCTTCTCTTATGGCCTGGTGGGCAATTCCAACATCGGGGGCCGCCGCTTTGCCTACATTGCTACAGTGGGCAATGGCAATGGTGGTTATGATTACGGGGCCAATGGCACTGATCATAATATCGGCACCGGTATGGATATTGGTGACTACGCCGTGTCCGTAACCTGGGAAAAAGCAAAGAAATCCAACCTGGGCCTGGAGATCAAAACCCTCAAAGACAAGCTCTCCCTTACCGTAGATGCGTTCAATGAACAGCGCAGCGGCATTTTCCGCCAGCGGGGCGACGTACCAACGTACACGGGTATACGTAGTTTGCCTTATGCCAACCTGGGCGCCGTTCACAACCGCGGCATAGACGCTACCCTGGAGCTGAACGACCGCTGGGGCGATTTCCAGGTAGGCTTCCGCGGCAACTTCACCTGGAACCGTGCCATGGTGATCAATGACGCCAATGCACCCTGGCCCTACCCCTGGCAACAACGCATAGGACGCAAGATGGGCCAGCGTTTCGGCTATACGGCACTGGGCCTTTTCCAATCCAAGGATGAAATACTAAGCAGCCCTTACCAGTCCGGCACCAACATGCCCGGCGATATCAAGTACAAAGACTTCAACGGCGACGGCAAGATTGACTCCTACGACCAGGGCCCCATTGGCTATGGCAGCATCCCGGAGATCGTGTATGGCTTTGGGCCTACGGTCTCCTGGAAAGGCTGGTTTGTAGCCGCGTGGTTCAAAGGCATCAGCAACGTAGACATTTCCCTGAATGGCGATGGCCTGCAGCCCTTCAGCCAGGGCGGCGAAAGAGGCAACCTGCTGGCCCAGATCACAGACCGGTGGACCCCGGAGAACCACGATCCGCACCCGCTGTATCCGCGCCTCACCTATGGCAATGATAATATGAACTATGCAGGTAGTTCCTGGTGGGTGAAGAACGGGGCCTTCCTGCGCTTACAGACCCTCCAGTTTGGCTACAATTTCACCAACCGTCCCTGGCTCAAAAAGGCCGGGCTGAGCGCCATCAACCTTTATTTCATAGGCAACAACCTGGCTACTTTCAGCGGCTTTAAACTGTGGGATGTGGAACTGGGTGATGGCCGTGGCGCCCAATACCCGCTGGTAAAAACCTATAACGCCGGCATGAAACTCTCTTTCCGTTAAGCCTTTAACGCTATTGATCCATGAAACATGTATTCATACTCTGTTGCTGCCTGCTGCTTTGCAGTTGCAGCAAATACCTGGACCAGGTGCCCAATGACCGCCTGACCATAGACCAGGTATTTAAAAAGAAAGCTACTTCCGAACAATACCTGGCCAACGTATACAGCTACATCAACGATGACGGCGACCAGTGGAACACCAACCCCTGGGTGGGCAACGCGGATGAAGCAGACATTACCTGGTCCAAGTACCCGATCTATGATGTGAATATTGGCAACATCAGTCCCACCGGGCCGCCCTTTGACAGCTGGGGTTATTACTACGCCGGTATCCGTTCCGCCACCTACTTCATGGCGCACATTGATGAAAACGATGAGATCCGCGCACTGAACGGCCAGCAGCTCATAGACCAGTACAAGGCGGAAGCCCGCTGCCTGCGCGCCTATTTTTATTTCCTGCTCATGCGCCAGTATGGCCCCGTGGTGCTGGTGGGCGATGATCCCGTAGCACCCGATGCGCCGGCGGATGACATGCAACTACCCCGCACTGCGTATGATGATTGCGTGAACTATGTGGCAGACCAACTGGACCAGTCTGCAGCAGCACTGCCCTTGGTGCCTTCCAGCGGAGGCCAGCCCAGCGACGTGGAAGGGGGCCGCATGACCAAAGGCTGCGCACTGGCCATTAAATCCAGGCTGTTGTTGTATGCCGCCAGCCCGCTATATAACGGTAACACAGAGCAGGCCACTTTTGTAAATAAAGATGGTAAGCCCCTGATCAGCCAGGCGGTGGACAAAGAGAAATGGAAGAAGGCAGCCGATGCGGCCAAAGCCGTGATAGACCTGAACCTGTACCACCTGTACAAAGACCCCGGTGGGGATGTGAGTAAATCACTCCAGGGCATTTTCTTCGTGGCGTGGAACAGTGAGCAGATCTTTGTACGGAAAAGCAATAACCTGGTGGCCTGGGATGTAAATGCCATGCCCCGCCAGGCGGGTGGCTGGTGCGGTGTAGCCGCCACGCAGGAGCAGGTGGATGCGTATTTTATGAAAGATGGCAAGTCCATTTCAGCATCACCGCTGTATGTAGAAAAAGGTTTCACAGATACACTGGGCACTACTTTTTATAACATGTATATGAACCGGGAGCCCCGCTTCTATACAGACATTACGTTTAACAATTCCATTTTCTATGGGGGCAATATGAAGGCGGCGGCACCGGTAAGTTTCTTCTATGGCGGGCCCAATGGCAAAGGTGGCCATCCTACAGACTGGAGCCGCACCGGTTACCTCATCCGTAAGAACGTTGGCACACAAACCAATGCCGGCGCGGGTGGTACAGGGCAGAAGCAGGACCGCCCGGAGATCATCTTCCGGCTGGGCGAGATCTATCTCAACTATGCAGAAGCCCTCAACGAATATGATCCCGGTAATGCGGACATTGCCCGCTACCTGAACATGATCCGCGAGCGTGCCGGTATTCCCCAATACGGCAGCGGCACCAATGCACTGCCTGTACCCGGCACACAAGCGGAAATGCGGGACAAGATCCATGCGGAACGCCGCATAGAACTGGCCTTTGAAAGCCACCGCTGGTTTGATATACGCCGCTGGAAAATAGCGCCCAACGTGATGGGCGATATGCATGGCATGAACATCAACAAGGATGGCAACGACTTTTACAGGCGCCAGGTAGCCTCCACGCATTTGTTCCGCTCCAACAACTATTGGTGGCCCATCAGCCAGTATGATATGGACCGCAGCAAACTGCTGGTACAAAACCCAAACTGGTAATCTTCTTTATTTGATCAAAACGAACCCGTTATGCAACGATATAAAAAATGCATGCCCTGGATAGCGCTGCTGGCTTCCCTTTGCGCCGGTTGCAAAGATCATTACGACCTTCCCGACCAGCCGGTATCCAGCTACACACAGATCTACATGGCACAGGCCTACACCAGCCCCGCTGTCTATAGTTTAAAGATCTCCGATACCGCACAAACCATGGTGTACTCTGCCAACTATGGTGGAGCGGAAGCACCCACCCAGGATATTGTCGTAAACTTCTCCGTGGATAACGCCCTGGTAGACAGCTTTAACCAGGCTAACGGCACCAGCTACCCGGTACTGCCGGAAAAGACCTATGTGCTGGGCGCCACCTCCGCAGTGATACCCCACGGCGCCTCCAGCACTGGCCCTTTATACATTTCCGTAAAGACCGGTGGGGAAGGAGCCATGGATATTCTCAAAGATTTTATGCTGGCCGTGCGCATCGAAAGTGCCAATGCAAAGATCAATGACAAACTGCAAACCGCCTTCTTCAAGGTAAGGGCCCAGCCTAACCTGGCCGACTATACGGATTATGATCGCAGCCACTGGAATGTGATAAGCTTCTCATCCCAGGAGGCCAGCGGGGAAGGGCCCAACAACGGGCGGGCCATCTTTTGCCTGGATGGCGATCCCAATACCTACTGGCACACCCAGTGGGCCGGCGGCCAGCCGGGGCCTCCGCATTACATCACCATTGACATGGGAGAAGTGAAGACCCTGCATGGCCTTTCCTTCCTGCCCCGCCAGTCGGACAATTCGGGCAAGCCCCAGAACGTAACAGTGGAAACCAGCCTGGATAATGTGACCTGGACCTCCGGCGGCTCCTTTACCCTGGCCAATAACAAAGACCTGCAACCACAGTTCCTGTCTTCGTTTAGGGATGCCCGTTATTTCAAAGTAACGATCAATACCAGCTATAACGCCACGTACACACACCTGGCAGAGCTCAATGCATTTTAGTATAAGTACTTGTGCGCTGTAACCTGTCGTGGACAGGCAGTTGATTATTGGATAGGGAAAGCCCGTTCTGGTTCGGCCGGGACGGGCCTTTTTTATACGCGCACAGCCGGAATTACCCGCTTTTTTATTGCTTATATGATACAATTGTGCCATTTTTGGCCCGGACCGGGCCATGGCCCCAAATGCAACACGATGAGAATAGCCACCTACAATGTGAACGGCATCAACAGCCGCCTGCCGGTGCTCCTGCGCTGGCTGGAAGAAACAAAACCAGATGTGGTATGCCTGCAGGAGCTGAAAGCGCCCCAGGAAAAGATCCCCGAAGCCGCCATTGCCGCTGCGGGTTACAAGGCTATCTGGCATGGCCAGAAAAGCTGGAACGGGGTGGCTATCCTCTCACGCAGCGCCCCTATTGAAGAAATACGCCGCGCCCTGCCCGGCGATGATGAAGACACGCACAGCCGGTACATTGAAGCCAATGTAGGCGGCATCATTATAGGTGGCCTTTACCTGCCCAACGGCAACCCGGCGCCTGGTCCCAAGTTTGATTATAAACTGGCCTGGTTCCAGCGCCTGCAGCAGCACGCCAAAACCTTACTGGCACTGGGCTCACCCGTGGTGCTTACCGGTGATTATAATGTGATGCCCACGGAAAAAGATGTATACAAACCGGAACGCTGGGTAGATGATGCGCTCTTCCGCCCGGAAACCCGCGCTGCGTTTAAAACCCTGGTGGACCAGGGCTGGACGGACGCCATCCGCAAGCTGCATCCCGATGAAACGATCTACACCTTTTGGGATTACTTCCGCGATGCCTACGGCCGCAATGCAGGCCTGCGGATTGATCATTTCCTGCTAAGCCCCGAAGTGGATAAACGCCTGCTGAAAGCCGGCGTAGACAAACACGTGCGGGGATGGGAGAAAAGCAGTGACCATGCGCCGGTGTGGATAGAGGTCAAAGATTGAGACCAGCGAAACCTGTACCTGAATGCTGTTGACCGAAAATGAATTACTGCTCACAACCTAACCTCACCGCCATCTGTATATTACACCGCGCATAAGGCGTTTCATGCCCCGTAACCTTCTCAAAGCCCAACTTATGATACAGGCTGATAGCGGGTTTTAGCATAGTGTTGCTCTCCAGGTACACCTGTTGGGCTCCCAGCGCCTTCGCCTGGTCCAGCACCGCTTTCCCTAACAAATACCCAATATTCTTGCCCTGGAACACGGGAGACACGGCCATCTTGGCCAGTTCATATTTATACACCGGGTCGTCCATCTTTACCAGGGCGCATACGCCGGCTACTTCCCCTTTGTACAACGCCACGAAAATGTAGCCCCCATTGCCCAGGATATTGGCCTCCGCATTTTCCAGCATGGCACGGTCCATAGGCTCTATCGTAAAATATTTAGCGATCCATGCTTCATTTAGTTCCCGGAATGCAGTGGCATATTGCTTTTCATACGGTACAATGCGCACCTGCCGGCTTTCCCGCAGCTTTTGGTGGGCCTTTACCCGCTCCAGGAGCGACTTTTGTTTCAACAGGAACTCCCATTCTCCAATGGCCTTCCACAGGTCGTGATTAGCCTGGTCGGATATTTCTTCAATAGCAGCATTTACATCAAGGTACTGGTCTTTGATGCGCTCCGTGTACGCCTTCCCTTTAGGCGAAAGGCTCACCAGCGTGCGGCGCCCATCCGCAGGGTCTTTCTTTTCCTTTACCAGTCCTTTCTTCACCATTTCCTGGATGATATTGCTCACAGAAGGGTGGGAGTGGCCTATCTCTTTGGCAATGCCGGTAATGGTCTTCTGCTTCCCGCTGCTCAATACATAAAACACCGGGAACCACTTGGGCTGTAAGTCTATTTTATGCAGTGCATAGATCTGCTGTGCGTCTGCTGTAATGGTCTCTGTAAGCATCCGTAGCCGGCTGCCAATTGCCATTTTACCTACTTCATCAAAAAACTCCATAACACTATAATTAATTACGTAAGTGATTACGCAATATTAAACATTCCCGGAAAATCCACCAACAAAAATTTGATGCCAGCGCTTACGGATGAGCAGTCCTTGCACCAGCTTCAGGAAACAATGCTACATACTCAGCTACAACCCTTGCCAGGTAAAGCCCGTGGCCCCGTTGTTGCACTACTTCCCTAAACCTTCACCCTCAAAAAAGATATGTTATGGCAACAAAAACAGCAAGTGCACCGCGCACACGCAATCAGCAGGCAGATTCAGAACTGCACAACTTCCTGGTAGACGAGCTGAAAGATATCTACTGGGCCGAACAACACCTGGTAAAAGCCCTGCCCAAAATGGAAAAGGCAGCTACCAGCAAACAATTGAAAGAAGCCTTCCGCAAACACACGGAAGAAACCAAAACACACGTGACCACCCTGGAGCAGGTATTTGAAGCCCTGGGCGAAAAGACCAGCGCTAAAAAATGCGAAGCCATGGAAGGCCTGCTGGCAGAAGCCACCACCATCATGGAGGACACGGAACCCGGCTCCATGGTGCGAGACGCCGGCCTTATCCTGGCCGCACAAAAAGTAGAGCACTACGAAATAGGCACTTACGGCACCCTCCGCACCTTTGCACAG
Organism: Chitinophaga parva; assembly: GCF_003071345.1. Taxonomy (NCBI): domain Bacteria; kingdom Pseudomonadati; phylum Bacteroidota; class Chitinophagia; order Chitinophagales; family Chitinophagaceae; genus Chitinophaga; species Chitinophaga parva. The sequence goes on along the minus strand of NZ_QCYK01000003.1, from coordinate 1,047,768 downwards.
CACCTGGGCCGCACTGATGTGCAGCAATTACTGCAGCGCACACTGGACAATGAAAAAAGCACGGACGACACGCTGACAAAAATTGCAGAAACTTTTGTGAACGAAGAAGCTGCAGAAGAATAATTTACACGCAAGGCTATACGAAGGGAAAATCTCATCAGTAAAATGAAGGCCCTGAGAATTGCCTAAACGGAAAGTTGCTCCACCAGGTTTCCCGAACAAAAGAGGGTTGTCTCTAAGTTTTGAGACAACCCTCTTTTGTTTTTACGGTGAATGGTGTTATCTTGGATCATATCCCATATCCAATAAACCTATGCGTAAATGCTCTATCCTGCTGCTTTGCAGCCTTGTACTTTTTGCATGCAGCAAAAAAGATTCCCCATCCAATGGCGGTACCAAACCACCACCCACCACCATGGATTCCGTGGGTAAGAAAGGTACAGACTTCAGCACCAACACTGCCAACGGCACCTGGTACGGTAATGTAACCACCCTCAAAAGCCATTGGTTCTATACCTGGGGCACCACGCTGCCCTTTGAACTGGCGCCTTCCCACACGGAATTTGTAAGCATGTTCTGGGGCAGTGGCAATGTCACTGACGATAACATTGCCTATGTAAAAGCCCGCAAGGCGGAAGGCAAGGTGAAATACGTGATCGGCTTCAACGAGCCCGACCTGCCGGACCAGGCGAATATGACGGCAGACCAGGCCCTGGCCCTCTGGCCCAAACTGGAGAGCCTGGACCTGCCCCTGGGAAGCCCCGCCTGTAGCTGGCCTACAGTGAACTGGTTCACAGAATTTATGCAAAAGGCCAAGGCACAGGGCCGCCGGGTTGATTTCATCTGCGTGCACATGTACGTGGGCACAGATGACCAGAATTTTATGCAGGTGCTGCAAACCCTGTACAATACCTACAAGCTGCCCATCTGGGTTACCGAGTTTGCCACCTGCGCCAACGATGCCAAATCCATGGCAGACAATCCCTACACACCCGCCACGGTGCTCTCTTTCATGCAACGCCTCTTGCCCCAGCTGGAAGCCGCCCCCTACGTGCAGCGCTATGCCTGGTTCTCCGGCGATCCTGCCAGCGCAAGGCTTTGGTCGTCTGCATTGGTAAGCGCTAACGGCCAGCTCACAGACCTGGGAAAATGGTATGCGGACTACAAGCCGAATAATAACGCTGGCAAATAAGCAGCAAGCCGCTGCGATGAAAGCAGCGGCTTGTATTTCCGGTTTTATTACTATTTTCAGCACATTAAAAGAGATTTGTAAATATTAATACGCCCGGTGCCCGCCGGTGATAACGCTGCCAGTACCTGGTGGCTGTTTTGGTTATTTCAATATTTACAAGCATGCAACCCACTACCATAGCCCTTTTAGGCGGAGCCGGCAGAACCGGCCGCTTTCTACTCCATCATTTATTGACATCCGGTTACCACGTACGCGCGTTAGTGCGCCACCCGGAGCTGTTCGATTACGCCCATCCCGCACTGGAAATTGTACCCGGTGACGCCCTCGATTTCCTTTGCATAACGCACTTACTACAGGGATGCAACGCAGTGCTCAGTACCATCGGCCAGCGGAAAGATGAGCCGTTGGTGGCATTACAGGTCACGGCGCATTTACTGGAAGCTATGCAGCAGGCTTCCATCAGCCGTTACATAGTGCTGGCAGGTGTAAATGTAGACGCCCCCGGGGATCATAAAGGTCCTGCGGCACAACAGGCTACGGCGTGGATGCACCTGCACTTCCCCGACGCACATGCAGACCGGCAGCGATCTTTTGAGTTGTTGCAGGCAAGCAATCTGGCATGGACAATGCTGCGGGTACCTTTCATTCATTTTGAAGAAGGCAGCGGAAACCTGCTGGTGGAGCTGCGTGATTGCACCGCGCAGCAGGTCATGGCAGGCGATATAGCCCGCTTCATGGTCACCGCGTTACAGCACAACCGCTATTTGCGGCAAGCGCCATTTGTGAGTAGCAGATCCACATTATAACAAACGGGGAAGATCATCACGCATGATCTTCCCCTAATTTTTATAACCGATAGCACGATTTATATTTTTGTGTCACCCCTTCGCAAACACCACTTGCAGCAGGTAATATCCTAAAAGATAGCACAGCACCTGCTGCCCGGCAGACCTAACAGTGTTAATTCTCCGCCAAGAGCCTTATTTTTACCGGAATTATGAGTCAGGACACACTAGCGCGGCGCATTACCCTGCTGCAGGCAACGGCTATTAATTCTACGGAGATGGTGGGCATCGGGCCCTTTGTAGTGCTCAACGGGGTAGCAGCCGTGATGCAGGGCCCCTGGTTCCTGTATGCCTGGCTGGCCGGGGCTTTCCTGAGTTTTGTAGATGCCATGATCTGGAGTGAGCTGGGCGCCACCTTTCCCGAAGCAGGGGGCAGCTACAACTTCCTGAAAGCCGGTTTTGGTGAAAAGGGCGGTAAGTTGATGAGTTTTCTTTTTACCTGGCAGGTCCTCATCCTGGCGCCGCTGGTCATGGCCTCTGCTGCCATTGGCTTTTCCCAGTATGCCGCTTACCTCTTGCCTAAAATGACGCCTTTCACGGCCGGTCTGGTGCAGCGCCTCATTAGCGGCAGCGTGGTGATCCTGGTGGTGATCCTGCTTTACCGTAAGATAGAAACCATTGGTAAGATCAGCGTAGCCATGTGGATAGGCGTATTGGGCACCATGGCCTGGGTGATTGGCTGTGGCGTGGCGCATGGCAACTTCCTGGAGCCCATCCGCCATATGAATGATAACCTGGTGGTGAACAAAGCATTTGCCGGCGCGCTGGGATATGCCAGTGTAAAGACGATCTATTGTTATCTGGGTTATTACAATGTGTGCCACCTGGGTAGTGAGATCAAAAAACCGGAAGTGAATATTCCACGCAGCATGTTCATTTCCATTGGCATTATTGCACTGCTTTATTTTTGCATGAATGTAAGCGTGGCTTCCGTATTGCCGCTGGGCAGGATACAGGCCAGCGATTATGTAGTGAGTGAATTTACCGAATACCTGCTGGGCACCACGGCCGGTATCATTGTAACAGTGCTGATCCTTTGGGTGGCCTTTGCGTCCGTGTTCTCCGCCACATTGGGTTACAGCCGCGTGCCTTATGCGGCGGCAAAAGATGGCGCCTTCTTCAAAGTCTTTGCCCGGGTGCATCCTACCAAACACTTCCCGCATGTGTCCCTGCTGTTCCTGGGGGCGCTCGGTTTTATCTTCAGCATGTTGTTCAAGATGAAGGATGTGATCACGGCCATCCTGGCCATGCGCATCCTGGTACAGTTCATTGCCCAGGGCGTGGGGCTGTTAATGCTGCACCGCCGCAAGGGACGTAATTTTTTCAAATGGCACATGCCCTTGTTCCCCTTGCCCGTTATCCTGGCCATTGCCATCTGGATCGCTATCTTTTATAGCACCGGCGTGCAGTTCATGGAAGCAGGGCTCGTTGCCACCGCATCGGGCGTGGTAGTGTATGTAGCAAAGCAATACTACCAACGCAGCCTGGCTCAAAAGACCTTGTAGGTCAATAATACTATACCACTCCGGTCAAACACCCTGCTTTCTTTCAGTTCCATCTTCAGTGGCTTTGATACGCCTTTGAAAATGGGAAATCCTTCTCCTAATGCCACCGGGTCTATCATCACCACCAACTGGTCCAGCAGCCCATGCTCCGCACACAGCGAAAGGATGCTGCCGCTACCCAGGATAGTGATAGGTTTGCTGCCCTGTTTCAACGCCCGGATGTTTTCCACTACATTATCGTTGATCACCCTTGTATGCGCCCAGTCTGCCTTATCCAGCGTGCGGGATACCACTACTTTTTCCGCGGCGTTCATGTTCCTGGCCACTTCGGGAAACTGCTGGGCAGCCATGTCCGTGGGCCAGAAGCTGGCCATCATATCGTAAGTGGTATGGCCAAAGAGCAGGATATGTTCCTGCCCGGATGCTTTGGCAGAATACTCCGCCGCATCGCTATCGTGGTGGTGCCAACTGATATCGCCGGCCTGGGGCCCCTGGAAATACCCATTGAGCGTAATGAAATTGAATGCGGATAAAATAGCCATATGTGTGTGTTTTGAGGATACCAGTACAAATGTAAGTGCGCACTGGTTGCGGCCCGGAGGGAGGATCTGCCAATTGCAGGGGGGATTCCGGACAATATTTTCCGGGCCAGGCAACCCTTCTTTATCACCCCCCGTATTCTCTTCATGCAGGGCAGCCCTTCAACCAGGTGCTACGCATTGCAAAGCTGCGGGGGCAGCAATGAAGCAGGCGCAGTGCACCTTCACCAGGTTAAAAATTCCAGTCAATACACTCAAGCACTAATGTTGAACAAATACCTATGTAAGTGAACATGGCCGTCTGTCCAGGCGGCCATTTTGTTTAGGGTGCAGCCTGACCGGGAGTGTTGCATCCAAATAATGTTTAGTGCGGTCTTAAGTGCTGGCAGCCACCCGGGGTAGCTATAAGTGTGACAGCTGTTACCCGTTACATTGATCAGCGTCAGCAGTTTTCCCTGCGAGGAGTGCTATTTTCGGGTAGCTCACCATCCACAACGCGATTGATATGTCAACTCCAATATCATTTACCACAAATGGGACACCGGTTGCCGCGATGAACGCCCATCCGCGCTGGCCCAGGATAACGGTCCTTTCCGTATTGGGTTATGAAGCTGCGGGTTGCCTGGCGGGAGGGGTTATGCTGATGGCGGTACCAGACGGGAGCCTGATGGATATGCCGGTAACGATCATGCATGGCAGCTTTCCTGATTTCACGATCCCCGGTCTCCTGCTTTTTTGCCTGGGAGTATTGAACACGGTGGCGTTTTACACGGTCTTTACACGAAAATCTAACGACTGGATCATGGCGGGCGTTGCACTGGGTGGTATGGTTACCTGGTTTTGGATAGAGATCGCTATTCTCCTGAAGCTGCATTGGCTGCACCTGATGTGGGGCGTGCCTGTGCTGGTGGGCCTGCTGGCAAATGCCTGGCAGCTTCCGTCAAGGGAGGTCCTGCGCAGGCTTTTACTCACTTGTGGTATTGCCGCTTCACTCTTGTATGCTACAATAATCGCCATTGTGGCTGCAAGAGAGCCTACCTACGATCTTGCAGGGCAAACGATCAGTGAACTGTCGGCCATAGGGGCTCCTACACGCACCCTATGGATCATATTATGCACGCCCTATACATGGTTAATGCTGGCCTTCGCCATGGGTGTCTGGTATTCGGGCCGGCAATACCGCCCGTTACGGATGGTGGGATTACTGCTGGGTGCTTATGCAGTTTTGGGGCTCCTTTGGCCACTTGCGCCTATGCACCAACGGGACATGCTGGCTACCACCGGCGGCAGCTTTTCAGATACGGCCCACATCGTCCTTGGGGCTGTAACGCAAATCATATTCCTGCTCTCACTGGGGCTCAGCGCCCAGGCCTTCGGCAAGGGGTTCCGGGTCTACGCCATCATTACTTTGATATTCGTTATCGCTTTTGGCCTGCTAACCTTTATCGCTGCTCCTGGCATTGCCAGGGGAACACCTACGCCTTTGATCGGGGTGTGGGAATGTATTAATATCGGCGTTTTTCTGCTGTGGGTGATAGTGCTTGCCTTAAGAACGATCCGGTACAACGGTCCCGGTACAGGCAATGCCTGAATTGAAATACCAACTGTGGTTGCTAACACAAAAAAAAATCAAGATGAAAAAGTTCCTGGCTGCATTCGACGGATTTAACATGTCGCAGGCTACGCTCAATTATGCCATTCAGCTGACGAAGGCAGCAAAAGCTCAACTGGTGGGCGTTTTCCTGGATGACCTGACTTACCAGCACTACAATATGTTAGAGATCATGAGAACACACAGAGACTATGAAAAGGTGATGGAACAACTGGATGTACAGGATAAATCGCAACGGGATGCCGCCGCAAGGCAATTTCAACTTGCCTGCGAAAAGGCCGGTATCCAGTTTTCCATTCATCGCGATAAGGGGATCGCTTTCATAGACCTGAAGCGGGAGACCATGTTTTCCGACCTGCTGCTGATCAATGAATCGGAGACATTTTCAAGATACCAGCAGGAATCGCCCACTACCTTCATGCAGGACCTGCTGGCCGAAGCCCATTGCCCGGTACTGGTAGTGCCTGGCAGTTATAAACCTGTAGAAAGAATAGTGTTGCTGTACGATGGCAGTCCCTCATCCATACATGCCATAAAAATGTTCAGCTACCTGCTGGGCGACTCGATGGATGTGGCGGTGGAAGTATTCACGGTAAAGGAACATCATGCGGATAATACCAGGCTTCCGGATAGCAATTTAATGCGGGATTATATAAAGGGCCATCTCCCAAAAGCTGCCTATACGGTTGTCAAGGGAGATGAAAAGGAACAAATACTAATGCACCTCCGGGAGCACGCCAGGAATGACCTGGTTGTACTCGGCGCATACCGGCGCAGCGACCTAAGCCGGATGTTTAAAGTGAGCGTGGCAGATATCTTGATGCGGGAACTTGACATCCCGCTATTCATTGCCCACAATAAATAAGCGGCCCGTAACCAGGTGCAAAGCAACAGGTTCAGGCAGGCCATACCCAACCAGTATGCGCAAATTTCAGTTAATACAAATCCGGAATTTATGGAAACATATATTATCCCCTTTGCCAATATTAATATGGGCAAGCTATTACAGGTGGGTGGAAAAAATGCTTCATTGGGTGAAATGTTCAACAACCTGAGACCGCTTGGCATTGATGTGCCGGATGGTTTTGCGATCACCATTGCCTGCTACCAGTTATTCCTGGCCTATAACAAGCTTTATGAAAAGCTAAGTGAGTTGTTGGCCACCATTGACCAGCAAACGCTTTCCAATTTACCACAGGTAGCAAAGCAATGCAGGGCGCTGGTAGAAAACGCGGTACTACCGGATGTTGCCAAGCAGGAGATCATCAAAGCCTATGAACAGCTGTCTGGCACTAACGGCAATGCGTCTGTAGCAGTACGCAGCAGTGCTAACGCAGAAGATTCGCCTACAGCCAGCTTTGCCGGGCAGCACGATTCATTTTTGAATATCTCCGGTAAAGAGAACCTGCTGGCGGCTGTAATCAAATGTTACGTATCCCTGTTCAATGACAGAGCTATTAAATACCGCATTGATAATGGATTTGATCACATGCATGTAGGCATCAGTGTGGGAGTGCAATACATGGTCCGTGCTGATAAAGCTTCGGCAGGCGTCATTTTTACAATAGAGCCCGAAAGCGGGCACCGGAATATTATATACATCACCGGGGCCTGGGGGCTCGGAGAGAACGTAGTACAAGGGGCCGTAGACCCGGATGAGTTCCTGGTATTCAAACCGGCCCTGACACAACACCAGCAAGCAATTATCGGCAGGAAGAAAGGGCGGCTGGAACAAATGATGATCTACGATGAAAGCGGGGCATCCGGCCGGCCCGTAAAGAATGTGGATGTGCCGCCGGAAAAACAAGGACGGTGGATATTAAGGGACGATGAAGTGTTACAACTTGCCAGCTGGAGTTATGAAATAGAAAAATACTATGGCGTACCCATGGACATTGAATGGGCGAAAGACGGAATAACAGCGCATATTTATATTGTACAGGCCAGGCCGGAAACGATACACTCAAAGAAACAAAAACGGCAACTTTATACCTATAAGTTGCAAAAAACAGGAAAAATGCTCTGCAAGGGCGAAGCGGTTGGGAGAAAGATCATCAGTGGGCGGGCCTGTATCATTCATTCACTTGCAGAAGCAGATAAGTTAGAAAAGGGCGATATACTCATTGCCGATATAACGAACCCTGACTGGAATGCCTTATTGCGTAAAGCCGTGAGCATTGTCACCAATCGTGGTGGCCGGACCAGCCACGCTTCTATAGTTGCGCGTGAATTAGGCATTACGGCAATAGTAGGCACCGGTAACGCCACACAAGTGATCAGCGACGGGCAAATAATAACCGTTGTAAATGCCGAAGGGGATGAAGGGTATGTGTATGAAGGGAACATTCCATTTGAAATGGTAGCCATAGACCTGTCCAAAGTTCCGCAAACGAAAACCAAGCCAATGCTTATACTGGCTGATCCTGCCAGGGCATTTGAACTCTCCGGTTATCCCGCGAAAGGCGTAGGATTATTGCGCATGGAGTTTATCATCAATAACCGGATCCTCATACATCCCATGGCACTCGTACAATATGACCAGCTGCCGGATGGCCCGGTAAAGGCTACTATCACCCAAATGACGGCCGGGTACAGTAATAAAGCAGACTACTTTGTGAGCAGGCTCGCAGAAGCCATCGCCCAGGTGGCCGCAGCGTTTTATCCCGATGAAGTGATCATAAGGATGAGCGATTTTAAAACGAATGAATACGCATCACTGGTTGGGGGAACGTTCTATGAACCCAAAGAAGAAAATCCCATGATCGGGTTCAGGGGCGCATCCCGTTATTATGACAGCCGCTATTTGCCAGGCTTTGGCCTCGAGTGCAGGGCTGTCTTACAGGTCAGGAATGAAATGGGGCTTACAAATGTAAAAGTGATGATCCCGTTCTGCCGGACCCTGAAAGAAGCGGCCCAGGTGTTGCAGACCATGGAAACTTTCGGGTTGAAGCGGGGAGAAAACGGGTTACAAGTGTATGTAATGGTGGAGATACCAAGCAATGTTATACTGGCGGATAAATTTGCGCAGTTGTTTGATGGCTTTTCTATTGGTTCAAATGACCTTACCCAACTGACTTTAGGGCTGGACAGGGATTCAGAGATCGTCAGCCACCTGTTTGATGAAAATAATGAAGCAGTAACGATCCTGATAAAACAGGCGATAGCCGCTGCAAAAAAGGCGGGTATAAAAATTGGCCTGTGCGGACAGGCCCCGAGTGATTTTCCGGCATTTTCCAGGTTCCTGGTGGAACAGGGCATTGACTCCATCTCGTTCACCCCCGATGCGTTGATAAGGGGTATTGAAAATATTTCAGCTGCCGAGCTTCCGGCCCCGGTGCTCAACTCGTAGCACCACCCAATAAGATATCAATTAAAATAAACCTGCATTAATGAACTGGTACGGTTTAAGCGCAAAGGAGGTTTTTGAGCTGCTGGAAACGGGAGAAAATGGATTAAGCACCAGGGATGCCAGGGAGAAATTGCTGCGATATGGCCCTAATGAAATAAAAGAGGGGAGGAATAAACACGCCATCAATATTCTCCTGGGGCAATTCAAAGACTTTATGATCATTATTTTGATAGTGGCGGCTGTTATGGCCGGCATTATGGGTGACGTCAAAGATACGATCGCTATCCTTGCAATAGTTATACTGAACGCACTTGTCGGTTTTCTCCAGGAATCCCGTGCAGAAAAAGGTATACGTGCTCTGAGGCAGATGGCCGTTGCCCAGGCAAGGGTTTTACGTGATGGTGTTAGTACATGGGAACCGGCATCGGTCCTGGTGCCCGGGGATATTGTTATCCTGGAAGCCGGTAATACGGTCCCCGCGGATTTGCGGATCATCACGTCTGTAAATTTGAAGACTGAAGAGGCCGCGCTAACCGGGGAATCACAAGCGATCGACAAAGTTGCTCATTCATTAGAGAAGGATCAACTGGCCGTGGGAGACAGGAAAAATATGGCTTTTAAGGGAACCTATGTTATCCATGGCCGCGGCACGGCCGTCGTTATAGCTACGGGTATGCAAACTGAGCTCGGTCGCATAGCGCAGATGGTCCAGGGGCAGCGGGCGGCTTCCCCGCTGCAGCAACACATGACCGCATTCGGAAAGAAACTGTCTTTGTTAGTGCTGGGATTATGTGGCATCTTCTTTATTTCCGGCTGGCTGCGCGGTGAGCAGGTGCTTAAAATGGCCATGACGAGTATTTCATTGGCGATCGCTGCTATCCCTGAAGCATTGCCGGCCGTGATCACGATATCCCTCGCGCTGGCGGCAAAGAGGATGACCCGGTCCAATGCCCTTGTTAAGGATCTTCCTTCTGTGGAAACCCTTGGCGCGGTAACGGTCATCTGTACTGATAAAACCGGTACGCTTACTAAAAATCAGATGCAGGTGGAAACCGTCTTCGCAAATGAAAGATTGTATGAGCGGGAAGAATTGGGCCAGCTCGGCGAAAACGGGCAAGGGCGGATGTTGTTAAGCGCATTCGCCTTAAATAATGATGTAACTGCCGATGCAGCGCAGAACTTAAGAGGCGATAGCACCGAAGTTGCGCTGGTGGACATGGCGCTAGTTCATCATATTGACACCGGCAACTGGCCCCGTGTCTCTGAAATCGCGTTTGACGCAGACCGGAAGCTGATGACCACATTCCATAGACACAATGGCAAGATCATCTCATTTACCAAAGGCGCCCCCGATATGTTATTGCAACGGTGCCCCGGGGTTGATATCAGATCCGTAGAGAAAAGGATCAATGCCATGGCCGCAGATGGCCACCGGGTATTGGGTTTTGCATACCGGTGCTGGGATGAGTTGCCTGTAGATCCGCAAAGTAGCGTTCATGAGAAGGAGTTGCACTTTCTGGGCCTGGCCTCCATTGCAGATTCCCTGAGAGAAGAAGTATATAGTGCTGTAATGCAGTGTAAAAGTGCCGGCATCATACCGGTAATGATCACAGGCGACCATCCCCTTACTGCTAAGAACATTGCCACACGAACAGGGATATTAGAGAACGATCAGGATCTCCTTGTTACCGGTAGTGACCTGGCGCAGATGGATGAAAATACGCTGCTCGCCAAGGTTGAAAAAATAAAGGTTTATGCCCGTGTTTCACCCGAACAAAAACTCCGGATAGTTACCGCTTTACAACAAAAAGGTCATTACGTAGCCATGACCGGTGATGGCGTTAACGATGCGCCGGCACTGAAACAGGCAAACATAGGTATTGCAATGGGCGTTAGCGGAACAGACGTTGCCAGGGACACGGCGAATATGATCCTGCTGGACGATAATTTCTCAACAATTGTGCAGGCAGTAAAAGAGGGGCGCAGGGTTTACGACAATGTACTAAAGTTCATAACGTACCTGATGACGACCAATGCTGGTGAACTATGGGCATTAATGCTTGGCCCGCTGTTTGGTTTGCCGGTTGCCCTGTTGCCCATCCATATCCTCTGGATCAACCTCGTGTCAGATGGCTTGCCGGCCATCTCCCTGTCGTTTGAAAAGGCTGAAAAGGATATAATGAACAGGCCTCCCCGGCCCCGCCAGGAAAGTGTTTTTGCCAATGGACGGGGGCTGCACATGGCGTGGGCAGGGATGCTGATGGCCGGCATTGTTTTGTCTATACAGTACTGGGCCATCCGGAACCAGCTACACTGGCAAACGATTGTTTTTAACCTGCTGTGCCTGAGCCAGATGGCGCATTTATTAGCCATCCGCTCCAACGCCCCGGGTCTGTTTAAAAAAGGATTTTTTAAGAACAAGCCGCTCATTTTGGCTGTTATTGCTATCGTCCTTATCCAGGTTGTCATTACCTATACACCTTTTTTCCAGGTCGTTTTCAAAACTGAAGCCCTGCGTGCAGGTGAATTTTTGCTGGTAGGCGCAGCGTCATCATTGACTTTCTTTGCCGTAGCGTTCGGGAAACTTTTTCGGCATTCATCCGCCAGGAAAGCGGGCCATAATAAGTCATGAGGCCGGGTGGGCAGAGATACCTGTGTTCCACCCACCCGGCGTCTTTAGCCTCATAACCCGTCACAGGATTTCACCCTGCTCATTTGTCACTATTCTTATCCGCTTGTCTCCATTCTGAAGCACCAGCTTATATTTTTTGCCAACCTGGCCCGATCCTTCCTTATAGTTCACGAGGTACACATCCTTCGTGATCCCCCAGTTCGGATAGCGCTCCGCAACGGCTTTAGAAACAACAGCAGGTAATACTACATCTTCGTATCTTTCTACTGTGTAAAGTATTTTCCCTGCATTGTCATAACAGGCCAGTACCCGCCCTGCGGGCAAATAGAAGGAGATAAAATAATTTTCATAGTCTTCCTCGTAATAGTCGGAAGATTTAACGTCATAAGCTGCTGCTGTACGTTGCAGCCGCTGCACAGGCGCAGCATCATCAGCGCCCGACGCCGCACCGAGATATTTGTAGTTGCCGGCCGTTATAGTTACAGTGGGCAGCACCTGTTGTGAAAATGCGGATAATCCACTGAACAACAACAGGGCGGAGAAGGTGAGTGAAATGTTCTTTTTCATTGGTTTTGTTTTTAGACATTATCAATTACAATTACTTGAACTCCGTTGGATGGATGATCTCCATTCAACGCGCTAATACCCGGAACATGAAATTACCGGTATGGCTATTGTGAAGCTAGTAAGAATGGACCTACAGGCGGATGACAGGGCACAATGCAGGATATGACAGCTGTCACCAGTGACCTTTGGTAAGAATTTCCTGCTGCGGACCGGCAAAATGAACCATTCCGGCCCGTAGTTTGTTTACACGTAAACGCCCCTCACTGTAACAACTATATGAAACATTATTGCTTATTATTCCTGCTTGCCATCGCTGCCTGTCACCAGCAGCGTCATCCCGTGGAAGCCGGTGCTGCGCCCGTTCCCGTGCAGGTGACCAAGGTACAAAGCGCTGACCAGCCCCTGGTGCTTTCGCTGAGTGGCAATGCCGAGGCGGAGCACACTACGGCCCTGGGCTTCCAGGTAGCCGGGCGTGTAAATACGGTGAACGTGGAAGAAGGCGCTCCCGTGAAAAAAGGCCAGGTACTGGCCAGCCTGGACCCCGCAGACTATGCCCTGGGGGTGGATATTGCCCAGGCCAATGTAGACAAGGTCTCCGATGAATACCGCCGCCTCACCATCATGCACAACCGGGGCAGCCTTACCGATGCAGACTACCAGAAGATCGTGTCCGGGCTGGCGGAAGTGAAGGCCCGCTATGCATTGGCCGCTAAGAATCTCCATGATACAAAGTTATATGCCCCGGCCAACGGGGTCATTGCCCGCAAAAGCCTGGAACCAGGGCAGGTGGTGGGACAGGGCATGCCGGTATTGTTTATGGTGAATATGCAGCCGGCCCGCATTTCGCTGGGGGTACCGGAAGGAGAGTTGGCGCAGGTAAAACAAGGGCAGGAAGTAAGCGTATACCTGTCAGCGTTAGACTCCACGTTTACCGGCAAAGTAGCCCAGATCGGCGTAGTGGCCGATGCTACTACCCGCGCTTACGCAGTAAAGGTAGACATCCCTAACCCGCATAACCTCATTAAACCCGGCATGGTGGCCCAGGCAAGCCTGCGCACCCAAAAGGTGGTGCCCATGCAGCTGCTGCCCGCAGAAGCATTGCTCCACGATGCAGACCAATCCAACGCCTATGTATTTGTGGTAGATCCGCAAAAACACCAGGCCTTTAAGCGTACCGTTACCGTAGATGATCTACAGGACAATAGCCTGCGCATCAGTTCCGGGCTACGCAACGGGGAGCTGGTGGTCACGGGTGGCCAGCAGAAACTCAACGATGCATCACCGGTGGCCATCCAAAATACAGCACTATGAACCTGGTAAGATCGTCCCTGCAATATCACCAGGTCACCCTCTCCGTACTCCTGCTGGCAGTGGCTTTCGGGGTGTACTCCCTTTTCACCATGCCCCGCCGCGAAGATCCGAAGATCACCATCCGTACCGGCTTGGTGATCGGCATTTACCCCGGTGCCAACACGGCCCAGGTGGAGCAGCAGGTTACCAAGAAAATTGAAGAAGTGCTCTTCCAGTATGCAGAAGTGCGCAAGGAAAAAACCTATTCCACCAGCCGCGATGGCATGGTCATCGTGAACGTGGAGCTGGAACAATGGGTCAAAGATCCCGATGTGTTCTGGGCCAAGCTGCAACAGCAGTTGGTGCTCACGCAGCAAACGGCGCTGCCACAGGGCGTAAAGGGCGTGATCGTGGATGCTGATTTTGGCGATACCATTGCCATGCTCATTGCGCTTTCTTCTGATAGCCTGGACTATGCGCAGCTACAAGTGTACCAGCAAAAAATAGCGGATGGCCTGCGCACGGTAAACGCAGTGTCCAAGATCAAAACCTATGGAGAGCGCAAGGAACAAATAGCGGTGACCTCCAGCTCTGAAAAGCTGGCCCAGTACGGTATTAAGCTGCCGCAGGTAGTGCAGGTGCTGCAGTCGCAGAACAGCATCAGCCCTACGGGCGATGTAAAGACCCCGGAAAGCAAAGTACCGCTTTATACCAAGGGCTATTTCAATACGGAAAATGCTATTCGCAATCAACTGATCGGCACTTCCACCACCACCGGCCAGGTGGTAAAACTGGGCGATGTGGCCGATGTGACCCGTGAATACGCAGACCCCGATAGCAAGATCCGGGTAAATGGGCGCCGTGCTTTATTGCTCTCCGTGGAAATGCAGGAAGGCAATAATATTGTACAATTTGGCGAAGCCGTAGCCAAAGAACTGGACATCCTTAAAACCCAGCTGCCATCCACCCTGGAGCTTAGTACCATCGTGAACCAGCCCCGCATTGTACGTTCCAGCGTAAACGATTTTATCCGCGAGTTTTTCCTGGCCATCGTGTCCGTGGTGATCGTTACCATCCTGTTGCTGCCCTTCCGCATTGCAGCCGTAGCCGCCATGGCCATCCCGGTCACGGTCTCTGTCACCTTCGCGTTGCTGCACATGCTCGGCATAGAGCTGCACCAGGTATCACTGGCAGCCTTGATCGTGGTGCTGGGCATGGTGGTGGACGATGCCATTGTAATAGCAGATAATTACGTAGAACTACTGGATCAGGGTACGGACCGGTGGGACGCCGCCTGGCGCAGCGCCAGTGAACTGGTCATTCCCGTGTTCACCGCCACTTTCACGATCATCGCGTCCTTTATGCCCATGCTCATCCTGAAAGGCTCCGTCGGCGAGTTTATCTCCGCATTGCCCATCACCGTATCCATTGCACTGGCATCCTCCTTCGTGGTGGCTATGTTGCTGACACCTTTTCTTTGCTACACCTTCATCAAAAAAGGTCTTCACGATCCTGGTACGCAAGCTACGAGCCGGAAACGCAGGTCCCTGCTGGACTACATGCAGGAGGGCTATGATAAGGCAATCGTATGGTGCATGGCCCACAAAGGCGTCACACTTACGGCAGCACTGCTCTCCATTGCAGCAGCAGGACTGCTGTTTACACAACTGAAACAAAAATTCTTTCCCGCCGCGGAGCGCAACCAGTTTGTAATAGAACTGTGGATGCCCACCGGTACCCGCCTGGAAAAAACAGACAGCGCCATGATGCGCCTGGAAGAGCACCTGAGAAAAGATCCCCGTGTGGTAAGCTATGCCCGCTTCTCCGGTACCAGCGCACCCCGTTTTTATTACAACTTCTCCCCCGAGCCGCCAGTCACTAACTACGGGCAATTATTGATCAACACACACGACGATAAAGAAACAGCACAACTTGCGGATGAACTGGATAGCGAAGTAGACGCGTGGGTGCCGGAAGGCAGGCCACATGTGCGCCTTATGCAGCAGGGCGATGTAATGCTCTCGCCGGTGGAAGTACGTATATCAGGTAGTGACATTGCCACGCTGAAGCGTATTGGCGCAGAAGTGCAGGCCATCGTGGAAAAGACGCCAGGCGCCACGCTCGTGCGGTCAGACTTTCATGAGGATTATTACGGCGTAAGCATCAAACTGAAACCGGAGGCCAATCGCCTGGGCTTTACCACCAGTAATATTGCCACGCTGGTGTACACAGGGTTTACCGGTGCGCCCATTACCACCATCTGGGAGGGCAACAATGCAGTGAACCTGGTGCTCCGCCTGAATGCCGCCAGCAGGGCCAGTTTTAGCGATCTGCAAAATACCTACGTGCTTTCTCCTGCTACCGGCAGCAGCGTGCCATTGCGCCAGATAGCCACGCTGGAACCGGAGTGGCAAAGCGGGCGCATTATGCACCGCAACGGCATTCCCACGCTTACCATTGCCGCAGAACCGGGCAAGGGTTACCTGGCCTCCGGCATTCTCAAAGAGATCCGGCCATCCATTGCAAAGCTGCCATTGCCGGCAGGCTACCGCATCCAGTATGGCGGGGAGTATGCAAACCAGCAGGAAACCTTCCGCCAGATGGTGGTAGCACTGGGCATCAGTATCCTGCTCATTTTCCTCATCCTCCTTTTCCAGTTCCGCGATCTGAAGGAAAGCCTGGTAGTGATGGCATCCATACCACTTAGTCTTTTTGGGGCTTTGCTGGGATTGATCATCACCCGCAACCCCTTTGGTTTCACTGCATTTATAGGCCTTATCAGTCTTTCCGGCATCGTGGTGCGCAATGCTATTATCCTGGTAGACCATACCAATGAATTGTTGCGGCACGGGATGGATATTCCTACGGCCGCCGTAGAGTCAGGGAAACGCCGCTTGCGCCCCATCTTCCTTACTGCCATGGCAGCAGCTATTGGCGTATTGCCCATGATCATTTCCGGCTCCCCCCTGTGGAGCCCACTGGCCAGTGTCATTGCAGTAGGCGTAGTGTTTTCCATGATCATGGCGCTGCTGGTGATACCCGTATTATTTGTCACTTTTATCAAACACAAACCCCTGGCCGGGTCCGGACAACAGCCCGTTACCGCAGCGGCCACGGTATAGCATTTATGTACGCAGGCAAACAGATCCTTTTGTGTTTATTATGCTGCCTGGGCGCGCAGGCACAGGACTCCGTGCGCATCAGCCTTGCAGATGCCAGGGAACAGGCCGTGCAGCAAAGTAAACTGCTGCAGATCCAGCGCGCCAAGGTGAGGGAAAGTGAGTACAAGGTGAATGGCGTGCACAGTAAATATTTCCCCAACCTCAGTGCCACCGCAGGTTATGTGTACAATGTAAAAACAGATATCACGCTGCGTGAGGGAAAGCTGGGCAACATCAATAACACGCCCATCCCGGACCGTGACATCAAACTTTTTGAGGGCAACCATAATCTCCTGCTGGGTGGCGTTACCGCGGTTCAACCCATTACCCAGCTTACCAAAGTAGCGGTGGGAGAGAAGGTGGCCAGAACCGAAGCCGTCATAGCCCGCACCCAGCTGGACAAAGCAGCCCTGGAAATAAAACAGGGGGTGGAGAAATTATATTTCGGCCTGCTCATTACACAACAAC
Organism: Chitinophaga parva; assembly: GCF_003071345.1. NCBI lineage: Bacteria > Pseudomonadati > Bacteroidota > Chitinophagia > Chitinophagales > Chitinophagaceae > Chitinophaga > Chitinophaga parva. The sequence goes on along the minus strand of NZ_QCYK01000003.1, from coordinate 1,030,608 downwards.
AACTTACACAGGCCCAGGCAGAGACGGAAATGCTCAATGCACAACTGTATGACATAGAAAGCGCCCTGATGGCGGGCAAAACAGATTCCGTGAACCGTACCGGCCTATTGGCAAAGCTGGCAGACGAAGAACAGAAAACCCTCCAGCTCACCTATCAATACCAGAACTACCAGGACGACCTGGATGAATTATTAGGCTATCCGCCGGCCACTCCCATTGCCCCGCTACCGGTTATGGATACAATCTATACCCTGCAGCCGCTATCTGCTTATGTAACACAGGCCAGTGAGCAGAACCCGGATGTGCGCATTGCCTCCCAAACCCGTGACAAGGCCGCCTTTGGCGTATCTGCCGCGCGCAAGGACTTTATCCCGGACCTGGGGCTGGCGGGCGGCTATGGGTATCAGAATGCTATTAGTTTGTTGCCGGAGAATAACTTTTTTGTAGGCGTGATCCTGCACTGGAATATCCTTGATTTTGGAGGGCGCCGGGCCGTGGTGAATGAACGCCTGGCACTGCAGCAACAGGCAGATACCAACCTGGTATACACGAGAGAACACATCACTATTGCGGTGCAGAAAGCCTACCGCAATGTACAGCAGTCACACGCTTTGATACAAGCGGCGCAGAAAGCGGTGCGCTACCGCCGGGAAGAGTTGAAGATGAAGGAAGATGCGCGGCTGGCAGGTACGTTGCTTAAGCGCGAAGTGCTGGCCACACAGGCAGACCTGGCCAAAGCCCTGGCAGATCTCTATGCAGCGCAATTGAATTACCGCATGGCTATTACGGCGCTTTCCCTAGTGACGGGCAATTAGTCTATTTGCAGACCGTAGCAGCCTTCTTATAAGACGTAAAAAAGCCGCTGGTGTAGCGGCTTTCAATTATTTTTCCCAACTTATATTTACCACGAAGCAACATTTGCCCCGGGCCACAATGGACTTAGTTTCTTTTCAGTTTTGCAAAATCAGGAAGGCCTACCTCCTTTAAGAGTGCTTTAGCTTCTGCATTCTTTTTCTGGAGACCATGGCGCTGGCTGTAATCCGGCATTTGGTCATCTCTGGTAAACTTTCTCTTAGAGAGCTGCTCCATAGTGATTTTGATATCCTTCATACGGAATATTTTTTTTTGAAAGTTAGGATAAATTGGGGTCTTGGCCAAACACTTGCGCTTGTAATTATTTTTACGCCAGTTGCACACTTACCCTTGTATTATTTTTACGCTGTCGCACACTTCTCCTCCGCCTATTCTAGCCCTGCCGCATACTTCTCCTCCGCCCATTTTAGCCCTGTCGCATACTTCTCCTCCGCTTATTCTAGCCCTGTCACATACTTCTCTTCCGCCTATTCTAGCCCTGCCGCACACTTCTCCTCCGCTTATTTTAGCCCTGTCGCATACTTCTCTCCCAATCATTTAAGCCTTATTACCAAATACGCCCCATAATCACCCCGTTCTTCAAAGATTTCCCAGGTTTTGCCCCGCAGGCCATATACCTCGTACCATTGACGGATATCCGCCATGAAACGCCCTATATACATGCGATACAGCCGGTTACGGGCGGCACTGTTTCCTTTAATGAAGATCTGCGCCCAGGGCCGCGTGCTCGTAAAATGCACCACCGCCTCCGCAATGGTTAGCAGGATCTTCTGGGTGTCCCCATTGTTGGTTACCGCATATTGGTTAAATGAGCCGGTGTCTTCATCAATATCCTCCAGCGCCAGGTTATAGATCTCCTCCCCAAAATGGGAGAAGGTAAGCATCTTATTGATAGGGCCACGGCTTCCATTGCTCACAAACGCATATTGCACCCGCTCATCGTTGCCAAAGGTTTTATAGGAGTAACGTTCAAAATTCATATCGGTAACAAACTGGTCAAAAAATAAAATTAGCGCAACTTTTACTAACTACAATAGCAAAGTTACGCTAATTTTCTTAGCATTTGTTAATTCCCTGTTAATCACTTCACCGCTCTCACCACCTTTGCCTGCATCGGCACATGGATGTCCTTGCTGCCAAAATGCATCCGCAATTCCTCTGCCAGCGCAGCTTCCATGGCAGGCAGCGCTGCGCCGTTCCGTTCCATAATGGCCGTATTAGCCGGCGTGCCCTGCAGGAGACCTTTCGCAGCATCCGCAGGAGAGGGGCTGTATCCCATCAGGCTCACCACTTCTATATCCGTTTCACTAAAGCCCGCCGCATGCAGGGAACGTTTAATGATATAGTCGTCATTGTAACTGTAAGGCAGCTGGAAAAAACCAGGCGTATTGGCCGGGAAAAACCGGGCCACCGTGGTATCCGCCAGGTTGCAGGCGGTATTGAACGCAATGCTGTCCCATACCGTAAAAAGGAAGGTGCCACCGGGCTTCAGCACCCGCATGACCTCCTTAAAAGCTTGCGGTTTGTCCTTAAAGAACATTACCCCAAAATTGGCCACCACCACGTCAAACTCCGCATCCTCCAGCGGCATGTGGGTAGCATCTATCACTTCCCAGCGCAGGTTATAATGATCCTTTATTTTCTGGCGGGCCACCTGCAACGTGTCCGGGTGAATATCAGAAGCCAGGATCTGCGCATCGGGAAATGCCTCGGGTAGCAGGCGGGTGAGAATACCCGTGCCACTGGCCAGTTCCAGCAATGAGGTTGGCTGCAGGGCCTTTAACCTGGTCAGCGTTTCCGCCGCATACGGCTCAAAAAGGAGGGATGCCAAATACCGGTCGTAAATGGCCGGGATGCTTCCAGCATAGGCAGTAGTTTCAGTCAGAATCTCCATAACGCACTTTTTTTTCAGTTTGAATACCTGGCTTCCAGTTGTTTCATTAAGATAATAAAAATCCCCTGCAGCACCAAGACATACAGGGGATTCTTATATGAACATTTTGTTAACTGCCTACTGGTGGCCTATTCCAGCGATTTAATATCACTGATCATCTGGCCCACTTCGCCTTTATTAGTGCCATCGTAGAAGCCGCGGATGCGATTGTCCTTGTCTACCAGCGCAAAGTACTGGGTATGAATGAAGTCACCGGCAGTATCTTTTGCAGGTGCATCATCCGCGGATAATAAATACTGCTCACGGGCCACTGCATACAACTCTTTTTTGCTCCCGGTCAGGAACATCCAGTGCGATGCGTCTGCACCAAATTTCTCCGCGTAAGCCGCCAGCACGGGCACACTGTCCGTTTCGGGATCCACGGTGTGTGACAGGATCACCACCTTCGGGTCCTTAGCATAAGCGTCATACACGAAACGCATATTGGCATTCATTTTCGGGCAAATGCCCTTACAGGTGGTAAAGAAATATTCGACCACCCGCACCTTACCAGCCACCGTCTGTTCCGTGATAGTTTTGCCCTCCTGGTTGGTAAAAGAGAAGGCGCCCGTGAGATGGCCCGGATTGCCCAGCACCGGCAATTGTTTTGCCGGCGCCATCTTTGGCACGATCAGCACCATAAAACCTACTACCAAAAGCACAAAAAATACACCCAGGAAAATAACTGACTTCTTCATATGCTGTATAATTTAATATATACGTGAACGTTAGTATTTCTTCTTCAGTGAATAACGGTATAAGATCAATCCCACTATCACGGCCACCACGTTCAGCAGTGCGCCAATGATGGTGCTCGCATCCCGCACCGTTTTACCCAACCCATCCCAGAAATGGTGCTTGTGCAGCAGGGCAAAACTGTAACCTTCTACCAGGTCCTTGTCCGCTACTGCCACAGCAAGCACACCCGTACTGGTTTCCACATAGTAGCGCACCGGCTCCCGGCCGCCATAGCTTACCTTCATCACCGGCAACCGCTTGTCAATGAACTCATACTCTCCCCCAAAAGCTGTAACGGGCGTCACCGACAAAATATCCCGGTCCGGCAGGCCGCTAAAAGTCCGGGCCAGTTCTTTCGCGTAGCGCGCTTCCCCATCTGGCAGCACCTGGTAGTCTGTCATGCGTATGTAGGTCACTTTCGGCTTTGCATTCACCGGCACCACCTCTCCCGGCTTACGGCAGCAGGCCTCCAGGTCGGCACTGTTGTTAAACCAGGTCTGGTTTACCCGCCAGTAGTCATCCCCGTGTAGCCGTACCAGTGAGAGGCTGTTGATCGCCGTATTCCGGTCCAACCGGGCCAACAGGCGCGGCATGTCCAGTTGCAGCGCCGCCGCCGGGAAATAAGGCGCTACAAAATACTGCCGGCGGTTATCGGGTTTCAGTTTTGTAAGTGCGTGGAAAGCGCCGCTGAAGCTGAACATCAGCGTAAACAAAACTGTCACAATGGAAGTAGTGCGGTGCAGGGACCGGTACTTCATACGGGGATTCCCGTTAGCCCTCGGCTTCTTTGTGAAAAAGAAGATGTAAAGCCCCAGCACTGCGGTAATAAAAGCCAGTGCTGCCAGCGCCGCTTCCACCACCAGCCGGCCCTTGCCCAGGAAACCCAGCCACTCCCAGGTATGCATCAGCGTAAAGAACTGCTGGAACCCGATGCGAAAACGGTCCGTGGCCAATGCCATACGGCTACCGGCATCATCCACGTAAATGGAAATGCCATCCGCACGGTCAAAATCCACTTTGTACACCGGCAACAGGCGGTTAATATCGCGGTACTGGTCTGTAAACTCCGTCAGTTTTGTAACGCGCACAATGTTGCAGTTACGGTCGCCCAGGAAGCCCCGGGCCAGTGCTTTCGCGTATTCTGCTGCGCCATCGGGTAGTTCTTCTCCCGTGCGGGCATTCACATAATGGCTGCCCGGCTCCACCTGGTAATAGGCCTGCTGGTGCATGCGCACCACATTTACCTGCTGCACAGCATCGAGGTGAAGCTGCTGCAATACCGCTCCCAGCGGCACTTTCAGCTCCGCGCTGTCTATCACATTCGGGGCCAGGGCGCCCTGTTTAATATTTGGCTTCACCGAGGTCATAAACGGGTGCATCAACCCGCTGGTGGCCCAAAGCAGCACCGGGATAGCCATGATGATGCTCAGCCGCCTGTGCCATTGATATACTTGTTTCTTCACCGACATGGTTTCTTTTTATTTACCCAAATGGCATGAAAGGCCTACGTTAAACTCCCGCGGATCGCCCAGGTTATAGCTTTTGCCATACCCGGAACTGCTGGCAATGGTGGCATAATAGCGGTTGCCCACGTTCAATGCATTGGTCCATACTTCAAAACGGCCAAACTGGTAACCCGCTCTCACATTCACTACATCAAATCCGCCATAGCGGCTGGTATTGGCATTATCCATCCAGTAGCCACCCTGGTGCTGCCATTCCACGCCCAGGCGCAGCCCTTTTACAAATCCCGGCTTCCAGGTAGCAGCCATGTTGCTGGTAAAATGTGGCGCACCGGCCATTTCCTTACCCGCATAACTGACACCTTTTTCCGTATAGTCCTGGAAAGTATGCTGTGCATTTGTGGCGCTTACACGCAATGTCCAGCTGGTGGCGGGATGGTAGGTGATCCCATACTCTACGCCCCGGTGCCGGGTTTTGCCGGCATTCTGATTACGGTACGTACCATCATCCTGCAGCACGGAAATGATCTCGTGGGTGCCATCCATCTGGTACAGGCTTACATCTGCATACAGTTTTTGCTGCAGCAGGGACATCCAGCCACCCACTTCATAGTTGTAAAAGGTTTGCGAATCGAGGAAAGGCACTTTCACCCCACCAAAAAGATCGGTGATCTGTGGCGGCACAAAGCCCTGGCTGTAGTTGCCGTACACACCCACATTGTGGTAGTTGTAAGTGAAGCCCAGCTTAGGCGTTAACCGGTTGTAATCTGTCACCGTAGACGGTGCGCCGGAGTAAGCGGAAGCAGGCAGGTGGTTCTTGTAATTATAGCGGTATTCATCAAAACGCAGCGCCGCTACGATCTTCAAACCCCGGGCAGGGCTCAGCTCATAATGGGCATAGGCCGCCACGTTGCTGATATTGGTTTTATAATTACTCAGGCTGGAATCTGTTTTCGTATAGCCCACATAGTTACCCTTTGCATTACGTTGAATACGGATATAGTTGGCCCAGTAATCAGCCGGACTGAAATCTCCGCTGAGGCCCGCTATCAGCTTGCTTTGCAGGAAGCGGAACCGCTGCTGGTGCTGCACCAGCAGGCTGTAACTGCTGAAGGCATTTTCATTCACCTGCCCATGCGCCAGCATCGGATCGCCCACGTACACCCCGTTGGCCTTGTGATAGTCATTATAGATATAGTAGGAGGGATTCTGCTTCACAGCGTTGTCCCGGAATACCGCGCTCACCTGGGTTTCAGATTGCTCATTCCAGCGATGGCTGAGCGTGCTGCGGGCGCGCAACGCGTAGGTTTTACGGTATGTGAAAGAGTAGGGCGTACTGTAATCGTGGTGTGCAAAGTGCGTACTGTCCAGCGCCCCCGTCATATCGCTGTAGTAATCCGCCAGGGTAATGCTATTGGTCCACAGCGTATGGACATTGGCCTTATAATCTGCCCGCACCGTTACGGCCGTTTTGTGAAAATCGCTGTAGTCGATCGGTCCATTATGCCGGTTGGCATAGTAGCCACTCACCAGCATCCCCCATTTGCCAAAGCTGGTGCCGGCCTGCACATCGGCACGCTTGTAACCATTGTTATTGGCCTGCAGGCTGAAAGTGCCGCCAGGTAAGGCCGGCGGGGCAGCTGTGATAATATTCACCGCACCCCCTATCGCTTCTGCACCATACAAGGAAGACGCCGGCCCCTTGATGATCTCTATCTGGCGGGCAGCCGTCATATTAAGTTCCAGCATGGCATTATGGTTATACACGCCGGTAGTGCGGATGGGAATGCCGTCCTCCAGGTAAAGGAACAGGCTCTTGGTGGTCATGGGCTGGCGGATGCTCATTTCATGTTGTTCATTGCCCAGGTTTACCATCATCACGCCGCTCACCTGGTTCAGTAACTGGTCCAGGCGGTTGGCCTTGTTATCTGCAATGGTTTGCGCACTAATGGTGCTGATGGCTACCGGTGCTTCGCTGCGCTTTTCCGCGGTGCGGCTGGCAGAGACCACCACCGTTTGCAGCTCTTTGGACGACACCTGCAAAGGCACGTCCATCAAAGGTTTCACGGCTACCTTAGCCAGCTGGTAACCATTCATGCTGATGTATAAAACACTGTCTTGGGTTTGTATCTGGAAATGACCACTGGCATTGGCGCTGCTGCGATGCTGGTGTGCATCACATACAATGGCCATGGGCAGGGGCTCGCGCGTAAGGGCATCATACACCACGCCGTGTACGGACTGTGCGTGTGCCATAGCGCCTGCGCCCAGTAATAAGAGAACGAGGCTATGCTTGAACATAGAGGATCAGTAATAAGGAGGGAGATAATGATAAATACAACCGGTGGAGCTATAACCTAATAGCTGCCACGCAAAATCTGCACCGGGGAGCGGTGCGCCTTATTACGCGTTACAGGGCGGATGGAAGATCTCGTGAAAACCCTTTACCGGCTTGTTTTGCAGGGTTGCAGTAAACAGTTGGGTCACTGTGGGCGGCAAAGGAGCTGTATAGCTATCAAATGTGGTGCAAAAGAGGGGAAAAGCTACCGCGGTACGCTGGCTGTCAGACGATTCTTCTGAGGAGCGCTGCTGCTGGTCTTTTTGTACTTTTTTGTGAAGGGATTCCTCATCACCGCAATAGATCACGGGGCGGCCATGGAGGGTGTGCACGGTAGAAACATAATAATGCTGCTGGTTTACTGCCAGCGCGTCCAGTACCCCGCGAAAAGGCTGGAGTAATATGACGATCGCAGATAATATGGTAAGTAGCTGTTTCAAAACCAAGGCAAAGCTATGTATTAATTTGAAAAATATACCAGCCGTTTTCAAAAACTGATTTAAGTCATCTGTTCCACCGGTTACACGCCTGCTGGTTTGTTGACGGTGGGCATTGTTTGTCCGGGCCCCCTTTCACTGGAACGTATTTTGTTACACTAAGCCCAACCAAGACACGCCGTATGTGGAATAATATTTACAACACGCTGGATCACCTGCCTGATTTCTTCTGGAACCTGTTACTGGTGGCCAGTGCGCTGGTAGTGGGCCTGCTCATTAAGTTCCTGCTGGCAGGTATTTTAAAACTCTCTGCCCGCAAGAAAGAAGGGTTTTCACTCCTGCGCTCCATCCTGCGCAACCTGGGCCGCCCGGTAAATTACCTGCTGCCTTTCCTGATCCTCAACGTGGTACAGCCCTACATGCGCCTGAGCCGCAAGGACGAAATGGTGTTCGACAAAGCGGTAGATATCTTCCTCACCTTGGCCTTTGCGGCCCTGCTCATCGGCATTGTAAAAGTATTTGAAGACTACGTTTTCCACGTGTACGACCTGAGCAAGACCGACAACCTGCGGGAGCGCAAGATCCGCACCCAGATCACGTTTATACGCAAGTTTATGATCAGCGTGATCGTAATCCTGGCTATATGTGCCATCCTGCTCAGTTTTGACCACCTCCGCAAGCTGGGCACCGGCCTGCTCACCGGCGTGGGCGTGGGCGGTATCATCATCGGCTTTGCCGCCCAGAAATCCCTGGGCAACCTGCTGGCCGGCTTCCAGATCGCCTTTACACAACCCATCCGCATAGACGATGTGCTGGTGGTGGAAGAGGAGTGGGGCCGGGTAGAAGAGATCACGCTCACCTACGTAGTGGTAAGCATCTGGGACCAGCGCAGCCTTATTCTTCCCATTAATTATTTCATTGAAAAACCCTTCCAGAACTGGACCCGCAACAGTGCCGCTATCCTGGGCACTGCCTTCCTGTACCTGGATTATTCCATGCCCATACAACCGCTGCGCAAGGAGTTTACCCGCCTGCTCAACGAAAACCCGCTGTGGGACAAACGCGTGAATTCCATCCAGGTGACCAACGCCAGCGAACATACCATCGAGGTCCGCGCCCTCATGAGCGCCACCAACAGTGGCAACGCCTTTGACCTGCGTTGCTATGTAAGGGAAAAACTCATTGATTTTGTGCAGATCAACTATCCCGGTTGCCTGCCGAAAACAAGGGCCGATATTAAGACCACACCAACCGAACATCCTCAAAATTAACCACGCCCCCCACCTCACACGACAACTTTCCATTTTTTCCCTATTTTACGTGCCATCATTTTCAAACTGCAACAAAATCTAAAAACCTTGATGCGATATCAACTAGCGTCCATGGCCTTGCTGATGACAGTCGCCGCAAACGCCCAGCAGCGGCCCCTTGCCGCCGACGCGCTCACCCACGACAAGTCCGCAGCCATCACCCAGTCCCTGCCCGTTCCCCGCTTCTGGCTCAATGACCATGAAGTGCTCCTGGAACAACGCAATAACGGCGCGTCCACCTACGTGATCTATAATGCCGCCACCGGTAAAAACCGCCCTGCCACCGCCACGGAAGCCCAGCCCGCAGCCGCACCACAGTCTGTATTCCTGAAAGACGGCGACGTATTTTATAAAGACGCCAATGGTGAACGCCAGCTCACCAAAACGGAGACCGCCGAAAAAGTACCCACGCTTTCTCCTGACCACCTGCACGCAGCATACACCCGGGCCAATAACCTGTACGTGTATGACCTGCAGACCAATAAAGAAACCCAGCTCACCACCGATGGTACCAGCACCATCCTGAATGGCTACGCCAGCTGGGTGTACATGGAAGAGATCCTGGGCCGTGCCACCCAGTACAAAGCCTACTGGTGGAGCCCCGACAGCAAACACATTGCTTACTTCCGCACGGATGAAAGCATGGTGCCCGTGTTCCCCATCTACGATGAAACCGGCCAGCATGGCTTCCTGGAAAACACCCGCTATCCCAAAGCCGGTGATCCCAACCCCGAGGTAAAAGTGGGCATTGCAGACATCAATACTGCCAGAACCGTATGGGCCGACTTCAACGAAAAAGACGACCAGTACTTTGGCACCCCGCACTGGGATGCCAGCGGCAGCTCTCTCTGGGTACAATGGCTGAACCGCGACCAGAACGATTACCACCTCTACGCCATTTCCCTGGAAACCGGCGCCAAATCTGAGTTATACCGTGAGCAGCAGAAAACCTGGATTGACCTGGAAGACCGTGTAGACCGTTTCAACTTCCTGGCAAACAACAAAGGCTACGTATACCTCAGCGATAAAAGTGGCTGGATGCAAATGTACTACCACGACATGCAGGGTAAGCTGATCCGCCAACTGGCACCCGGTGAGTATTCCGTGCTGGCCGTGCCCCGCATTGATGAAAAAGCAGGCGTGGTATACTTTACCGCCCGCAAGGAAAACAGCACCCGCATAGACCTGTACAGTGTAAAGCTGGATGGCAGCGGCTTTAAGCGCCTCACCTCCGGCGATTATTACAATGATGTAAATGTATCGCCCACCGGCAAGTACTTCGTAACTACGTACTCTAATATCAACACCCCCACGAAAGTGGCCCTGGTAGCCAATACCGGCAAGGTGATCGCCAACATTGCAGACAGCAAAGGCGCTGACTACGACAAGTACGAATACGCTAAAACAGAACTGATCCGCGTAAAAAGTGAGGATGGTAAATTTGACCTGCCGGCCGTTATCACCTGGCCCCTGCACATGGATAGCACCAAACGCTACCCCGTGCTGATCAGCATTTATGGAGGCCCTAATGCAGGCACCGTGTATGACCGCTTCAGCGTAAATGCAAACCAGCAGTGGCTGGCCAAGGAAGGCATTATCCAGATTGCCATGGATCACCGCGCCAGCGGCCAGTTTGGCAAAGCCGGCGTCAACTACATGTACCGCGACCTGGGCGATTGGGAACTGAAAGACTACGCCACCATCGTAAAATACCTGGAGAACAAAGGCTATGCAGACCCCAAAAAGATCTGCATCACTGGCTTTAGCTACGGCGGTTATATGAGCTGCCTGGCGGTGACCAAATATGCCGATGTATTCAACTACGCCATGGCAGGCGGCAGCGTTACAGACTGGAGCCTGTACGACTCCCACTACACGGAGCGTTACATGGATACGCCGAAAGACAATCCTGAAGGCTACAAGAATGGCGCAGTGCTCACCTTTGCCGATAAATACAACGACAAAACTGGCATGTTGCAGATCGTGCACGGCACTATTGATGATAACGTACACCTGCAGAACAGCCTTCAACTGGTGCGCAAGCTGCAGTCACTGGACAAGCACTTTGAAATGATGTTCTATCCGGGTGGCCGCCATGGCTGGCCAGGCATGGCACGCACGCATTTTGAAAATGAAAAGATGCGGTTTATCTATCGCTACCTGCTGGAGAAGCCGGCAGCACCGGAAATGATCCACTAAAATAGTTCCGGGGTATCAGGTTTACCCAAGGTATGCAAGGCCCCGGAGTGAATTTTCGCTGCTCCCCGGGAAAGGGGGCAGGAGCAAAGATCCCCAGGCGGGCAGTATAAAAAACGGGCAGGTAAAAATCAATTTACCTGCCTGTTTGGTTTATTGGATTGCTTGCAGTTGCTATACGGTAATGCCACGTTCCTGTGCCAGCTGGCGGAACAGGGCCTTTTCTTTTTCACTCAGGTTGGTGGGCACCTGCACCATCACTTTGATGAAGAGGTCACCGGCCTGGTTGGGGTGATGGTAGTCCGGCATACCTTTGCCTTTGAGGCGGAATACCTTACCGCTGTTAGTGCCTTCGGGAATGGTCATGTTAATGGCGCCACCAGGCAGGGTTACCTGCGCTTTACCCCCCAGCAGGGCCACGTAAAGATCTACCGGGGCGTCGGTGTAAATATCCTGTCCTTTCAGTTCAAAACGGTTATCCGGCGCCACCTGTATGGTAATGAGCAGGTCTCCCGGCTCGCCACCACTGCGGCTTTCCTGGCCTTTGCCTTTGAGGCGGATCACCTGGCCGTTTTGCAGGCCGGGTTTCAGTTTAATGCTCAGGCGGGAGCCATTTACTTCCACCTGGCGGCTGCCACCTTTGTAGGCATCTTCCAGGCTTACTTCCATCGTGGCGTTAAGGTTATTGCCCTTCTGCGGGCCCCTTGCCTGCTGCCTGCGACCACCGGTACCGCCTCCAAAGCGCTGCCCGAAGAGGGCTTCAAAGAAGTCGGAGAACTGGCCACCTTCTTCCTCGCCACCGCCGAAGTTGTAGCTGTAAGAATGGCCGCCACCATAGGCATTGCCGCCAAAATTGCTCCAGTCAAAATCTTCCGGGCGGCCACCACGCTGCTCGTAGTGCTGCCAGTCGGACCCAAACTGGTCATATTTCTTGCGTTTTTCGGCATCGCTGAGCACTTCGTAAGCTTCATTGGCTTCCTTGAACTTTTCCTCCGCGGCCTTGTCACCCGGATTTTTATCAGGGTGGTACTTTTTGGCCATTTTGCGGTAGGCCTTCTTTATTTCGTCGTCGGAAGCGGACTTCTCAACGCCCAGGATTTTATAGTAATCTTTTACGTTCATAAGGTCGTGTTAATGGGCCGGTCATAGGGAAATTGGCCCGGCTAAACACTGCAATAGCTATGCCGGGGAGAGGCCGCCTGCAAAAATGTCTGGTCTGCCATCTTACCCATTCAGGCTCAATGCCGGCAGCGCATTCTCCTCACATAAAAGTTGCATTTTTACTGTAAAATTGTCTGCGTCAACGAAAACTGTTTGCCCGTGTCAATTTGTTTTGTATTTTTCGCTGACAATTAATAAGATGAATCCCTTGACGCCTGATTTGATTGAAACCGTGAAAGATTTTACCGGTTTCTTTACCGAACTATCCAATGCCCTTCAACAACCGATCCCGGACCATCACTTGTCGTCCACAGAACTGACGGTATTGCAAGCTATTAGCCAGCAGGACAATTGCCGGTCGAGCACCCTCATCCAGCAATTGCGCATTGACCCCGGCTACCTGAGCCGTATGCTGAAATCCTTTGAGGCCGAGCAACTGGTAAGCCGCCGCAAAGTGCCCAACGATGCGCGCACCCAGTACATCCAACTCACCGGGAAAGGCAAAAAACTGCTGGCGGTAGCCGCGGAACACCAGGACACGCAGGTGATCAATCTCCTGAAGCCCGTGCCGGAGGCCCGTCACGAGCACCTGGTCCATGCCATGCACACCATCCAGGATGTATTCCGGCAAAAGGACGGCAACATGGAGCCCGATGTGCAACACGACATCGTATTCCGCCACTCCCTGGAGCCCGGCGACCTGGGTTACCTCATCTACCTGCACGGCAGTGTGCTGGGCCCTGAGCTGGGTTACAACCAGACCTATGAGCCGCACGTGATCAAGGAGTTCAACGATTTCATGCAGACCTACAACCCGGTGAAAGACCGCATCTGGCTGGCCACTTACAAAGGCCAGATCGTAGGTGCCGCTGCCATCCTGGCCCAGAGTCGCCACCTTGCCCAGCTACGCTGGTTCTTCGTGCACCCTGAGCACCGTGGTAAAGGGGTGGACATGCATATTATGCAGGATGTACTGGCCTTCTGCAAAGACAAGTTGTACCAGAAGATCAACATGTTCACCACCAACGAGCAACCTGCCATGACAGAACTGCTCGAAAATGTAGGCTTCAAGAAAAGCGGGGAAAAGTACACACAGCTGTTTGGCAAATATGTGTACGAACAAAGATTTGATAAAGATCATTACTGGAGTTGAGAGGCACGGATGTATCCATCCCCATTCAAGGACAGACCACCCATCAGATCCGACCTCCGATTTTAAGTGCACAAGGTTCGTAAAACAATTTTTCAAAAGCCGGGCATCCAGTGCCTGGCTTTTTGTTTTTGGTAAATCCACTTTTTTTTCGTCAATTGAAATGCGTGACTGCAAGGCACACCACTTGCAAAATGAAAACAGTACCTCGAATTACCATCATCACAGATAGCCCACCCGGGAAGTTCCACCTGTTTGAAAATTGAAATTGGAATTTCCCTGAAGTTGGAAATTGTTTTTAGAAATTATTTTCTCTCCGATGGAATCATCAAAACTACAGTTCAACAAGAATGAAGATGCCCTGAAACTGGCCACCAGTGCCATGAAAACGAAGTTGGGCGAAATTGCCCACGGGGGCGGCAAAAAAGCATTGGAAAAAGTAAGACAACGTGGCAAGCTCACTGCCCGCGAACGGATTGAATACCTCATTGATCCCGGTTCTCATTTCATGGAGATCGGCGCCTTTGCAGCCTACGAAATGTATGCGGAGCAGGGTGGTTGTCCTGCTGCCGGCACCGTAGGCGGTATTGGGTATGTGAGTGGCCGTCAATGCGTGATCGTTGCCAATGATATGACGGTAAAGGCAGGCGCCTGGTTCCCCATGACGGGCAAGAAAAACCTGCGCCTCCAGGAAATAGCCATGGAAAACCACCTGCCCATCATTTACCTGGTAGACAGTGCCGGCGTATACCTGCCCATGCAGGACGAGATCTTTGCAGACAAAGAACATTTTGGACGCGTATTCCGCAACAACGCCCGCATGAGTGCCATGGGCATTACGCAGATAGCTGCCGTGATGGGCAGTTGCGTAGCAGGCGGCGCCTACCTTCCCGTGATGAGTGACGAGATCCTGATGGTAGAAGGCAACGGTTCTATTTTCCTGGCGGGCCCTTACCTGGTGAAAGCCGCCATTGGTGAAGATGTGGACGCGGAAACCCTGGGTGGTGCCATTACCCATACCAGCATTTCCGGGGTGGCCGATTATAAATTTGCCAATGACCAGGAATGCCTGGATCATATCAAAAAGATCATGCACCGGCTGGGAAAGCCCGCCAGTGCAGGGTTCGACCACATTGCCCCCCTGGCGCCCAAGGCCCCCAGCACAGACATTTACGGCGTGATACCCGCAGATAGCACCCGCCCTTACGATATGCACGACCTCATTGCCCACATCGTGGACGACGGCGTGTTTGATGAATACAAGGAAGATTACGGCAAAACCATTTTATGCGGGTATGCACGCATAGAAGGATGGGCTGTAGGCATCGTGGCCAACCAGCGCAAAATGGTAAAGAACAAAAAAGGGGAAATGCAAATGGGTGGCGTGATCTACAACGATAGCGCCGACAAGGCAGCCCGCTTTATCATGAACTGCAACCAGAAAAAGATCCCGCTGGTATTCCTGCAGGACGTTACCGGCTTCATGGTGGGCAGCCGCAGCGAGCACGCCGGCATTATCAAGGACGGCGCAAAACTCGTGAATGCCGTGGCCAACTCTGTGGTGCCCAAGATCACCGTGATCGTGGGAAATTCTTACGGGGCAGGCAACTACGCCATGTGTGGCAAAGCCTACGATCCCCGCTTCATCTTTGCATGGCCCAATGCCAAAATAGCCGTAATGGGAGGGGAGCAGGCTGCCAAAACCCTGTTGCAGATCCAGGTAGCCACCCTCAAAGCCAAAGGGGAAACCATTACCCCGGAGGCAGAGCAAAAACTACTAACGGAGATCACTACACGCTATAATGAGCAGACCACTCCCTACTATGCCGCCGCCCGCCTCTGGGTAGATGAGATCATTGATCCGGCAGATACCCGCAAGATCATTGCCCAAAGCCTGCAGGCCGCCAACCAGGCGCCTTTGGAGCAGGCTTTCAATGTGGGTGTGATACAGGTGTAGCGGGTGTTAGCAGGTATTATGTAGTAAGTATAAGTACGGAGAAGTGGATGTTTGCTTTGATCATGTACTCCAAAATGTTATTTTTGCGCCCGCTCAAATTTGTACGGTGCAGTAAGGATTACATCATACTTACTACACAATACCTCTACAATTTAATTCATGTCGCAACTGATCATATATACCGATGGTGCATCCCGCGGCAATCCAGGCCCGGGTGGTTATGGCGTGGTGATGATCTGGGGCAAGGTCCAGAAGGAACTATCGCAGGGCTACCGCAATACCACCAACAACCGCATGGAGCTGATGGGCGTCATTGCCGCCCTGGAAGCCCTGAACCGCGAAGGACTGGACATCATCCTTTACACAGACAGCCAGTACGTAGTAAATGCCATTGAAAAAGGATGGCTCTGGAACTGGCAACGCACCAACTTCAAGGACAAAAAGAACCGCGACCTTTGGGAACGCCTCATTCCTTTGCTCAAAAAGCACAAGATCCGCTTCCAGTGGGTAAAAGGCCACGCCACTAATGAAGGCAACATCCGCTGCGACCAGTTAGCCACCCAGGCCGCCGATAACGGTCCTCACCTGGCTGACTGGGGTTTTAAAAATGATGCCTAGCGCTGCTGCGCAGCGCGTACACCGCTATTTCAACCCCTCAATCGTCCCGCTAAAATGGCCCGTCAGGGAAACCGTATCATACGCCAGGGCGTAATCAATTACAAAATGGGTGGGATTGGTCTTGTGAATGGTCAGTGTACCATCCAGTAGTTTCGTGAGGGTTTTATGGGTAGAGTCTTTATAGCTCACCTGTGCCATCAGCATGCTGTTGTAGCTGGCGGGGGAGGATGAATCGTAAGGCTGGTAGCTCCAGGGCGTTACCAGCGAGTCCACGGCAAAGATCACGCGGGGGCTCGTGGAGTCATTGACATTCCCGTTGCTGAGGGTCAGCACCTGGTATGCGGTACCGGCGGTAACCGCAGTGGCCACAGGGGTGCCGTACATGGTACCATTCAGCGAAAAGGCATTCGGCAAGGTAGTATCCTGTGCCTTATGGCAGGCAGCAAATACCCCCACAATGGCAACGACGGCGATGATTACTTTAATATTCTTCATGTTGTGATTCAGCACTTGTTGACGGGTTCGGTACGCTTCCGTTTTGGATGTTGCAAAATTAAAGGGGACGCCCCATGCAGCCAACCGCGACTGCAATGGAATTGTCTTTTTCTTGTTAAATAATCGTAAAGAATACAAAAAAGAGCACTCCGGGCGGGCCCGGGTGCTCTCGTTCGACTGTTGCTATAACGTTATAAATATAGGTTTATTTCGAATGCGTGTCAAAAAAATTATGGATTCGCAAACAGCAGGATGGACCCGCTGTCATTGAACAGCTCCAGGCGCCCCTCGCTTACCTCAAAACGGGTAGCCTGGTCCAGGAGCTTAAAGTACTTATTTTCCACGTCCAGGTTAGGGCAGGCCATCTTGGTGGAGATCAGCGGGGAGAAATGCAGTTTATCGCCCGTAACGGTGAAGGTACCGCCCATCCCGTTGCAGCCACCATTGCCGCTTACACGGTGGTCCGATTTGCCAAAGCGGATAGCGGGGATGCGGTGCATGCCGGCGGTGTCAACCAGCTCCCCCTGCATGCTCACCAGCCTCCAGTCCTTGTCGTACAGCAGGGAGGGATTTTCAGAAGTAGCATTGGAAGTGGCGCCAGTGGCGGATTTGGAGTGGGAGCAGGCTGTCCAGGTACTTACGGCGGCCAGCAAACATCCCATCACGAACATTCTTTTCATACGCGGGGTTTTAATGTTGTTTTACAAAACACCCGATAGGCGCTGCAAATTCCCGGCCATTTGACTATAAATAGGACGGGTAAACGCCATAAAAAGATCCTGGGGCGGCGGGGGCGGCACGTCCCTGTTCTGCAACAGCTTGCGCTGCGCATCATCCAGCACCCGGTCATCTCCTTTAAAAATGGCAAACTGGTTTTGCCAGGTAAAGCTGCCCGGCAGACGGTCCTGGGAGATCATGCGGTTACTACCCTGCGCTACCAGCTGATAGTCCATCATACCCTTGGTGATCACCGTGCGGGTAATGGTGGTGAGCGTGCCTCTTACCGTGATGTGGCGTTCCAGGTATTTGCCGGTGCTGTCTTGCTGGTTCAGTTGTACCACCACATCCCTGCTCAGGTCCTGTGCGTAACGGTCTGTGTGGGTTTCGCCCACTACAAAGTCGAAGAACTGCATCTGCAGCCAGGCATCCGGGCGGATATTGTTGGTGGTCAATTCAGATTCATCATAATAGCGTACAAAGCGTCCCATGTCACTGGCATTCTTCAGGTCATTGACCAGCGAATTGCGGAACTGGTCTACCGTGAACTGGTAGTAAGGAGAACGAACCTCGATGCGGCTTACGATCACGTTGGTCACGCCTTCGGCAAATGCCTGGTCGCGCAGGGCAGCGGCGTCTTTATAATCACGTTGCTGCGCCAGGCAGGCCACAAATTCATCGAAAGCCTGGCGGGAAGCGCTTTTGTTGTTTTGCTGCAATAAAGCCACGCCACGCTGGTAGCGAACATCCGCGGCATTCTGCCGGGCACCTGAAATATCAGCGGAATAATCTTTGGGCGTCACCACGCCCAGTGCGGCCGGGCTGGTGTGGATCGCGTTATACAATGCCTGCATGGCACGGTATTCCTGCTTGATGCCTTCCCATTTCAGGGCATCGTTAGACACCAGGTAGCGGTTCACCACTGCCTCGTGTGAGGCCAGGGACTGGTTGTAGGCTTCCCGCAACAGGCGCAGGGCGGTTTCATCCTGCGGGCGTTGCTGCAGTTTCTTTACAAAGGCATTCACCGCCTCGTCATAGCGGCCTTTATTGTATAATTTTTCACCGCTCTTACAGGCAAAAAGCAACAGGAGCGCAAGTGCAGGGAGCAGGAGGGACTTTCTGAGTACGGGAAACATGCAGGTACGTTGATAGGTATGATTCAGGGTGCCAAAATAGTATTTTAAGTTTAAACCACCCACAAAAGCATTAAAACTAATTATAATTTGTCACTGGCCCGGAATTAGTAATTTGTGTTGTCATGATTCAACCCGCCATTTACCGTTTTGAAACCAACTGGCAGTTGCAGGCGTCCCTGCCCGCCGTGTGGGATGTCATTTACGCCACGGAGCAATGGCCCACGTGGTGGAAAGGCATTCTCTCCGTAACGAACCTTTGCCCGGCGGATGCCGATGGCCTGCATGCGGTGAACGCCTATGCATTGCGTAGCCGCATGCCTTATGTGCTGCGTTTCAACCTGGAACTGCTAGCGGAAATACCTTACACACTGCTGCGCTGCGCCTGTACCGGCGACCTGGAAGGGGAGGGGATCTTTCACATCACGGCGGCGGATGGGATTGTAAATGTGAAGTATAACTGGAACGTATGTACGAAAAAGCGATGGATGAATGTCCTTGCGCCATTGGCCAGGCCTTTCTTTCATGCAAACCACCGGGAGGTGATGCGCTGGGGCGCGGAAGGACTGGCGGCAAAGCTGGGGGTAGCTTTGGTGGGATTTTCATCGCGGCCGTGATCCCCGCAACAACGTAAGATGAAAGTGGGAAATGATTGAGCAGAGAATTGCCTGCCCGCCAATTCTCCATAGCAAAAGGCCGCCCCAACCGGGACGGCCTTTTGCTATGTCTTTATACTTTATAATTCCTTCTCAGTTCCCGGTCTGCTTCACGTTCCTTAATAGTGTCCCGCTTATCATGCAGCTTCTTTCCTTTACCCAGGCCAATTTCCATTTTGGCAAGGCCCTTGTCATTGATGAAGATCCGCAGCGGGATAATGGTATAGCCGCGTTCTTTCATCTTCTGCTGCCACTTGCGCAACTCTTTTTTGGTGAGCAGTAACTTACGTTCCTGCAGGGGAAGGTGGTTTGCCGTGGTGCCAAAGGAATATTCTGCAATGTGCAGGCTCTTTACCCACAGCTCATCCCGGTCAAAGAAACAGAAGGAATCGTTAAAGCTCACCTTACCCGCGCGGATGGATTTGATCTCCGTGCCGGTAAGTACCATGCCTGCGATGTATTTGTCTTCAATCGCATATTCATAGTAAGCCGATCTGTTCTTTAATTCCAGTTTTTTCATAAAATGTACACTGCCGGCGGCAGGTATTAGTGTGCAAACAACTGCAGCAGTACCGTCAGTTGTTGTTTAAGTTCTTTACGGTCTACGATCTTGTCCAGGAAGCCGTGCTCCAGCAGGAATTCTGCGCTCTGGAAACCAGGGGGCAGGTCTTTGCGGATGGTTTCCTTAATGATGCGGGGGCCGGCAAAACCAATGAGGGCGCCGGGTTCCGCCACATTCAGATCACCCAGCATTGCGTAAGAGGCAGTAACACCACCGGTGGTGGGGTCTGTCATCAGTGAAATGTAGGGGATCCTGGCATCCGCCAGCTGGGTAAGCTTGGCCGATGTTTTGGCCATCTGCATCAGGGAGAAAGCACTTTCCATCATACGGGCGCCGCCGGATTTGGAAATGATGAGCAGGGCCTTTTTGTGGGCAATGCAATAATCAATGGCACGGGCAATCTTTTCTCCCACCACAGAGCCCATAGAACCACCAATGAAGGAGAAGTCCATACAGGCCACCACCAGGCCATAACCACCTACTTCGCCATGCGCCACGCGCATGGCATCCGTAAGGCCGGATTTTTTCTGCGCTTCCACCAGGCGCTGGTCATACGGTTTCAGGTCCTTGAAGCCCAGGAAATCCTTAGGGTAAATGTTAGCGAAAAGCTCAGCGCCTTTCTTATCGTCAAATATAATTTCGAAGTATTCTTTAGAGTCAATGCGGTTGTGAAAATTGCAGTTCGGGCACACATAGTAGTTTTCCCGGAGGTCACGTACGGTGTAGGTTTTCTTACAGCTAGGACATTTATGCCATAATCCGTCCGGTGCTTCTTTCTTTTCACTGGTAGATGTAGAGATGCCTTGTTTAATGCGTTTAAACCAGCTGGACATATGTTAATATTGAGTTACGAATACGTAAAGGCGTGCAAGATACGAATAAATTCATAGACAGCCATTCATATTCTTATTTTGGTGACGAAACAGATTGATTTCAAATACATTATGGGTTTCAATTGGCAAATCTACGTTATTTGTCGCGCAATCTCATATTATGTTCGCAAACAATATATAAATATCATTATATATTACCGGGCCTTAGGTGTTGTGCCCTGGGTCTTAGGTAGCAAGGAAAAGCCCCACGCTGGCAAAACAACGTGGGGCTTATAGCTTGGATGCATTTATGCGTTACGGTTAATGCAGTTCAGGTCCTGGAATGCTTCTTCCAGGCGTTTTACGAAGTTTTCTTCGCCCTTACGCAGCCATACGCGCGGATCGTAGTATTTTTTGTTCGGCTTGTCTGCACCTTCGGGGTTGCCCAGCTGTGACTGCAGGTAGCCTTCTTTGGATTTGTAGTAATGCAGGATGCCTTCCCAGAATGCCCATTGCATATCAGTATCAATGTTCATCTTGATCACACCGTAGGTCAGCGCTTCCGCGATCTGGTGTTTAGGAGAGCCGCTACCGCCATGGAATACATAGTACACGGGCTTTTCAGCGGTTTTATGTTTTGCCTGGATAAAGTCCTGGCTGTTCTTCAGGATCTCGGGACGCAGTTCCACGTTACCAGGCGTGTACACGCCATGCACGTTACCGAAAGCTGCCGCGATGGTGAACAGGGGGCTCACTTCAGACAGGGTTTCGTAAGCCAGGGCTACGTCTTCCGGCTGGGTATACAACTTGGAGTTGTCTACACCACTGTTGTCCACACCATCTTCTTCACCGCCGGTTACACCCAGTTCAATTTCGATGGACATGCCCAGGGGGGCCATGCGCTGGAAATATTTCTTGGAAGTTTCAATGTTTTCGTGGATGGGCTCTTCAGACAGGTCCAGCATGTGGGAGGAGAAGAGGGGCTGGCCGGTTTGCTTTTTAAATGCTTCACCAGCGTCCAGCAGGCCATCGATCCAGGGCAGCCATTTGGCGGCAGCGTGGTCGGTATGCAGTACTACGGGCACACCATAATACTTGGCCACCTCGTGCACGTGCTTGGCACCGGAAATGGCACCTGAAATGTTTGCTTGCAGTTTGTCATTCGGCATACCTTTGCCCGCAAAGAATTGCGCGCCACCGTTGGAGAACTGAATAATTACCGGAGAGTTCACTTTAGCGGCTGTTTCCAGCACTGCATTAATGGAATCAGTACCGATTACGTTTACTGCAGGCATTGCAAAACCTTGTGCTTTCGCATCATTGTACAGCGCTTTCAGCTCATCGCCGAATAATACGCCAGCTCTGTATTTTCCCATGTTTCTTCGTTTAAAGGAAAGCAAATATATAATCCTTGCCGGCAAAATGCAAATCTGGCAGGAATGTTTCGAAAACGTCCAAATTGGCGGGCATGCAATTTCCCGCCCGTCATTTCCAACTTTCAAATACCGGGGCATGTGGCAGTTATCTTTTATATTTATACCCAAATACCTGCTATGAAACAGTTGCACACCTTCCTTGTAGCCCTGCTCATACTGGCCACTGCCTGCAATTCCCGCAAGCCGGCCGACCTGCTGGTGTATAACGCGCATGTATATACGATAGACAGCGCATTCTCCACCGCAGAAGCCATCGTGATCCAGGGCGGGCACGTGGTAGCTACCGGCACTACGGCCGGCCTCCAGGCCCGCTTTGACCCGCAGAACACCATTGATGCCAAAGGAAAATTCATCTACCCCGGGTTCATAGACGCCCACGCGCATTTCCTGGAATATGGCAAATCCCTTTATGCCGTAAACCTCTACGGCGCCAATAGTTTTGAGGAAGTGACCGCACGCGTAAAAGCCTTTGCAGCTGCGCATCCCGGAGAAACATGGATCACCGGCAACGGGTGGGACCAGAACCGCTGGCCCGGCAAGGCCTTCCCGGATAATAAAGTGCTCAATGATCTATTCCCGGATAAACCCGTGGTACTCTCCCGGGTGGATGGCCACGCCGTGCTGGCCAATGCCAAAGCCCTGGAACTGGCCGGCATCAAGGCCGGCGACAAAATAGAAGGCGGCAGCATTGAGACCAGTAACGGTGTGCTGACCGGCGTGCTGGTGGATAATGCCGCGCACCGTATGGAAGCCGTGGAGCCTGCGGCCAATAAAGCGTTGCTTGAAAAATGGCTGGGTGCTGCGCAAACCAATTGCTTTGCACAGGGCCTCACGATGATCACGGATTGCGGCCTGGAGGTGGATGCCATTAATATGATGGATGCCTTGCAGCAGGAAGGCAAACTGAAAATGCGCCTGTATGTAATGATGTCTGACGATAGCGCCAATTACGCTTATTACCTGCACCGCGGCCCTTACAAAACAGACCGCCTGTATGTGCACGGCGTAAAAGTGTATGCAGATGGAGCACTGGGCAGCCGGGGCGCCTGCCTGTTGCGGCCCTACAGCGACAAGCCCGGCTGGAATGGTTTCCTGCTGAGCAGCCCTGCACATTTCGATTCCATTGCAAATATGCTTTCCACCACGGAGTTCCAGATGTGTACCCACGCCATTGGCGATTCCGGTAACCGTACTATCTTAAATATTTACAATAAATACCTGTCCGGTAAAAATGATAAACGCTGGCGCATAGAGCACGCGCAGGTTGTGGATCCGCAGGACTTTGCCCTGTTTGGCCAGGCCAGCATCATCCCTTCCGTGCAACCCACCCACGCTACCAGCGATATGCGCTGGGCCGGTGAAAGGCTGGGCGAGGAGCGGCTCAAAGGTGCTTATGCTTACCAGCAGTTGCTGAAACAAAATGGCTGGCTGCCCCTGGGCACAGACTTCCCCGTGGAAGATATATCTCCCTTCAAAACCTTCCTGGCAGCGGTTTTCCGGCAAGATACCAGCGGCTATCCCGCAGGCGGTTTCCAGATGGAAAATGCCCTGACCCGGGAACAGGCCCTGCGCGGCATGACCATCTGGGCCGCCAAAGCAGACTTCCTGGAAACAGAAGTAGGCAGCCTGGAGCCCGGTAAGAAAGCGGATTTCATCATCCTGGACCAGGACCTGATGAAGGTGGATGCCAAACAAGTATTGCAAACCAAGGTACTCGCCACTTTCATTGGCGGGGAAAAAGTATTTGACAAAGAATGAGCGAAGTAAGAACCCTGTATGCCTTGCCAGCCAAGGCTTTCCAGGCCCTCAGCGGCCCCGGTGCCGATCCGTCCAAAGGCGCTGTTGCACATGCCCGTTTCCAGGGCAGTGCAGATGCATTACTGTTCCTGCTGGACAAAATACTGATCAGTGATGAGGATACGGAGATCCTGGTGAATGCTATTTTTTATCCCGATGCTTTCATCGGTGAAGCGCAGGACATTGATTTCAGCAACTGGAATGCAGCCCACTTTGAAGCACTGGGCGATGCCATTGAAGAAGGCCTGCACTATCAATCACCGGATGTAGTAGCGCAGATCCGCGACCTGCTGCATACACTGGATGAAGTGCAGGTGGAGGATGCATATGATGCGGAGGAACTTAATGAGAATGATATTTACCCCGGCGAGTGGACAGATGACCTGAAGGAAGGGAAGCTGTATAACATGCTGCACCTGGTTAATGATTTCCTGGTGTTAAAAGAGCTGATGGAAAAAGCGTATAAGCATGACTGTTATATAGTGTGCCAATGATACATAACCTCCCCTTATGACAATACTCACCTTCAGTCTCATTCTCCTGGCTGGCGCTTACCTGGCCGGTTTGCTCGGCTCCCTTACCGGGCTGGGTGGCGGCGTGGTGGTCATTCCACTGCTTACCCTGGCCTTTGGCGTGGACATCCGCTACGCCATCGGGGCAGCGCTGCTCGCCTCCATTGCCACTTCCAGCGGGTCTGCCAGTGCATATGTAAAGGAAGGCATTACCAACATGCGGCTGGGTATGTTCCTGGAAATAGCCACTACCATAGGCGCCGTGCTGGGTGCGCTGATAGCCGTGTATACCCCTACCAACACCATTGCCATTCTTTTTGGTATAGTGCTGATCTTTTCCGCCATCATGACGTTAAGAAAAAAGAACGAGCAGGCACTCACCACCGGCAGTAAGTGGGCGGGCATCCTCAAACTTAATAACACATACCCAACAGACCACGGAGAAGTGGCCTACCAGTTGAAGAACGTAGGCGCCGGCTTTTCCATCATGACGCTGGCCGGCATTATCTCAGGCCTGCTGGGCATTGGCTCCGGCGCATTAAAAGTACTGGCTATGGACACGGCCATGCGCATCCCATTCAAAGTGAGCACTACCACCAGTAATTTTATGATCGGCGTCACCGCAGCGGCAAGCGCGGTGGTGTACCTGCAACGTGGGTACGTGGACCCCGGGCTCGCATTTCCGGTAATGCTCGGTGTATTGGCCGGTGCTTTCACCGGTTCCAAACTGCTGATGCGCATGAACACCAGGGCGCTGCGCCTCATCTTTTGCGTAGCCATCACCTTTGTAGCCATAGAGATGATCTATAACGGCTACCAGCACAAGTTTTAACGTTAAACCGGTTACACATGGAAAAGAAAAACCGCAGCTGGAAAGATACGGATGTAGAACAACTGGTGGGGCAACTGCTGCGCTATGGCGTACTCACGGCCTGCCTTGTAGCTTTTATCGGCGGGGTTTGTTATCTTATGATGAAAGGTAATTTACCGGTGCCCGCCTACAATGTCTTTAAAGGGGAAACCAATGGCTACACCACCTACAGCGGCATTTTCCACGGGGCAGTGACCGGCAGTTCCCCGGAGATCATCCAGTTAGGCGCACTGTTGCTCATTGCTACGCCCATTCTCCGCGTGGCATTTTCACTCGTGGGCTTTGTTTTGGAAAAGGACAAGCTGTATATCGGCATTACGTTGCTGGTATTGCTGGTAATGATGACCAGCATTTTCGGTGGGCTGAAGGGATAACGCGCTGGCCGCTTATCCTGCCACCTGGCCCCAATAGCCGGGCGTTTGCAACAAATGACTGCCATACCAGGAAAACATTTCCCCATCCACCAGCTTGATGATGGCGCCGGGAAATATATCGTGCATCTCTGCCATATGTTTCTCCCCAAATGGATAAGGCTCCGATGAAAGCAGTACCAGGTCGCAATCTACCTTGCGCAGCTGCTCCGTGGTAAAAACAGGATAGCGGCTTTCTTTTGCAAATACATTTGTAAACCCATACTGGTCCAGTATGCAATCAATGAACGTGTTCGAAGCCGCTACCATCCAGGGGTTACGCCAGATGAAGTAAGCCACCCGCCTGCGTTTGGTGCCTGCCACAGCTACTGCCAGCTGCGCAAAGCGCTGCATAATTTCGTTCACGATCTCCTGTGCTTTTTCCGCGCGGCCGGTGAGCGCGCCCACCCGCAGCATCATATCACCCGCATCCGGCAAGGTTTGTATATCGCTCACCCACACAAGGAATTCCTTTTCCAGTGCTTCAATCTGTACCTGCTCATTCTCCTCCTTGTTGGCAATGACCAGGTCCGGTTGCAACTGGCGGATGGTCTCTATATTCAGCTGCCTGGTGCCACCCACCCGGGTCTTGCTACGGAACCACGCCGCCGGGTGGATGCAGAACTTAGTAATGCCTACCACTTCCGCTTCCAGGCCCAGTGCATGCAGCAGCTCCGTTTGCGATGGCACCAAAGAAACAATGCGCCTTGGCGGGAAACCCAGGCGCACAGTGCGTTGTAATTGATCGGTGAATATTTTCATAGCATTTGTACCAGGTACCATGTACATCATTTAACTTCCTAACGCCTGTATAATATCATACTTCGTTACAATGTGATAGTTACCACTGTCATCCTTCGTAAGTACCGCACCATTTTCTTTGTTGATGTAGGAAGATAATTTCTCAATGGGCGTATCCATCCCTACCAGCGGAAATGCAGGCTGCATCACGGTTTTCACGGCAGCCTCTTTAATGTTGGCGTCGTCAATGAGGCGCAGGAACAAGCCGTTTTCAGATACGGAACCTATCACATCGCCGTTTTGCAGCACGGGAATATGTTCAATGTCGAACTTCTTCATTTTGGCGATGGCGTCGCTCACTTTTTCATCCGGTCTGATGGTCACCAGGGGCTTGCCGGCGCGGGCGCCTACTACATCTTTCACGGTCTTTACATCCAGGAAACCCCGTTCCATCATCCACTGGTCGTTGTATACTTTGCCTACATAGCGGCTGCCGTGGTCATGGAAGATCACTACCACTACATCAGCAGGCTTCAACTGGCTTTTCAGCTGCATAAGGCCTGCCAGGGCGGATCCGGCGGAGTAACCCACAAAGATGCCTTCTTCCTTGGCAATGCGGCGCGCCATCACGGCGCCGTCTTTATCCGTCACCTTTTCAAACTGGTCTATCACGTCCATGTCATAGTTCTCCGGTACAAAGTCTTCCCCAATGCCTTCCGTAATGTAAGGGTATACTTCACTCATATCCAGCTCACCGGTTTCAAAGTATTTTTTCAGCAGGGAGCCGTAGCTGTCTATGGCCCACACTTTAATATCCGGATTTTTTTCCTTCAGGTATTTGCCGGTGCCGGTAATGGTGCCTCCGGTGCCGGTGGCCACTACCAGGTGGGTGATCTTTCCATCCGTTTGTTCCCAGATCTCGGGGCCCGTTTGCTCATAGTGCGCATCGCGGTTGGCCAGGTTATCATATTGATTCACGTACCAGGAATTGGGCACTTCTTTGGCCAGGCGCTTGCTCACGGAGTAGTAGGAGCGGGGATCTTCCGGCTCCACGTTGGTGGGGCACACGATCACCTCTGCGCCCAGCGCTTTGAGGATGTCCATCTTTTCCTTGGACTGCTTATCTGTGGTGGTAAAAATGCATTTGTAACCTTTGATCACCGCTGCCAGGGCCAGCCCCATGCCGGTATTGCCGGAAGTGCCTTCAATGATGGTGCCGCCGGGTTTCAGGCGCCCGTCTGCTTCTGCCACTTCCACCATTTTAATGGCCATGCGGTCTTTAATAGAATTACCGGGGTTAAAGAATTCCACCTTGGCCAGCACCGTGCAGGGCAGGGCTGCCGTGATCTTATTCAGCTTTACCATCGGGGTATTGCCAATGGTATCAAGGATGTTGTTGCAAATTTTCATAATGGAAAAATGATTCCTTGCGAATGTAGTGAAATTGTACAAAGTAGGGCGTACAGCATACCGCGACGTCATTTCCGCTCCAGGAGGTACATTGTAGGCTGTACATTGTACGTTGTACGCGAAACACTACCTTTGCGTCCATGAACAGCATTTTTATCACAGGGATAGGTACCGGTGTGGGAAAGACCATTACTGCCGCCTGCGTTACCGAAGCCCTGCAGGCCGACTACTGGAAGCCCGTGCAGACCGGCCTGATGGAAGGTACCGACCGCGATACCGTGAAAGCGTTGATCAGCAACAATTTTACGATCTGCCACCCGGAGCTGTACAAGCTCAAAGCGCCCGCCAGTCCGCACCTGGCAGCCCGCATGGAAGGTGTCACCATCCAGTTGCGCCCCATCGTGGAGCAGGCCAGAAAGCACCAGCCCGTGGTACGTCCCCTGGTGATAGAAGGCGCCGGCGGCATCCTGGTACCACTTAATGAAGACCAGTTCATGCTGGACATGGTATTGCAACTGCAGGCGCGCGTGATCATTGTGGCCCAGAACTACCTGGGGAGCATTAACCACGCTTTGCTGACCGCGGAGATCCTGCGGGCAAAAGGCGCTCCGGTGATGGGTTGGATCTTTAACGGCCCGGAAAACAGCAACGAAAACGACATTGTGCGCTGGAGCAGGTACCCCAAACTGGGGCGCATCCCGTTTGCAGACCACATAGACAAAGCTTTTGTAAAAGCGCAGACGTTTAATTTCGGATAAGCCATGCCTACTAAAAAAGACCTGCGCATCACTTACCTGGAAAAGCGGCTCAATCTCCCCGCTACGGCTGCTGCCACTGCCAATGCCGCTATCCTGCAACACTGCATGGACCTCGATTACAGCAGCATGCGCTATGTGCACCTGTTCCTGCCCATTGATGCAAAAAAAGAGGTGGACACCCGGCCCCTGGCCCAATGGTTGCGGGAGGCCCATCCGCAGGTTAATTTAGTTTTATCTAGCACAGACATGCAAACCAGTCAAATGCTGCATTATCTTTGGGATGCGCATACCGTGCTGACCACCCATCGCTACGGTATGACGGAACCCGCGGGAGGCACGCTGGTGGCGCCTTCCAGCATAGACCTGGTATTTGTGCCCCTGCTGGCGTTTGACCTCCGGGGCCACCGGGCCGGCTACGGTAAGGGCATGTATGACCGTTTTTTGCAGCAATGCCGCCCGGATGTACTGACCGTTGGCCTCAGCCAGTTTGACCCGGTGCCGGCCATCGATGATGCCGGTCCCTGGGATGTACGGCTGAAGATGGCCATCACGCCGCAGGCGATTTATGATTTTAAAAGCTAAATGAACGTGCTCAGATATTTGAAGTTCCTGCTGTACCCCTTTTCTTTGCTGTATGGCCTTATCATGTGGCTGCGCAACCGCTTATACGACTCCAAAGTGCTTACGGCCGTGGAGTTTAGCCTGCCAGTGATCGCCGTAGGCAACTTATCAATGGGGGGCACCGGCAAGAGCCCGCATGTAGAGTACCTCATCCGGCTGCTGAAAGACGTATACCGGGTGGCCACGCTGAGCCGCGGCTACCAGCGCCGCACCAGGGGCTACGTGCTGGCAGGTGCCCGCAGCACGGCCAATGACATCGGGGATGAGCCCATGCAGTTCCACCGCAAATTCCCCGACATTACGGTGTGTGTAGGCGAGGAGCGCATGCTGGCCATTCCGCAGTTGGTGAGCGATGTACCCGATACCCAGGTGATCCTGCTGGACGATGCTTTCCAGCACCGCTCGGTGAAACCGGGGCTCAACATCCTCCTGACCGATTACAGCCGCCGCTTCACGAAAGACCACGTGGTGCCCTTTGGTTACCTGAGAGAAGGCCGGAAAGGTTACCTCCGGGCCAATGTGATCATCGTGAGCAAATGCCCGCCAGACCTGGGTAAGGAAGAAATGGACGCCATCCGCCGGGAGATTGCGCCCCAGCCCGGTCAGCAATTGTACTTCACGGCCCTGCAGTACGGCCAGTTGTATGATCTTTTTACCGCAGAGCCCTTTGACCCGGGGCAATACGATGCGGTACTGGTGGTGGCCGGCATAGCCCGCCCGGAGCCGTTGCTGCGGCATCTACAGCAATCGTTCAAAAAGGTGTTCCTCCTGCCTTTTGCCGATCATTATTATTACGGACCTGCAGACGTGGCAAAGATCCGGAAAGAGCTGGACGACCTGCCCGGTGCACGCAAACTGGTGATCACGACCGAGAAAGACGCCGTGCGCCTGCACCTGCTGCAGCAGGAGATTGAAGCAGCAGGGCTCACCATCGCGGTGATGCCCATAGAAATTTCCTTCCTGGATCAGGCGGGAGATTCATTTAATAATTATATTTTTGATTATATAGCAAATACGCTGATCTCGGCCTCGGCGGAACAGAATGCTTAACACACGGGCCCGGGAATGCAACAAACATAGAGGGCCGTGTCACTAACAACTAATACCAAGCGAACATCCCAATGTCAAGAAACAAGAACAAAAAAAAGAATACAAATCGGGGCAGTCATAACCATCACCAACAGCGTCATCATCAGCAGCAACACAATAATTCCTCGGGCCAGACCTACACTGGCAAGTTAGAAATTACCCGTTCCGGCATGGCCTTCGTGATCGTAGAAGGCGTGGAGCGCGATATTATGGTAAGACCCCATGATCTGAACACTGCGCAAAATGGCGATGAAGTAACCGTAAAGGTGGTCCACCAGGGCAAAGGCCGTATGGAAGGAGTGATCACCCAGGTGAACACCCGCAAGAAGAGCGAATTTACCGGCACCCTCCAGGTGAGTGACAACTTTGCTTTCCTCGTGTCTGAACGCAATGCAACGCTGCCCGATATTTATATTCCCCTCTCTGCGCTGAAAGGCGGTGTGAACGGGGATAAGGCCCTGGTAAAGATCACCAGCTGGGGCGGTGAGTCCGGCAAAAGCCGCAAGCCCTCCGGGGAAGTGGTAGAGATCCTGGACGCCCGCAACGCCGGTGATATGGCCATGAAAGAGATCCTGCTGGACAATGGCTTTATCCTCAACTTCCCCGATGAAGTGATGGAAGAAACCAACAAACTGCCCCAGGAAATACCCCAGGAAGAAGTAGCCAAACGTAAAGATTTCCGCAAGGTAACCACCTTCACCATAGACCCTTACGACGCCAAAGACTTTGATGACGCCATTTCCATCCGCCTCCTCAAAACAGGTAACTATGAAGTAGGCGTGCACATTGCAGATGTAAGCTATTATGTGCGCCCCGGCTCCGCCCTGGACGCAGAAGCCTACAAACGCGCTACCAGCGTGTATTTGCCGGATCGCGTGCTACCCATGCTGCCGGAAAAGATCTCCAACGAGCTTTGCTCCCTGCGCCCGCATGAAGATAAGCTCACTTTCTCCGCCATGTTTGAAATGACGGCAGACGGGAAAGTGAAGAACAAATGGATAGGCCGCACCGTGATCCACTCCGACCACCGCTTCACCTACGAAGAAGTGCAGGAAGTCATTGAATCCGGCAAAGGCCCCCATTATCGCAATGAGATCCTGCTGCTCAATAACATGGCCCGCCAGCTGCGGGCAGATCGCTTCCGCAATGGCGCCATCAACTTCTCATCCACGGAAGTGAAATTCCAGCTGGACCCTGACGGCAAGCCCATTGGCGTAATACTGAAAGAAAGTAAGGAAGCCCACCAGCTCATTGAAGAACTCATGCTGCTGGCCAACCGCACCGTGGCAGAATACGTAAGCAGCCTGCGGGTGAATGGCCAGCCCGTGCCCTTCCCATACCGCGTGCATGATAACCCGGATGAAGAGAAACTGAAGATATTCTCCGTGTTCGCCCTGCAGTTTGGCTATAAATTCGATATGCATACACCGGAGACCATTGCCGCCTCCTTCAATAAAATGCTGCAACTGGCGCATGGCCGCCCCGAGCAGCACGTGCTGGAAACCATGGGCATCCGCACCATGGCCAAAGCATCTTACACGACGTCAAACATTGGCCACTATGGCCTGGGCTTTGAACATTACGCCCACTTCACATCACCCATCCGCCGCTATCCGGACGTGCTGGTGCACCGCGTGATCCAGGAATGCCTGAACAACGAAGTGCGCCCCGACCCTGAAATGGATGCCAAGTGCAAACACTGCTCTGAAATGGAACGCAAGGCCATGGAAAGTGAGCGCGCCGGCAACAAATACAAGCAGGTGGAATACATGCAGCAGTTCATTGGCGATACTTTTGCCGGCGTGATCAGCGGCGTGAGCAACTTCGGTTTCTGGGTAGAGACCGTAGATACCAAGTGCGAAGGCCTGGTAAGCATCCACAGCCTCACCGCCAAGGACGATTTCCGCTACAACGAAAATGAATACGCCCTGGTGGGTGCTAATACCGGCATCAAATTCTCCATCGGTGATAAAGTAAAGATCAAGGTAGTAGCCGCTAACCTGGATAAACGCCAGCTGGACTACGACCTGGACGAACCTGGCTATGGCCGCGCCCCCGGCGATGTAATGCGCACCAACGTAGGCCGCCAGCAACCGCAGCACAAGCACAAACAAAAGCCCAAGCCACTGGCCGCTCCCCAGGAACAGGAAGCAGAAGCGGAAGCAGTGGAGCAACAGCAGGAGCAGGGCCTCAGCGAAGCTGAACGCGAACGCCGCCGCCAGCGCAACCGCGAACGGAAGAAAAAGCGCCGTGATAAAAAACGCGAGTATAAAGCCCAGGAAGGCGAGCAACAGGAACAAGCCGAAAACCAGCCACAGCGCCCCGTTTCCGGCAAACCGTTGCAGGGCCAGGCACAACCCATCAGCGGCCAGGAGCCAGCGCCCAAGCTGTCCAAGAATCAAAAGCGCAAGCTGCGTGAAAAGGCCCGTAAACAACGCGCCATGGAAGAAGCACGCCTGGCCAGGGAAGCCGCAGCCGCTGCTGGTACTCCTGCTGCACCAGCACCCGTGGAAGCCACACCCGCACCAGCCACTAAGACCAAAGGCAAGGACAAGGGTAAGGAAAAAGCAGCACCGGTAGTAGCCACACCAGCTAAGAAAGCCACCAAACAGGCCGTTAAAAAAGCCGCCCCCGTGGAAGAAGAACCGGTGAAGAAAACTGCCGCTAAAAAGGCTACCAAAGCCGCAGAAGCCCCGGCTAAGAAAACCAAGGCCACAGCAGCCGCACCGGAAAAAGCCGCGAAAGAGGACCTGAAAAAGGTAAAACCAAAATCCAAAGCTATTCCGGCCAAGCAACTGAAAGAAGCAGCCAAATTTGAAAAGGCCGTGGCAAAAACGGCTAAAGCAGCCACCAAAGCCGCTACCACCAAAGCTGCCAAAACAGAAGAGAAAAAAGCAGCAGCCGTTGCTACCGCTAAAAAGCTGAAAGCCAAAACAGTAGCCACCACTGCGGAAAAAACTGCCAAAGCCGCTCCGAAAAAAGCCGAACCGGCCAAAAGAGCCGCTGCGAAAAAGGTGAAAGAAGCGCCAAAGAAAAAGGTAACCAAAACCACCGCCGCTAAAAAGGAAACGCCGAAGAAAGCTACCGCACCGGCCAAGAAAGCCGTAACTGCGAAAAAGGCCACCAAAGCCGCTCCGAAAAAAGCCGCAGCCAAAACCACGGCCAAGGCCCCCGCTAAAAAAGCGGCCGCCAAAAAAGCTGCTGTAAAGGCCGCGAAACCCGCTTCCAAAGCAGCCGCAAAGAAAGCTACTGCCAAGCCAACAGCCAAAGCCGCCACAAAAACAACCTCCAGGGCCAAGCCCAAAGCAGCTGCCAAGAAAGCCGCGAAACCCGCGCCTAAAGCCGCCGCCAAAAAAGCAGCCGTGAAGAAAAAGAAATAACCTTCCACCAGGAAGTCCCTAAAGCCCGGAGAAAAGCTCCGGGCTTTTTTTGTCGTTACCTACTGCCCAAGACTTAAGACCTAAGACTTAAGACCTAGGACAATTTTCACTATTTTGCACCTGGTTAAATTCACTCCATGCACTCGTTCCAAGACTTAATCGCACTATTCGAAAAGCAGTTCAGCCAATGGCATTTCCCCGGTACGCCCGCATCATTGTATGAGCCCGCCGGCTATATCCTGGGCATAGGCGGCAAGCGCATACGCCCGGTACTGACCCTCATGGGCAATGAACTCTTCGACGAGCTGCACCCCGACGCTTTCCAGGTAGGCAATGCAGTAGAGCTGTTCCATAACTTTACCCTCATTCACGACGATATCATGGACAAGGCTCCCCTGCGCCGGGGCATGCCCACTGTACATACCAAGTACAACGACAGCACCGCCCTGCTGGCCGGGGATGTAATGCTGATCTACGTATACCAGTTCCTCAACAAGGTGCAGCCGCGCTACCAGCAAAGGCTCACCGCCGTGTTCAACAAGGCGGCCATTGAAGTATGCGAAGGCCAGCAACTGGATATGGACTTTGAAAAAATGGATCCGGGCCAGGTACAGTATGCCGACTATGTGCATATGATAGGCCTCAAAACCTCCGTGTTGCTGGCTGCCAGCCTGCAGCTTGGCGCCATCATTGGCGGGGGCAGCGAGGGGAACCAGGCGCATTTATACGAGTTTGGAAAGAATGTGGGCATTGCCTTCCAGATCCAGGATGACTACCTGGATGCCTTTGGCGACCCGGAAAAGTTTGGAAAGCAGGTAGGAGGGGATATCCTGGTGAACAAGAAAACTTTCCTGCTGCTCAAAGCCCTGGAATTCTGCAACCCCGCCCAGCGCGAAGAGTTGCGCCGCCTGCTGGACTATACCGGCGATGACAAGGTGGGCCGCACCCTGCAGGTCTTCCGCGACTGCAAAGTAGATGCATGGGCAGAAAAGGAGAAGGAACGTTATACCCAGCTGGCATTTGACCACCTGGAGGCCATCGCCGTGGTGTCTGGCCGTAAACACCCGCTCACCGAAGTAGCAGATTTCCTGCTGCACCGCCAACATTAAGCAGCTTTACTTATCTTACAACTACAACAAAACAAACCTAGCTTCCTTCATTAACCAATTCCATTTATGTCCAATTCCCTCTTTCGCAAGAAGTCCCTTACCACCATTTTAAAAGATGCCCAGGATGGACTGAACGACGGCCATGGAGGAATGAATAAAGTGTTAACGGTGAAAGACCTCACCGCCATGGGCATTGCCGCCGTGATCGGTGCAGGGATCTTCAGTACCATTGGCCAGGCCTCCTTTGACGGCGGTCCCGGTGTTACTGTACTGTTCATCATCACGGCCATTACCTGCGGTTTCTGCGCACTTTGTTATGCCGAATTTGCTTCCCGCATTCCTGTATCCGGAAGTGCTTATACCTATTCTTATGTAGCCTTCGGCGAACTGGCCGCCTGGGTAATAGGATGGGCCCTGATCCTGGAATATGCCATTGGCAACATTGCCGTAGCCATTTCGTGGAGCGGTTATTTTGCCAACCTGCTGGAAGGCCTGCACCTTCACCTGCCCGCATGGACAGTGAGCAACTACGACAGTGCCACCCCGGAAATACTGGCCAATGCGCCACACATCTTTGGCCTGCCCGTGATCCTGAACCTGCCGGCGTTCTTCATCGTGGTGATCGTCACCTACCTGGCTTATGTGGGCATTTCAGAAAGTAAGAAAACGGCCAACTACATGGTGGCCCTCAAGATAGCGGTGATCCTGCTGGTGATCATTGCCGGTGCGTTCTATGTGAACACGGCAAACTGGCATCCTTTCATGCCCAATGGATTTGGCGGCGTGCTGAAAGGCGTATCGGCGGTATTCTTTGCCTACATTGGTTTTGACGCGGTGAGCACCACCGCCGAAGAATGCGCCAATCCCCAGCGCGACCTACCCAAAGGCATGATGTACTCCCTGGTGATCTGCACCGTGTTGTACATTGCCATTGCGCTGGTGCTTACCGGCATGGTATCCTATTCCCAACTGAAAGTGACCGACCCGCTGGCGTTTGTATTCACCGCCGTTAAATTGGACTGGGTAAGCTACATTATCTCCGTAAGCGCCGTGGTGGCCACGACCAGCGTACTGCTGGTATTCCAGATAGGGCAGCCCCGCATCTGGATGAGCATGAGCCGTGACGGCCTGTTGCCCAAAGCATTTTCCCGGATCCATAAAAGATTTCGTACTCCTTCATTTGCCACGATCATTACCGGCATTATTGTAGGTATCCCGGCGTTGTTCCTCAACCTCACCATCGTTACAGACCTTACCAGCATCGGTACCTTGTTTGCCTTTATCCTGGTATGCGGCGGCGTATTGCTACTGCCCAGGGAAGAAAAAGGCGCCTCAGGCGGCAGCTTCCGCATTCCTTACATCAGCAGCCGTTTCATTATCCCGGTATTGCTGCTGGTGGCAGGTATTACCTTCCGGCACCAGCTGGCAGAGCGGCTTACTTTTGCCAACGGTTGGGCTGATATAAGAGAAGCCATTCCCTTTATTATTTTCCTCATTGCCACGGCTATCCTGGCGGTGCAGTGCGTGATACATAAATTGTCGCTCATCCCCATCCTGGGCCTGCTGTGCTGCCTGTACCTGATGACTGAGATCGGCGCCCGCAACTGGGAAGTATTTGGTGTATGGCTGGTGATAGGCCTTACCATTTATTTTGGGTACAGCCGCAAAAACAGCAAGCTGGCCAAAGGTCCTGCGGTAGCCAAAGTTGACCATCTCGCATAAAAACATTGACTGCACAAAAAAGGTCCCTGCACATTGCGCGGGGGCCTTTGTTATTTTTGCCCTGCATTCCGCCAGTGTTAAGTCGCTTCCCCCTTTTTATAATTCCGCGTTCAAAGCACCCTCATCAATATCCCCGGTACCCTGTATGCCACACCCGTTACATTTTTTCCGCCCAAATCCCCGCCGTGGCACGATTTTCCCGGTATTTTTCGTAACTTATGTGTGCACCGCTCTTTGAACTTAGAAACCTTAAATTTTAACGCTATGAATTTACTCGATCGCATAGGCGGCTGGGGTGATAATCACCATCCCCGCTGGCTGGATATCATTCGTTTTGCATTAGGTATTTTCTTGTTTTGGAAAGGCGTTATGTTCATACAGAACCGGGACGATCTGATCACCCTGATCAACACACACCGTGATTGGGCTGCCCTGTCTGTTGGTATGGCTCATTTTATCATCTTTGCCCACTTGCTGGGCGGCTTATTCATCGCGCTGGGATTACTTACCCGGCTGGCTATTATCGTAAACCTTCCTATTCTGGTAGGCGCCCTGTTCTTTGCCAATTCTCCTACCGGCCTGTTTTCCGCGCACACCGTATTATGGCAAACGGTATTGTGCCTTTGTATGATGATCTTTTTCCTGGTGGAAGGCAGCGGCCCCTGGTCTATAGACGGCCACTGGCGGCGCCATCCCGAAGAAGTAGCTTAAACGTGGTTTAGATAACCCATCATAAACAACACAGCTCAAGCTGTGCGGGCGGCCGCGGTGCAGTGCCGCCATGTAACACAAACATTGCCTGACAGTCCTAATCACGAGTGTCAGGCAATTTTTTTATGCCAAATACAACCCTTCATATGCCACAATATGCTACCCGCCGTACCTTCCTTACCCAGGCCTCCGGGGCCGCAGCAGCACTGGCGTTCAGTGCAATGCCCTTTTCCCGTGTACTGGCCAGCCACAAGCCAGTGACCGTGCAGGACGTCATCAACCTGGTATTGAAAGCCGGCAACCTGCAGCCCATCCCCAACACGGTAGATACCTTAAAATCCGGCAGCCCGGACCAGGAGGTCACCGGTATTGTAACTACCATGTTTGCCACCATCTCCGTGATCAAAGAAGCCATAAAACTGGGCGCCAATTTTATTATTGCGCACGAGCCTACCTTCTTCAACCACGCCGATAAAAAAGACTGGACGCCCAATAACCAGGTGATAGCCGGGAAAGCCGCGCTGCTGGCCGAACACAAGATAGCTGTATGGTGCTGCCACGATTACATCCACGCCATGCAACCTGATACCATCTTCTACGGCTTCCTCAAAAAAACAGGCTGGCTGCCGCAGGTGCAGCTGGATCATGATCTTACAGCGCGCGTGTTCAACATTCCCGCTACCACGCTGGGTGGGCTGGTGAACCACCTGAAAAGCACACTGGGCATAGATCATTTCCGCGTCATCGGCGACCTGCAACAACCCGTTTCCAAAATAGGCCTGCGCCCTGGCGCGCCATCCAGTGAATCGCAGGTGCAACTGGTAGAGCAGGGACGTCCGGATGTGCTGATCATCGGCGAAACCCGGGAATGGGAAACCGCAGAATACATACGGGACGGGCGTTTGCTGGGCCATAACACGGCCCTCATCGTCCTGGGCCACATTGCCAGCGAACAACCGGGCATGGAATATTTTGCAGCATGGCTCCAGCCCAAAGTAGATCCCCTGGAAGTGCATTTTGTGGCAACAGCGCCGGTGTTTACCTGGGTGTGAGATAAGGGAGGCCCCAGGTCTCAAGGCCCAACGGTTTTCTTTCGCAAAACGCCGTATTTTTGCGGCATGAAATACGAAATAGGAGACCAGATCATCCTCCTCCATTCCAAAGAAGAGGGCAGGATCATCGATATCATCAACGACAAAATGGTCATGATCGAGATCGGGAAAGTGCAATTTCCAGTGTACCTCGACCAGATCGACTTCCCATATTTTCACCGCTTCACGCAAAAGAAACCGCAAACCTCCATCAAGCCAAACCTGACCCGGGGTGAGGAAATAAAGAAAGAAAAACTGGGAGGGCAGATCCGCATGGAAAAAGGCGTCATGCTTTCCATACTGCCTGTATATGCGGGCCGCGGCATGGAAGAAGAAGTGGAACTGCTGAAGTTTCACCTGCTGAATGAAAATGCCACTGCCTACAATTTCAATTTCCAGATCTACCTGAACCGCCACCTGCACCTGGAGATCCGCAACACGGTGCTGCCTTTCAGCAATTTTTACCTGGCAGACCTGCTGTTTGAAAATCTCAATGATGCGCCCCGCTTTGAATTTGTATTCTCCTTAAAAGATCCGGATCCCAAGCTGGCGCCCACTTTTGCGAAAACCTGGAAACTGAAGCCCAAACATCTCTTCCAGCAACTCAGTGACCTGCACATGCGCCAGGGTGCCACGCTTACCTTCCCTCTTTTTGAAAAATACCCGGAAAAGTCCGCCGATGCCGGCTTTGACGTGCCTTCCTACAATCCCAGTGCGGTAAACAGCATCACGCTGCAACAACAGCCCAAACAACAACCCAAACAGGAAGTGGACCTGCACATTGAAAAGCTGACAGACGACTGGAAAGGTCTCTCCAACCTGGAAATACTGGGCATCCAGCTCAATGAATTCCAGCACTACCTGGACCTGGCCATCCATCACCACCAGCCCACACTCATCGCCATCCACGGCGTAGGCAAAGGCAAGCTCCGTGACGAGATCCACGACATCCTCCGCCTCACCCGCGAGGTGAATTACTTTGTAAACCAGTACCATCCCAAATATGGCTACGGGGCCACGGAGATCTTTTTGAAATATAAATGATTGTCTTAGGTCCCAGGTCCCAACAAATCAACCTGAGACAAAA
Organism: Chitinophaga parva; assembly: GCF_003071345.1. NCBI lineage: Bacteria > Pseudomonadati > Bacteroidota > Chitinophagia > Chitinophagales > Chitinophagaceae > Chitinophaga > Chitinophaga parva. Next base: position 991,314 of record NZ_QCYK01000003.1, on the reverse strand, counting down.
GACCTAAGACTTAAGACCTAAGACCTAGGACCAATTTTATGTACATCCTCACCATCTTTGTCGCCCTCGTCATTTTCAGCTATGCCCGTTATTTACGGAAGCGCTATCTGCGCCGCAAAAGCGCGGTGCCGGCGGCTTTGCAGGAAATGCTGCAGCAACACGTAAGATATTACCAGCAACTAACGGATGCAGAAAAGTTGCGCTTTGAGGCAGATTGTGCGGAGTTTTTGAAGCAGGTGAGGGTAGAAGGAGTGGGGGCTACCGTGGAACCGCTGGATAAGGTACTGGTGGCCGCCAGCGCCATTATCCCCATCTTCGGGTTCAGGGATTGGAAATACTTTAACCTCACCAACGTGATCCTCTACCCGGACACCTTTAATGAGCAATACCAGTTTGAAGGAGGGGAGCGCAATGTGCTGGGCATGGTGGGCAGCGGCGCCATGAACGGGCAGATGTTACTGTCCCAAAATGCCCTGCGGGCGGGCTTCCTGCAGCAGGGGAACCACAACACCGCCATCCATGAATTTGTACACCTCCTGGATAAATCAGATGGCTCTACAGACGGGGTGCCGGAAAACCTGCTGGAACATGCCTACAGCATTCCCTGGCTGCAGGTCATCCACCACGAGATCCAGCGTATAGAACAAGGGCATTCCGACATCAACCCATATGCCGCCACTAATCCGGCAGAGTTCCTGGCGGTGGCATCGGAATACTTCTTCCAGCAGCCTCATTTGCTGGAAAGCCATCACCCGGAATTGTACGCAATGCTGGTGCATATCTTTAAGCAGCAACCCGGCAAACAATAGCTTTTACCGGTAAAAAGTCCTCACGTTGAGGTGTGGAACCGGCAAATTCCACACTGCCAGCCGGGGCCAAACCGGCCTGATATTTGGACTTCTGGTCTTCATCCGGCAGCCCCGGGTCATTTGTGAACAGGATTCTTTAACCATAAAAAGCTATCTTATGTCTAAAGTACTTACAGGCGCCCTGATCGGCCTGGCGGCCGGTTTTGCAGCCGGACTGCTCGTTGCACCGGAATCTGGTGAAGACACCCGCGAAAAGATCAAAGACACCGCCCGCACCTGGCAGCGTAAAGCCCGCAATGTATGGGGCACCACCTCTGAAGACCTCAGCCACCTGAAAGATGTGTTCAGCCAGCAGATCAGTGGCCTTAGGGACGACGTGAGAGAACGCATTCTCACCATCCTCAATGAAAGCAACGACACGGCAGACGACATCCGCCGCAACGCCAGATCAGAAGCCATGTCCTAAATGCATAATAACATGCTACAAAGTAATTAGCCATTCTGCACACTGCTGTAGAATGGCTTTGCTTTTTACCCCATTTCCGCACTTTATATGATAACTATTCCTTAACATTGCAATTATACTCCTGAAACGAAAAAGAAAATTGTCTATTCCACGATCCGGCATTTAACAACAAATCAAAATCGCTCTGTAACCCGACAAAAACCAAAACAATTTTTATGAAAACGCTCCACGTTCTTATCGCTGGCGCAGCGCTTTTGCTCAGCACCGGCGCATGGGCCCAATCCACCAGCAGGGATAAAAAAGAGGAGACACCCCGCACCCACGGGCTCTACCTCAAAGTGGCCGCAGGCTACTATTTCAGCGTGTCACAGGGCCAGTTCCCCGATGTGGGGCCTTATCCTCCTCACGATACCCATGAAAGCATCAACACCAGCACCGGCGCCACCACCGTGATCTCCGACAAGGTGCTCACCGGCTCTTACGGCGCAGGGTTCAGGTCCGGTGTGAGCGTAGGCTGGAACTTCAATAAATACATAGGCATAGAAGGTACCTTTAACTACTATGCCAGTGCCAAAAACCTGATGACCAAACAGACGGTTACGGCAGAAGGCTCGCCCAGTACGGTGTTGGGCGCCGTGGAATCGCACGGGTATGTACATGCTGTGGATTTTGCGCCCAGCGTGGTGATGAGCCCCGGCTTTGCCAAAGTGAATCCCTACGTGCGTTTTGGCGTGGTGGTACCACTATGGGGCCGGCTCAACATAACAACGGAAGCATCGCAGACCAGCCGCCCCAGTGCCACGGCTATTGCACAAACCACCGTGTCACGCCATGAACAGATAAAGCCCAATGTGACAGTAGGTTTCCAGGGAGCGCTGGGCCTCAGCTTTGCCCTCAGTTCCCGGTTCGACCTCTTTGTAGAAGCAGAATACCGCAATGTGCCGGTACATGGCAAATCGAAGGAAGTAACGGCGTATGATGAAAACACGGTGATCATCAATGCCGTCACCGGTCAGCCCACGGGGCAGACCGTACACCGCGGACTGGGAGATCTCAGCACGGCGGAGCGTTATACGGATTATGTAACCACGCTGGATGCCAGCTCCAATACGCCCACCGGTACCAACGGGGCGCAGACGCTGTACAAGGATAACAACAAACCGTCTAACGATTTGAAATCCTACATCAATATTGGCGGGCTGGGAGCCAATGTGGGGTTGAAGTTTAAATTTTGATGGCATAAATTCCGCAACCTGCCATTGCGAATGCGCGGAACTTACAGATCCCAATTTCAACTGCAAATACAAAGGGGGCTGTTTCAAAACTTTGAGACAACCCTCTTTTGTTCCGGTAGCCTGCCATAGCCACAAAAAAAAATCCCGCCGGAACCGGCGGGACCTCAATGATGTATTTAAAAAAGCGAACTTAATCAATACGTCTAACATTCACGGCATTTTCACCTTTCTTGCCGTCTTTTACTTCGAATTCCACGCGGTCGTTCTGCTGGATCTGGTCGATCAGACCGGTTGCGTGTACGAAAGTTTCGCGGTTAGTAGCTTCGTGCTTGATGAAGCCAAAACCTTTTGCTTCGTTGAAGAACTTTACAGTTCCCTGAAATTTTTGTTCCATTTGAAAGAAATTATAATGGAAACAAAAATAAGGTACGAAGTTGAACAGAACAAATAAATTTATAAGTGTAACCGCCTTCCCGTCATTTTACTTTTAATATTCATAACCCACTCATTTACAGCCCGTTTATAGCTACTTCAACCTGCGTCCATTGCACCCCATATACACGCAGTTATTCCACACCGAGATAGTTTGCACAAAAATTGCGGCATCTATTACAGGTAAACATATGTGTGTAAACGCTGAAAAAAGTATTATACTGCGAAAATGGGCGTTATCGAACCATAGAGGGACACACTTAATCCGCCCATGTATCATCCCTTTTTTTATTTAATCGGAAACGGATTTATATCATGCGAAAAACCATTATTGTATCCAACAGACTGCCCGTGAAGATCACCCGTAAAAACGGGGAAATTGTATTGACCCCCAGTGAAGGTGGCCTGGCCACCGGCCTGGGTTCTGTGTATCGTGAAGGGAACAATGTATGGATTGGATGGCCCGGCCAGGAAGTGACCGACGTCATGGAACAGACCGAGCTCAAAACAGAGCTGGCAAAATTGAACCTGTTGCCTGTATATCTTACTGCTGAAGAGATCAACCAGTTTTACGAAGGATTCAGCAATGAGATCCTGTGGCCTATCTTCCATTACATGAGCACTTATGCCCGTTATGAGCAGTCCTACTGGGATTTCTACATACGGGTCAATGAGAAATTCAAGGAGGCCATACTGGCCGTGGCAGAGCCGGGAGATGTGATCTGGGTGCAGGACTACCAGTTACTGCTGCTGCCCGGCATGCTCCGTGCAGACCTGCCGGATGCTTCCATCGGCTTCTTCCAGCACATTCCATTCCCCTCTTACGAATTGTTCCGTCTCATACCCTGGCGTGTGGAACTGCTCAATGGCATACTGGGCGCGGATCTCATCGGCTTCCATACCTTTGATGATGCCCGCCATTTCATAGGCAGCTGCGTACGCCTGCTGGCCTATCATGCATCTGCCAATACCATTACCGTGAACGACCGCAGCGTAATGGTGGAAACTTTCCCCATGGGGATTGACAACCGCAAGTTTGAATCATTATCCTCCACTGCCGGTGTGCAAAACCAGGTGCAGGTGCTGGCCAAGCGCTTCCAGGACATCCGCATCATCTTATCCATAGACCGCCTGGATTATAGCAAAGGCATCCTGCAGCGCCTCCAGGGCTTTGACCTTTTCCTGCAAAACAATCCCTGGGCTATTGAAAAAGTAGGCCTGGCCATGATCATTGTCCCCTCCCGGGATACCGTGCCGCGCTACAAGGAACTGCGCGACCAGATAGACCAGCTGGTGGGTAACATCAATGCCCGCTACCGCACCATGGGATGGAGTCCTATCCATTATTTTTACCGCAGCTTTCCACTGGAAATACTGGCCGCCCTGTATAACCTGGCGGACATCTGCCTTGTAACGCCCATGCGCGACGGGATGAACCTCGTGGCGAAGGAGTACGTAGCCAGCCGCATTCACAACAACGGGGTGCTTATCCTCAGTGAAATGGCGGGCGCCTCCAAGGAACTGATAGACGCCATTGTGGTAAATCCCAACGATGCCAACGCCATTGCGGCCGCCATTGATGAGGCCCTGGAAATGTCGCTGCCGGAGCAGCAGCACCGTATGAAATCCATGCGCCAGATAGTGGCCAAGTTCAACGTGCACCACTGGGTAAAACTCTTTATGGCCACCCTGGATGATGTGAAGAAAACCCAGCAAAGCATGCTGGCCCGCCGCATCAATATGACCATGGCCCAGGAGATGGTGCGCGATTACGTGCACGCCTCCAAACGTGCCATCTTCCTGGATTACGATGGTACACTGGTGGATTTTAATATAAACCTGGAAGAGGCCAGCCCCGACCCGGAGCTGTACAAGATCCTGACCACACTGGCCAATGATCCCCAGAACCAACTGGTACTGGTGAGCGGCCGCAAGAAAGATAACCTGCAGCAGTGGTTTGGCCAGTTGCCCATAGACCTCATTGCAGAGCATGGGGCCTGGCAAAAAAGCCAGGAAGGGGAGTGGACGCAGCTCCCCGGCCTCACGGACCAGTGGAAAGGAGAGATCCTGCCCATCCTGGACACCTTCACAGACCGTACGCCCGGCGCCCTCATTGAAGAAAAAAGCTACTCACTGGTGTGGCATTACCGCAAAGTGGAAGAAGGCCTGGGCGAGTTGCGCGCTAACGAACTGGTAGACACCCTGCGCTATTACATTGCAGACAAGCCCCTGCAACTGCTCCCTGGCGATAAGGTCATTGAAATAAAAAATGTGGAGATCAATAAAGGCAAAGCTGCCCTGTCGTGGATGAAAGAAGCCTCCTTTGATTTCATCATGGGCATAGGCGATGACGTAACAGATGAAGACATCTTTAAGGCCTTACCCGCCACGGCCTACACCATCAAAGTAGGCAGTTACATCAGCGCTGCCCGCTTCTACCTCCGCAGTTTCCGCGAGGTAAGACAGTTGCTGAAAATGTTCCTGCAGGAGCAAAATGCGATGGCGAATTAGATTGCAAAAACCCTGGAGCCATGGCCCCAGGGTTTTTTGTTTATAAATATTTTTAACAATTACAGGAAGATCGGCACATCCAGCTTCATGGCGATGCGGTACGCGGCATTCATCAAACCCACGTGGCTGTATGCCTGCGGGAAATTGCCCCACTGGCTGCCATCTTCTTCATCCACGTCTTCGCTGAAGAGCAGCAGGTGGTTGGAGAATTTCAGCAGGTTACCGAACTCGCGCTGTGCGTCTTCCAGGCGGCCCACGCAGGCCAGGGCTTCCACGTACCAGAAAGCGCACACCAGGAAAGTGGTTTTGGGCTTGCCAAAATCATCGCTGTGCAGGTAGCGGTAAAAGAGGCCGTTGGGCGTTTTCAGTTCCTTCTCCAATGCTGCCAGGTGGTCCCGCGCACGTTCACTGTTGGGGTCCAGGTACTGCATGTTAATGAGCTGCAGGGTACTGGCATCCAGGGCTGTGCCGCCGGCTGCGTTGGTGTACACTTTGCGCAGCGGGTCGTAGCAGCTTTCTATATTAGCAGCAGCCCGCTCTTTCAGGCCACGGGCACGGTTTTCCAGGTTAATGTCACCGATGGTGCGGGCCATTTTCTCCGCGGCGGAGCAACCTGCCCACTGGAACAGGTTACTGTAACAGTGTACGTTGGCAAAGTTGCGGAACTCCCAGATACCGGCATCTTTTTCATCAATAGTGCGTTCTATTTTATCCAGCAGGTAAGCTACCCAGCGGGCGCTGTCCTTGCGCTCCGAGAAAATAAAACGGTGGTCTGTATACAAGGGCAGCATGGAAATAAGCACCTGCCCGTAAATATCATTTTGTATATGTTCGTAGGCCTGGTTGCCAATGCGTACCGGCTGGTTGCCCTGGTAGCCGGAGAGGTGGGGCAGGATGGTCTCCACCAGTTCCTTGGTACCGGTAATGCCGTACAGGGGCTGGTAGCGGAAGTCTTCCGAGAAGGAAATATCGGTGATGTAGTTGAAGTATTTCTCCATCTCTTCAAAATGCCCGATGTGATTCAGGGAAGTGATCACATAATACGTATCGCGCAACCAGCAGTAGCGGTAGTCCCAGTTGCGCCCACTACCCGGGAATTCCGGCAGGCTGGTGGTGCTGGCTGCTATGATGGCCCCGGTATCTTCAAACTGGTGGATCTTCAGGGCTAGGGCCGAACGGATCACATACGGCTGGAAATAGTTGGCAATGGAAGAATGTTTGATCCACGTGCGCCAGTATCGTTCCGTTTCGCGGAAAAAACGGTCCGCAGTGCTTACCAGCGCGGCTTCCAGGGGATTGCCATAAGTGAGCACCATGTACTTAACCTCATTCAGCACAAAGAACTGGTCTTCCATAATGTAGCTGATAGGAATATTGGTGGTGAGGCGCATGCGCTCCGTGCACCCGTCAAATTCAATGTGGCTGCTGCCACGGAATTTTTGCTGGGGCATGCTTCCATACTCGCACACGGGATTACAGCGCACCCGCACGCGGGCGGTTTGCTGCAGGGGCTCCACCTTGCGGATCATCATCAGGGGCTTAAAGTAGCGGTCATACTGGAAGAAGCGCGGGGCAAAGTCGGTTACCCGGTAGCTGTTGCCATCCTGTGCCGTGATCTCGGTAACGAGGATGTTGGTATTGTCCAGGTAATATTGATGGGAAGTAAATTCACCGTCCGGCAAAATAGAGAACTCACCGCCTTTCTGCGGGTCCAGCAGGCCGCCAAATACGAAGGAACTGTCCATCCGCGGCCAGCAGAGCCACTCTACGTTAGTGTTCATGCCTATGTGCGCAATGAAAGCGCAGTTGCCTATAATGCCGGTTTTATACGTATGTCTGGCCATGTGCGTGTATGAATGAAGTTAGTTCATCCTAGCAAATGACATTCCAAACATGGGTAAAAATTGATTAACAAGGCATTAGACTTTCCTAAAATTTCATGATCTCCCGTTGGCCGCTGTACAGCCGGAACGGATAGCGGTAGGAATACCAGACGTCGAACATGCGGTTGAGCGCCGGCAGGTGTTCTTCTACAAACAACACTTCAAAAGAACAGTGCGCCCCTTTGTGGTCAAACTCGATGAAGTTACGGATGCCCAGGCTGGGATGGGTTTCCGGGCCATCCTGCGTGTGTTGCTTCTTGTAGCCGGAAAAGCGGATCACCATGTTGTCAATGTCTGCCATATAATAGGCGTAAGACACATTGCCCACCTTGATAGTAAGGATATGTTCTCCCACCACCATTTCACCCAGCAGGCGGTATTCTTCCAGGGTGATCACCGGTACGGCGATGAACACGATCACGCCCACGGCAATGAGTAAGAAAAGCAGGAATCCATTTACCAGCGAAAAAGCGGTGCCTACGGCGCAGAGCAACACTGCCACCAGGAAGGCGCCCGCATAGGGACGGCGTATCTTGTGATAGAAAGCCGGGCGCTGCTTGTCTACAACGGAAAAGAAAATTCTATAGCTCATAGGGCATCGGCAATACGTAACCGAATATAAGAAAAAGCCGCAATTGTACCATTTTTACAACTTGTAAATATGGTACAATTGCGGGCTGCGCGCGGCTTTGCGGCCAATTAATTCAAAATCATTTTGCTATGGCAGCGTTATGCATAAATGCTAAATACACTATCTGAAAATAGGCCCCAGCAGCTGCGCAATGAAGCGGGAAAGAAGGCTGGGCTCCAGGATAATGGGAAATACAAACCCATACACCGCGCCCCAGAAATGCACCCCGTGTGCAATGCCGCCGCCGGTACCGGAATCGCGGTTGGCCATGTAGGCACTGATAGCCAGGAACACAACGCCATACAGGATAAGCGGCATTTTAAGAAAGAAGATCCAGATGGGAGACCAGGGCTCTATCAGCACAATGCTGAAGATGCAGGCAGATACCGCGCCGGAAGCACCCACTGCCAGGCGGTTGGGATCAAAACGGTGGCGGAAAAAATAGGGAATGCTCGGTATCACGATGCCCAGGCCATAATACAGCGGGAACATATAGTGCCAGGAGTTGATCTGCGCAAAGATACTTTCCACGGCCTGCCCTACCCAGTAAAAAGAATACATGTTGAAGAACAGGTGCATCCAGTTGGCATGCACAAAACCATTGGTCAGGAAACGGTAGTACTGGTGCCGGGTACGCACTTCATAAGGATACATGGCCAGGTCTTCCATCAAACCTTCCTGGTAAAAAGCAATGAGGGAGATCACACAGGTAAGGACAATAATAATCAGCGTCGCAGACATTTGCATGGCAATGGGTTCTTTTTATTGATGATGATACTTTTCGTTTTGTAATACCGTATAAGCCCGGTACAGTTGTTCCGTCATGATGAGCCGTACCAGCTGGTGTGGAAACGTGAGGGAAGATAATGATAATTGCAATTGGGCGCGCTGCAATACCGGTGCATCTATGCCATAGGCCCCGCCTATGAGGATCACCACCTGGCGGGTGGCCGCATTGATGCGCTGCTGCAGGAAATCGGCCAGTTGCAGCGTGGTAAAGGTTTTGCCCCGCTCATCCAATGCCACCAGGTAATCTTGTGGGCCCAGCATGTCCAGGATCATTTTCCCTTCGGCCTTTTTCAGCTCCGGCAGTGGGAGGGAAGCGGCCTGCTTCACGGTAGGGATGAGGCGCAGCTCAAAGTCCGTATAATGTTGCAGCCTTTTCTGGAATACTGCAATACCATCCCGGATGTAAGCATCGTTCTCTTTCCCTATGCTCCAGAGTTGAATTTTCAAGATCAGTGTGTTATGCCGCAAATATAGCGGAATGGACGTAAAAAAGCCCCGGCCAGTAGGCCGGGGCTTGGGAAGAGAGGTAAAGTTTAATATATTGAAGCAAGGTCAGTATATGAAACTGGCCTCTGCTTAGTCGATGCGGCGAACGTTCACTGCGTTCATGCCTTTACGGCCTTCCTGCAGTTCAAACTCCACGCGGTCATCCTGCTGGATTTCGTGGATCAGACCATTCGCGTGTACGAAGGTTTCTTTGTTAGACTCGTCATGCTTGATAAAGCCAAAGCCTTTTGCATCGTTAAAGAACTTTACGGTTCCTTGATACTTTGTTGTCATTCAGTAAAAAATTAAAATAAGAAAAACTGAAGGTACAACTAAAATGGCATGCCACCATTTTTATTTATGGCCGAATGGGCAACCTCCTATCCCCGATAGTCATTTTTCCACAGCAGCGCATCAGCCCGCAACCCGCTTCCGCCTTCATCTTCAACGTTATACACATGCACTATCCACAGCCCCGCCCGCAGAAAAAAATTTTAAAAGCATTTGGCAATTAAAAAAAGAATCCTACTTTTGCCACCCGCTGAACAAACAACGGCTCCGTAGCTCAACTGAATAGAGCATTTGACTACGAATCAAAAGGTTTCTGGTTTGAATCCAGACGGAGTCACAAAAGAGGCAAACAAGCAAAAGGGTTTGCCTCTTTTCTTTTCAAAAAGAAGCACCGCTTTTCTCTGAAAATTTTAGCAGGTTCAGCAACAAAAATTTGGCAGTTTTAAATTTTTGGCTACCTTTGCAATCCCAATCACAACTACGGCTCCGTAGCTCAACTGAATAGAGCATTTGACTACGAATCAAAAGGTTTCTGGTTTGAATCCAGACGGAGTCACGAGAGGTCAAAAAAGGGTTTCAGACGTAGGTTTGAAACCCTTTTTAATTTAACGTTATTTAACACGCCGCTACACATTCTACACAGAATCAGCCGCTAGGTTTGCTACGTGAAAACGTTATACCACTTACTCCTGCTTGTACTCCTGCAACTGCCTTCGCTGGCCCAGACCCGCACGCTCAACGATTACCTGCAACAAGCCACTACCAATAGCCCCCTGCTCAATGACCTGCAGCAACAGCAGGCATCTAACCGCATAGACAGCCTGCGGCTCCGCGCCGGGTATGGCCTCCTGGTAGACGGTTCCAGTAACAACCTGTATGCACCTAACATCCATGGCTGGGGCTATGATGAGGTGATCACCAACGGGGCGCTGGTAAACGCCGTGGTAACCGTGCGCAAGAACTTTACGGGTAAGCAAAACCTCAACACCCAGCTGCGCGCCATTACCCTGCAAAACCAGGCGCTGGACAACAACGCCGTGCGCACCATCCAGGACCTGCAACGCACCATTACCACCCAGTACATCACCACTTACGGCGACCTGGAACAACTGCACTTCACCGAAGAAACCGCCCGCCTGCTGCGCCAGGAGGCCTCCCTGCTGAAGCGCATGACAGATAGTAATATATACCGGCAAACGGATTACCTGGCCTTCCTCGTGACCGTGCAGCAGCAGGAACTGTCACTGCAGCAACAGGAGCTGCAATACCGCAACGATTTTGCCACCCTTAATTATTTATGTGGTATGGTAGACACGGCTGCGGCAGACCTGGCACCGCCCCAGCTGGAAGTAGCGGCCCTGCCGGATGCAGCACATTCCGCATTCTTCCGCCAGTACCAGATAGACAGCCTGAGCCTGCGCAACCGGCATGCCCTGGTAGATTATGCTTATAAGCCTAAATTATCCGCCTTCGTGGACGGAGGTTACAACTCTTCTTTACAACTTACCCCTTACAAACATTTTGGTTCCAGTGTAGGCCTCACCGTGAGTGTGCCCATCTACGACGGCCACCAGCGCCGCATGCAGCATGAGCAGCTGGACATTGCCGAGAAAACAAGACTGGGCTACCAGGATTTTTTTACCCGGCAGTACAACCAGCAACTGGCCCAGCTGCACCAGCAACTGGCCGGCACACAAGCCCTGCTGGCCAATATTAACCACCAGGTGAAGTATGCGGAAGGGCTGGTGAACATTAACCTGAAACTCTTAGCCACCGGCGATGCCCGCATCCCGGACCTGGTGATAGCCCTTGATAATTACCTCACCGCACGCAACCTGCTTACCCAGAACACTGTGAGCCGCCTGCAACTTATTGCTCAGATCAATTACTGGAACAAATGATAAAGATGTACCGCCACTCATTATACCTGTTGCTGCTGGCCAGTCTTTGCGCCTGTCAAAACAACAACGCACCCGCGGAAGAAGAAACCACCGCCGATCCTGTAACACCGGTCACCGTGATCCAGCCCACACAGGAAACGCTCAGCGATTCCGTGTCGCTCAATGCCACAGCCACTTTCCTGCAGCAAAGCTATGCCCGCGCCAATACAGCCGGCTATATCCAGTCCATCCACCTGCAACCCGGCCAGGCCGTGCATGCAGGCCAACTGCTCTTTACCGTGCGCACCCGCGAGTCGCGCAGCATTGGCAACGCGGTGAACCTGCTGGATTCCAGCTTTAAGTTTTCCGGTGTCAATGGCGTAAAAGCTACTACCAGCGGCTATATCACGCAGCTGAACCACCAGGAGGGCGACTACGTGCAGGAAGCAGAACAGGTAGCGGTGATCAGCGATCAAAGCAGCTTTGCCTTTGTGCTCAATGTGCCTTTTGAGCTGCGCAATGCCGTGACCCTGCAAAAGCGGGTAAGCCTGTTGCTGCCAGACAGTACACGCCTGCCCGGCGTGGTGAGCGCCATTATGCCCAGTGCGGATTCATTGGCACAAACCCAGAAAGTAGTGATCAAAGTGGCGGCCAACGCAGCCTTGCCGGAAAACCTGGTAGCCCAGGTACGCATACAACGCACCGCGCATCCGCAGGCCATCACGCTGCCCCGCACTGCGCTGCTCACCGATGAGACCCAAAGTGAATACTGGATCATGCGCATGCTGGATAGCAACACGGCCGTGAAAGTGCCGGTACAAAAAGGTTTGGAAAGCAATGGCAGGGTAGAGATCACCACACCACAGCTTTCACTCACAGACCGCATCCTGGTGAGCGGCAACTATGGACTGGCAGACACCGCCAAGGTGCAGGTAACAAAACAATAAGCAACGCTACATGAACACCCGCAATTACTTTACGCACCATCGCAATCCCATCACCTTGCTGCTGGCGCTCATCATCATCGGTGGCGTGTATGCTTATGTGCACCTGCAGGCCAGTCTTTTTCCGCAGGTCACCTTTCCTAAGATCAAGATCATTGCAGATGCCGGCCTGCAGCCGGTGGACAAGATGATGATCACCGTGACCAAGCCGCTGGAAAATGCCATCAAACAAATACCAGACCTTCAGAACCTGCGCAGCACCACCAGCCGCGGGAGCTGTGAGATCTCCGCTTTCATGGCAGAGGGCAGCGATATTGACGCCGCCCTGCAGCGCATTAATTCCAAACTGGCAGAAGTAAAGGACCAACTCCCCCCCGGGGTGCAGCTGACCGCCGCCAAGATGAACCCTGCTATACTGCCTGTAATGGGCTACACGCTGGAAAGCCACAACCTTTCACCCATTGCGCTGAAACTGTTGGCCATGAACACCGTGCGCCCTTACCTCTCGCAGGTGCCCGGGGTGGCGGAAGTGCGCATCAGTGGCGGCGCTACCAAGGAATGCTGGCTGCAACTAATGCCGGAAAAAATGAGTAGCCTGGGCATCACGCCGGACATGGTGGCCAATGCGCTGGCCCAGACCAATTTCATTGCCTCCGGCGGCTACCTGTCTGACTACAAGCTGCAATACCTCACCGTTACAGATGCCAGTGTGCACAACCTGGGTACCCTGGAACAGATCGTAGTGCGCAATGACGGTAAACGCGTGGTACTGCTGCGCGATATTGCCACCGTAAGCGTGCAGGAAGCCATCAACTATACCCGTATCAATGCCAATGGGCACGATGCCGTGCTGGTAGCCATCGTTTCCCAGCCCAGCGCCAACGTGGTGGCCCTCTCCGCAGCCATGGAAAAACAGGTGAAGGCGCTGAAAGCCTTGCTGCCGCAAGGCGTGCGCGTAAGGCCCTATTACATACAGGCTGATTTTGTGAACACCTCCATCCGCAGCGTATCGGATTGTTTGTGGATAGGATTGGGGCTGGCCATGATCGTGTCCTTTATCTTCCTGCGCTCACTGAAGGCCAGTGCCACTATCCTGGTTACAGTGCCCATCACGCTGGGGCTTACCATGATCATCCTCTACGCCATCGGCTATACGCTGAACATTATGACCCTGGGCGCCATTGCAGCCGCCATAGGGCTTATTATAGACGATGCCATTGTAGTGGTGGAACAACTGCACCGCACGCATGAAGAGCACCCGGACCGCCCCACGGCAGACCTGCTGCAGGAGGCTATCCGCTACCTGTTCCCGGCCATGCTGGGCTCTTCCCTCAGCACCCTGGTGATCTTTATTCCCTTTGTATTCATGACTGGCGTGGCAGGGGCTTACTTCAAGGTGATGACCAATGCCATGATCATTACACTGGTGTGCTCATTCTTCGTTACCTGGATAGGCCTGCCGGTAGTATATGCTCTGTTCAACAAGCGGCCCAAACCCATGAAAGCACATGGGGTGAACAACCGGCGCTGGGTATCGTTCTTCATGGACCGGCCCTGGATCGCCATTGGCTTTGCAGCCCTGTTGGTAGCGGCGGTAATATTTATCATTCCCAGGCTGGAAACCGGCTTCCTGCCGGAGATGGATGAAGGGGGCATTGTACTGGACTACGCATCGCCCCCCGGCACATCGCTGGCGGAGACAGACCGCATGCTGCGCGAGGTAGAGAAGATCATTACCAGCACGCCGGAGGTAACCGCCTATTCCCGCCGCACCGGTACGCAGATGGGCTTCTTTATTACGGAGCCTAACACCGGCGATTATCTCATCCAGCTCAATCCCAACCGCAAGCGTACTACCGATGAAGTGATCAACGACATCCGCATCCGCATAGAAGGCACACAACCCGCGCTGCGCGTGGATTTTGGCCAGGTGATAGGAGACATGCTCGGCGACCTGATGGCCTCCGTGCAGCCCATTGAGATCAAGGTATTCGGCAGTGATGCCGCCCAACTGAAAACGCTCTCTCAACAGATCGCTGCCGTTATGGAAAAAACACCCGGCACAGCCGATGCCTTTGACGGCGTTGTGATAGCCGGGCCATCCCTGAGCATTGTACCGGATGCCGCCAGGCTGGCCCAGTTTGGCCTTACACCCCTGGCCCTGCAAAACCAGGTGCAGCAGGCCCTGGAAGGCAGCCAGGTAGGCACCATGCTCACCCAGGAGCAACAAGTGGCCATCCGCATGGTGATGCCCAATAACCGCCGCCAAACCGTGTCCACGCTGCAGGAGCTGCCCATTTTCCTGCCCGGCGGCCAGCTGCGCCCCCTAAACACCCTGGCTACGGTAACCGTGCAGCCGGGCGCCGCCGAGGTACAACGGGAAAACCTGCAAACCATGGGGGTGGTGACCGGCCGCCTGGATGGCACCCGCAGCCTGGGCACGGTGATCACGGCCCTGCAGGCAAATATTGCCGCAGCAGTGCATTTACCACCTGGCTACCATATCACTTACGGGGGCGATTTCGCCCAGCAGCAGCAGTCCTTCCGCGAGTTGCTCCTCATCCTGCTCACGGCCGGCCTCCTGGTGTTCTGCGTACTGCTGTTCCTGTTCCGCGATTTCCGCATTGCCGCGCTGGTGCTGCTCATTGCCGCGCTGGGCGTGGCAGGTAGTTGCGTAGCGCTTTACGTTACCGGTACGCCATTGAATGTTGGCAGCTATACCGGGCTGATTATGATCGTGGGTATCATCGGTGAAAATGCCATCTTCACTTACTGGCAGTACCTGGAAACCGTGCACCACAGCAATCCCCGGGAAGCGATCATTTATGCTATCAGCACCCGCCTGCGGCCCAAGCTGATGACCGCCACAGGGGCTATCATGGCCCTGCTGCCCCTGGCACTGGGTATAGGCGCGGGTGCGCAGCTGCACCAGCCCCTGGCCATTGCGGTTACCGGCGGCCTGGTGCTGGCACTGCCGCTTTTATTAGTGGTGCTACCCACTTTTCTCTGGTTGCTGAACAAGAGAAAGGACAATACACCGGCCCTTGTTTAATCGGTCTTTAACTATTCATTAAGGAAAAACAATACTGGTTTAGGGGAGTCCTTTAACAATAAGCTGGCGGGCCGGTGGAGATGATAAAGATCATAGTGAAAGATGATATAATGTCATTTTTTACGGCTTTACCTGCGTGTACATTTGCATAGCAATGAACCTCGAAAAATCTATTCCCATGCAAATATCCATCCAGGCAGACGATCTGCTTTTTAACATCCAGAACCGCTTCCAGGAAATGTATCCGTATTTAAAACTGGACTTCCTGACCACGTCAACTGCCGATAGCGGCTTTGCCGGTGAAGCAAAATCGATCGATGTACGTCCGGAAAGATCCGTAGCGCAACTGGAAGAAGAGCTGAAAGGCATTTGTGGCGTAAATGTGCGGGTGCTGCGTAAATGCGGGCAGCGCAAACATGAACCGGTCAGCGGGCAGGGAACTACCCTGGCACAGCAGAACAAACAAGGCAAACTACGCACCGTGCTTGCCCCCGTACCAGACGTATATTGAGGGCTGAGTAACGTTACAATAAACTTGTTGTTAGTACGAGGAACAGGAATTAGAGGAGATTGAAAGTGTGAGTGTGTTTATGCGCGGCGGTATGCTGCAAACCTTAACAGGTATGCAGTGTATCACCGCGTTTTTTATTATTTTCATGGTCTAATGCAAGTCCATGTTACTACGTCAGAACCTCAGCGTTCCCCGGATTATACAGATCACCTGGCGCATAGACCTCATGATGATCGTACTGTGTACCGCGGCTTATTTCACCGATAGAGACCTTTTACCCAAACACCAGATCCCCGCGGCCCTGCCGGCTTTACTGGGCACAGCGTTAGCGTTCTTCATCGCCTTTAACAGTAACCAGGGCTATAACCGGTGGTGGGAAGCCCGCATTATCTGGGGCGCCCTGGTGAATGACAGCCGGTCCTGGGCACGCAACCTGCTGCACTTCTCCGAACCAGGCAGCCGCCCGCTTGCATTGCAAATGGTGAAGCGCCACCTGGCATTCCTGTATGCACTGAAAGCCGGGCTGCGTAAAGATGACAGTACCGCTTATACGGCATTCCTGCTGGTGGGCGAGGAGGAAGAAGTGGTGCGCCATACCAATGTGCCCAATGCCATCCTGGACATACAGGCCCGCGACCTGCAGCGCCTCAGCAAGGGACAGCAGGTGGATGGCTTCCGTTTCCTGGCCCTCAATAACCTGCTGAAGGATTTTTGCGACAGCATGGGCAAGTCAGAGCGCATTAACAACACGGTATTCCCCACTACCTACATCTACTTCACCAAGCTGTTTATCTGGATCCTGATCGTTCTCATCACCATGGCCATTGGCGAGAGCGCCGGCCCCCTGGCTATTTTCCTGGGGTGGATGGTGGGTTTTGTATTTCATACCACGCATATCAACGGCATGAGCCTCATGAACCCGTTTGAGGAGAAGCCGGCAGGCATCCCGCTCAACAGCATTACCCGTACCATCGAGATCAACCTGCTGCAGATGATGGGAGAAACCGACATACCTGCGCCGGAGAAGCCGGTGAACCATGATGAGTATATCCTCTAGCGGGGGCTGAAGGGCCCTGCACCAGGATGCGTGCATGGCCAGGCGTAACCCGGCCGCCGGCGTACATACATTCCCAGCCTGTACTGAAACGGACGGGTTTATGTGCGCTATTGAACATATTTTATATTTATTAATGTGTATCAAAATAATATACAAATCTCCGCAACGTGGTACAAGGCCTGTGGAAGTGCCTGTACCTTAACCACGTTTCATGAACGCTAACTTCTGGAAGATCGCCTTCCGCAACCTGCTCCGCCACAAAGGATTTTCTGCTATCAATATTGCCGGTCTTGCGATAGGCATGGCCAGCGCGATGCTCATCCTGCTCTGGATCTACCAGGAAATGAGTTATGATGATTTCCATGCGCAGGGCAACCGTATTTTCCGGGTAATGCGGAATGAACGGACAGACCAGCAGGTGTACACCGGGGATGGCACGCCCCGTCAACTGGCAGAGGCCCTGAAGCTGGAAAACTCATCGATAGCGGAGAGTGGCCGCATGATCAACTGCGGATTTGTAGCCGGGACCAACAACCGGAACATCAGGATCAACGGGGTCTTTGCAGATCCTTCCATCCTCCGTATTTTCAGCTTTCCCCTGGTGGAGGGCCAGCCCGCAAACGCCCTCCGCGATGTGAACAGCATCGTGCTCACCCAGCAAACTGCGGAACGGATCTTTGGTCATCAAAACGCAATGGGCCAGACCGTAAACCTGAAAAGTTACGGCCCTGTAACGGTAACGGGTATACTAAAAGACCTGCCACTCAATTCACAGTTCCACTTTGATTACCTGCTGCCTTTTACCTTCATGGATAAAGTAGGCTGGAACGATGTGGGATGGAATGTTTCCGTGGCCAATACCTATGTGCTGCTGCAAGCCGGCGCAGCGCTGCCTGCCGTGAATGCAGCGATCAGGAACACCATTACCCGCCACTACACCACGCCAGACCTGCATCCCACTGATATTTTCCTGCAACCCATCAGCAAGTGGCGCCTGTACAGCCGTTTTGAGAACGGGGTAAATGTGGGCGGGCGCATAGAAACGGTGCGCCTCTTTGGTATTATTGCCGCCTTTTTGCTGCTTATTGCCTGTATCAATTTTATGAACCTCAGCACCGCCCGCAGTGAGAAGCGGGCCAAGGAAGTAGGGGTACGCAAAGTGGCCGGCGCGGGCAGGTTCTCACTGATCAGCCAGTTCCTGGGAGAATCAATAACCATGGCCCTGGTGGCGGGTTTCCTGGCCGGCATACTGGTTTGGGCCGTGCTGCCGTTCTTCACCACCCTCATTGGCCAGCCGGTGCGCATTCCATGGAACCATGCAGAATACTGGCTTTGCTACGGGGGCTTCATCCTCTTCACTGGCCTGCTGGCCGGCAGCTATCCTGCATTCTATTTCTCCGCCTTCCGCCCGGTACAGGTGCTGAAAGGCACTTTCCGGAAAGCCCGTGCCGTGGCGAGCCCACGGAAGATATTAGTGGTAACCCAGTTCACCTTTGCCATTGCCCTCATTATTGCCACCCTTATTGTACAGCGCCAGTTGCACTACGCACAGGAGCGGGAACGGGGTTTTGCAAAAAACAATACGATCTACTACCTCACCATTGAAGAGGAACTGCAACACAGTTACGCCGCGGTGCGCAATGAGCTGCTGCGCCAGGGCATTGCCACGTCTGTAACCAAGACCGGCAGTCCCCTGATCGACATCTGGAACAGTAGCAACAGGATCAACTGGGCCGGCAAAACACCCGGCAGCATCGTGGATTTTGACATGGTAACCCAGGACGGCAACCTGGTGAAGACCGCCGGCATGCGCCTCCTGGCCGGCCGCGATATAGACCTGCAGGCCTATCCCGCCGATTCTACCGCCGCCATTATCAACGCATCTGCGGCCAAAGCAATGGGCTTTAAAGAACCGGTGGGGCAAACATTTGTGACCCTGGAAAACGTGCGCTGGACCATTGTAGGTGTAGTACAGGATATCATTGCACGCTCCCCTTACGATGCTACCACGCCCACCATTTTCTGTGGCCCTAAACGGTGGACCGGCGTGGTAAACATCCGCTTCAACCCTGCATTGCCCACCGCCACGGCACTGGAGCGTACCAAAGCAGTGTTTGAGCAATACAACCCCTCTTACCCGTTTGAATATACCTTCCTGGACGCATCTTATGCGGAAAAATTTGTGAATGAACAGCGCATTGGCACGCTGGGCGGGCTTTTTGCGGGCCTCACCATTTTCATTTCCTGCCTGGGGCTCTTTGGCCTGGCCACATTTATGGCCAGCACGCGGAAGCGCGAAGTAGGCATCCGCAAGGTGCTGGGTGCATCCGCGCTGGATATTACCACCTTGTTGTCCAGGGAGTTCCTGGCCCTGGTGCTGGTGGCGCTGGTACTGGCATCACCGGTGGCATGGTGGATGGCCAGTACATGGTTGCAGCGCTTTGCCTATCATATCCGGATCGGGTGGAGTGTGTTTGTGCTGGCGGGAGGCGCCAGCCTGCTGATTGCAGCAGGTACGGTAAGCTACCAGGCTATTCATGCGGCGCTGGCCAATCCTGCGCGCAGCATCAGGAACGGGGAGTAGGGGCAAAAAAATAGCCCGGCAATCTGGAACGAACAGCCATTCCACTTTACCAGGCCAAGGGTGTTAAAAAAACGGGCAATGGTTTTAACCGTGATGGGCCGCAGTTTTGCGGGTGCTGCGCTTGGCAGTGGCACGCTTAGCTGTACTGCGTTTAGCCGTACCCGTTACTTTGCGGGTGGAGGCGCGTTTTGCAGTAGTGGCGTGCTTGGCGGTACTGCGTTTGGCAGTGGCTTTTTTGGCGGTGCTACGTTTTGTGGTAGCGCGTTTGGCCGTAGCTTTTTTAGTGGTACCGCGCGTGGACATCGCTTTTTTTGCGACTGCTTTTTTAGGAGCAGCTTTCTTTGCAGTGCTGCGGGTACTGGTGGATTTTTTAGCGGCAGCGCTGCGTTTGGGCGGGGGAGGCACTTTTGCACCTTTTTCCCGGGCTTCAGATAAGCCAATGGCAATAGCCTGTTTAGGATTTGTCACTTTCTTACCGCTACGACCACTCCGCAGCGTTCCTTTCTTCTCGCGGTGCATGGCACTTTCCACCATTTCACCGGATTTTTTTGAATAACGTGCCATAAGAAAACGTTTTGGTTCATGGAAATGGCCCAAAAACTGCGCCAGCAGGGCAAGACGCCTTAATCAAACAGGCTGAGTTGCCCGTTACCGCTATCCTTCTTCGCGGGCGGTTGTTCCTTTCCAAACACCGTCCGGCCGCCATGTTGCCAGGATTCCTGTCTTTCCTTTTCTACCAGCCGCTCGAAATTTTCATTGGGCACAAAATCCGTTTCAATGCGGCGGGCCAGCGTGGAAAGTTGCTGAATGGCGCCTTTCTTATCCGCATCGCCCAGTTTCGCCTTGTGCAGGGCCTGTTTCAGCACATTGATGGTATCGTCATACACGTTCACCGGCACCGGGAAAGGATGGCCGTCTTTACCACCATGGGCAAAGGAAAACCGCGCGGGGTCGCGGAAACGGCTGGGCGTTCCGTGGATCACCTCACTCACCAGCGTGAGGCTTTGCAAAGTGCGGGGGCCCACGCCTTCTAGCAGGAGCAGGGATTCAAAATCACCCACGGGTTGCTGCTGCGCCAGCGCCAGCACGCTTCCCAGCCGTTTCAGGTCCACGTCTTTTTCCCGCACCTCATGGTGTGCGGGCATTTTCAAATGCTTTATTTCCTGGATGAGGTGCGTGGGATTTTCTTTGGATAATTGCAATACGCCCTGGCGGGTATTGCCGGCATCTTTATCGGTGAGGTTGAGGATGAGGCCCTGGTTCTGGCCATAAATGAAAGTATGTGGCGCATCTACATAAGACTGGAGCGACTGTGAATTCCAGTGATAGCGCCGGGCCATACCAGTGGCGTCGTTCATACCCTGCTGCACCACGGACCACTCGCCCTGGTCCGATACAATGAAGCAGTGAAGGTATAATTGAAAGCCATCCTGGATGGCAGTGTTATCCACCTTGGCAGCCAGCTTGCTGCTGCGCACCAGGTCTGTGCCCGGCAGGCCGGTGCGGTCAGCAACGACCAGTAGTTCGTTCGGCGTTTCCCGGGAGTGCCGGCCCTTGCCCCCGCAGAAATAAATGCCCAGCTCTTTGGAACGCGGGTTCACGGCGCGTTTCAGCGCGCCCATCACAGAAGTGGTAATGCCGGAAGAATGCCAGTCCATGCCCAACACGCAACCCAGGGCCTGGAACCAAAAAGGATCACTAAGGCGGCGGATCACTTCCGCTTTTCCATAATCTGCCAGGATGGATTCAATAATGGCCCCACCCAGCAGGGACATGCGCTGGGCCAGCCAGGGCGGCACACTTCCATAATGTAAAGGCATATCGGCGTACCCACGGGACATAACAGCTCCTTTGCTTTTAGAGAACGAAGATACGACCCGGTAGGGAAACACGGGGCTTTACAACAGCCGGCTAAAATAGCCCGCCGGGGGCTATTCACCAGCATGCCGGCAGGAGCCTTCCAGCACCCGGGTGCAATAAGGCGCGGCTGGGAGGCAAAAATCGCTCACCGGCCATACACCGTTTCACGAGCGGCTTGTTATAGCCTTGAAGGAAACCCGGCGCACCTGTTATATTTTCTTAAATGCTTGTGTAACAATATTAATGATGCGGCGTTTTAACTACGCAAACGCTAGCAAACGCAAGTATAGCGTATTACTACGCAACTGGTGGCACGTGGCTTGGCACAATTATTTCAAACAAAGCGGGCGTATACGTTAACCAATTAAATTTCGCTAATATGAAGACAAACACTCAAGAGATCAGCACCCTCGGAACCTTCCAGCTACGTCTGTTTAAAATGGGTATGGTGCTGAGCCTTGCCGGTGGTATTTGCTTCTTCCTTTTTGCCTGTGGTTCACCCAAGAGCAGTGATAGCACTGCAAAGGATTCCACCAGCCTGGCAACAGACAGCATCACGAACATGACCACCGGTGCTGATACGACTGTGGCAATGGACAGCACCCCTGTGATGGGCGACACAAGTCATAAATAACAAAATCATTATATAACTTCTTGCGGAAACCAGATCATTCATACAGGGGGGAGCAATCCCTCCTTTTTTATTGTGTGCCCGGGTCAACTATTTGGGGAAAATATGGCCCGCCCCATTCCACACCTCCCGGCGGCGGGCGCGGCCAAAGCGCTTGCTTTGGCACAATTGTTACGCAATTTTAAAAGCCGGGTTTCTACCCGGATTCTAACCGTATTTGTACTTACATTAAATCCACTTGTCATGAGAAAAGCAAGTTACCTGAGCACAGCAGCATTGGCTTTATTACTGGGCGGCGCGGCCTTCAGTGCCTGTGGCAACGGCGGGCGCTCTTCCACCCAGGACTCCCTTAACCAGGCAGATAAAGAGGCCCTGGCCCCCGACACATCTTCCTTTGGCCGCGATACCGCCCCTGGTGCAGAAATACCTCCCGGCGCCATCAATCCCGGCGAAGATTCTTCCCGCTATGGCACCGGCCAGCAGGACACATCTAAGAACAGGACCATGCGGAAGTAGTTGTACCATACAACATACAGCGAATTACAGGGGCGTACCGGGAAGGTGCGCCTTTTTACTTGCATATAAAATGGGCTTGCAGGTCTTTTTATAAAGGCCCTGCTATTTACCGGTACAAGGGAAACAGGTACGTTGTACATTGAATGATTCCCATACAATTTCCCTGCGCCTCGTTCGTCTACCTCTTCATGCAAACCTCCGAAACTCCCCATGCCCGGCCAGGCTTCAGCCTGGCTGCCCTTCGTAAAACATTCCGGCTGTACCGTTATGTAAAACCTTACTGGCCGCAGTTCTTTGCCGGTATGCTTTGTTTATTGCTGGCCAGCAGCGCCAGCCTTTTCTTTCCAAAATACCTGGGCCAGCTGGTGCAGGTGGCCAGCGACAAAACCGGGATCATGCAGCAGATCACTGCCATAGGCCTCACCCTTATCCTGCTGCTGGTGGCACAGGCTGCCTTCTCCTTCCTGCGTACGGTGCTCTTTGTAGCTGTCACCGAAAAGACACTGGCCGCATTGCGCGAGCACGTGTACCATCACCTGGTAAGACTGCCCATGGCTTTCTTCGCTAACCGCCGGGTGGGAGAGTTGACCAGCCGCATTTCCTCCGATATTTCCCTGCTGCAGGAAACGTTTACCACCACCATTGCTGAACTGGTGCGCCAGGTGGTGATCGTGGCCGGCGGGCTGGTGCTGCTGTTCCATATTTCCACACAACTTACTTTTTTCATGTTGTCCATTGTACCCGTGATCTCTGTGCTGGCGCTGGTTTTCGGTAAATTTATAAGGGGCAATGCAAAGCTGGTGCAAACACAGGTATCAGAAGCCAATACGATTGTGGAAGAAACACTGCAAGGCATTCTCAATGTAAAAGCCTTTACCAACGAAGCTTTTGAGGTAAGGCGCTATCACGATAAAACACAGGCTGCCGCCCGCACGGGTATGCGCGTGGGGCGTTTCCGTGGCATGTTCTCTTCCTTCTTTATCCTGGGAATATTTGGGGCCATGGTAGCGGTGATCTGGAAAGGGGCGCTGCTCATTGCCGCCCACCGCCTGCAAACGGGGCCGCTCTTTTCCTTCGTGATCTATTCCGGTTTCATAGGCGGCGCTATAGCAGGCCTGGCGGACGTTTATGCTACACTGCAAAAAAGCATGGGCGCTACAGAACATTTACTGGACATCCTGGATGTACCTACAGAAGCCATCGCAGATCAAAAAACAATCCCGCCCGCTTACCAGCTCAAGGGAGGCGTTGCTTTCAACCATGTGTCCTTTCATTATCCCAGCCGCCCGGACGTACCGGTACTGGACCAGGTATCGTTCCGCGTGGAGGCGGACCAGCGCATTGCCCTGGTGGGCCCCAGCGGCGCGGGCAAAAGTACCCTGGTATCTTTATTACTTCGTTTATACGATCCCGTTAGTGGGAATATCCGGTTTGATGACCTGGATGCGGCGGATATCCCTTTATCTGCCCTGCGCGGCCAGATTGCAGTGGTGCCGCAGGATGTATTCCTGTTTGGCGGCAGTATCCGTGAAAACATTGCCTATGGCGATCCCCAGGCCACGGAAGCAGATATCATGTGGGCCGCAAACCAGGCCAATGCATGGGAATTTATCCAGCGTTTCCCCGACGGGCTGGATACTATTGTAGGAGAACGGGGCGTGCAGCTCAGCGGCGGCCAGCGCCAGCGCATTGCCATTGCCCGCGCGGTGCTTAAAGATCCCCGCATCCTTATCCTGGATGAGGCTACCAGTGCGCTGGATGCGGCTTCTGAACAACTGGTGCAGGATGCATTGGACAAGCTGATGCAGGGCCGCACCGCCATTGTAATAGCTCACCGGCTGGCCACCATTCGCCAGGCAGATCACATCGTGGTGCTGGACAAGGGCAGGGTAGTGGAGCAGGGCAGCCATGCGTGGCTGGTGGCCCAGGAAGATGGGCTTTATAAAACGCTCAGTGAAATGCAGTTCATCCACTAGCACCCGGTTTCCCTCCGTGCATTTACGCCATAATAACAGGCCTCATTCCATCAGGTAAGGTCTCATTTCTTCCTCTATATTTTTGCGCAGGTCCATCAGGCGGCGTGCATACTCCTGCATGCTGATCTCCGCCGCTGTGGTAGGTTTCCAGGCAGGCACCTGCACCGTTTTACCATTTTCATCTACCGCTGCAAATACAATGATACAGTGGGTGGTCTTCACCATCTCTCTTTGCCGCGGGTTGCCGGCCGCCACATTGATGGCAATGTGCATACTGCTGCTACCCGTATAAATGATCGTGGCCGTGATCTCTACCAGGTCGCCGATGGCGATGGGCTTAAAGAACCGGATGCCACCCACGTACACGGTCACCGCGTATTCACCGCACCAGTTCACCGCGCAGGCGTATCCCGCCTGGTCTATCCATTTCATCACGGCACCGCCGTGCACTTTACCGCCAAAGTTTACATCTGAAGGCTCCGCAAGAAAGCGGAGGGTAATGGAGTTGTTCATAGTGGTCTTTAGTCTTAGGTATGGGCAATGCGATGGTGATGTATCGCCCCGGTTCAAGCAAAGATATAAAAATGCGAAGCGGGTGCACCAATTTCACCCGCCTCGCATGTTATTTCGCCACCTGGCACCCAAGGCTTGACCCTGAGACTTAAGACCCAGGACCTAGGACTAAGCCCCAAGACTTAGCACCTAACACCGCTACATCCCCTACACCGTCTCCCTCACTGATTCCACCAGGTCTTTAAACTGGCGGATGTCCCGCTGCACCATGTGGCGGAAGGCTGGGGTGAGCATCGTAGCTACGGCGCGGCCTACGTCGCCGGCAGGGGGGCGATAGGTGATCATGATGCGCAGTTCTGTACCACCATTGGGCGCGTCCAGGAACTCCACCTTGCCGGCGGTAACGATCATGGAATCGGGGAGGGAGCGCCAGGACAGCAGCTCATTGGGCAGTTCCCTCACGATCTCTGCTTCCCATACTATTTCAAATCCCGGCACATGGATCTGCCAAACGGAATGGGTATCGGTAATGCTTTGCACATCCGTGAGGTGGCGCATGAAGCGGGGCAGGTTTTCCAGGCGGCGCCAGAATGCATATACCTCTGCACGGTGCCTATTGACCACGATGCTGGTGCGGATGTTCACCGCGCGGGTATGTTGTTCCGGAGCACTGCGTTTGAAAAAGCGGGTCAGCGGACAATTGCCCGAAGCGCCCCGGTACAGCAGGTAGCCGCCCAGGCCCAGGGAGACCAGGTGCTTTAACGGGTGGCGGATGCCGGTGAGCAGCAATACGGCGCCTGCAGCGGCGGAGAAGATCCGTTCCTGCTGCGGCACGTTCTGGATGGCGCTTTCTTCAGCCCAGGCATTGCCCCGGGGGCGGAGCGGCTGCGTAGTAGACGTTTGTGACATGAGCAATGGGTTTTTCCGGTAAACACAACCAAAATCCTGCTAGTTTTTGCTACCGGGGCGGCCGGCTTATCCGGGGAAGCTGTTCTACAGAATGACGGGCGCAAACCTGCCATTCATGGCCCTGGAGGCACAATGCAGCCCTGCAGGCCGGATGGCTTGATAATTGATTTTCCGGTAGTATCTATAACCATTAAACTATCTCACCATGTTACGTTATGCACTGATATTCTTTATCATCGCCATCATTGCCGCTATCTTTGGTTTTGGTGGCATTGCTGCCGGCGCCGTAAGCATTGCACGTGTTCTCTTCTTTATTTTCGTGGTACTCTTCCTGATCTCCCTCATCTCAGGCTTATTGAAAAGATAGCACCGGTATATGATGTATTTACGGTTGAAAATTTTGTCGCCCAACGGCAAACGACTCCGGAATACGCGGGAAGCTTCGTTACTTTGGCCCGTATAAAAGGCCGGGCCTTTACAACCATGGGCGCAGCGTGGTCGTTGCGCCCATTGTTTTTCTCTACTGTGGTAGCAGATTTAACCCGGACTGATCATTTTAGAGGTCGAAACACCTATATTTGGAAACAATGCTTTGCCCAGGATATACCGGCAGCAATATTTGAAACGTTTAAGATGTGACCCGTTTGTGCGGTTTGAAATTGATTTATGTTGATTAAAATTTGTTTTCAATAAGGCTTGATCCGGTTACTAAAAATATTATTGACCCTCCTTGGTACCTACTTCCTGTTACACTTTTCCCAGCCCGCCAGGGCGGGTTATGGTGGCGGGTGTTTCATGCCAGCTGCTTTTGAGGACACCGTGCCTTCCAATCCTCCCAGGAAAACGGGCTTCCTCCATAAGCTCATGGCGTATAAAGACTCCATGCGCCTAAAGCATTACCGCGACTCCGTGCTGACCAGCATTACCCACGCCAATGCACCGGATCCGCTGGAAGATAGCAGCCTGATAAAAAGTGAACAGTTGTTCAAAGCCTTATCCGGCCGCACCATCCGCCGGGTGTTTTTCCGTAAGGTGAAAGTGTTTGGCCCGCGTAACATTAACGATACCACTTTCCAAACCTCCATGAAACTGGTGGATTATGCCAACCAGCTGCACTTTGAATCGAAGGAATGGGTGTTGCGGCAAATGCTTTTCTTTAAGCCGGGCGATACCATCAATCCCTTTGAGCTGGCAGACAATGAACGTTACCTGCGTTCCCGCCCGTTCATCCAGGATGCACGTATCTATGTAGTGAATGCCACCAGCAACGCAGATTCTGCCGATGTGATGGTGGTGACCAAAGATGTATTTGAGTACAGCATCAACCTCAAAGAGCTTTCCCCCCAGGCCGCATCCACGGTGGTGACGAACAATGACCTGCTGGGGGCGGGCCAGGGGCTGGATGTAGGCGGTTTGTGGAAAAGCAGCTACCATCCGCAGTTTGGCTCCCTGGTGCGGTATACCAAGTACAATATACTGGGCACTTTTATAGACGGGTCCATTGGCTACAGTATGCTCAATACCTACATGCCGCTGGACACCAACGTGTACGAGGGATCTTATTATGTAAGCCTGAACCGCCCCTTGTACCGCCCCACGGCACGGGTGGCCGGTGGTCTTACTTTCAGCCTTAATCACTCCATCAACAAATGGGGCTATGCAGACAGTCTTTTCCGCAAATATGAATACAATACGCTGGATGGCTGGATAGGTTACAACTTCCGCCAGCAGTTCAGCGACAATGGTACAGAAACCCGCCGGCCCAGCGTGGCCATCCTGCTGCGGCATTACAACCTCTTCTTCCTGGAAACGCCCCAGCAGCCTGCTTTTAAAGACGACCCCGTGTACAACAACCGGCGTTATTACCTGGCGCAGGTCTCGGTATTTAAGCAGAACTTCTTCAAAACCCACCACTTCTTTGGCTTTGGCCGCACGGAGGATATTCCCGCCGGTTACCAGGTCAAAGGCACCACCGGCTGGGAAACGTGGATAGAGCGCCGCCGCCTCTACACGGCCATTGAAGGCAACCGCTTCTGGGTGAACAAACACCAGGACCTCTTCAATCCTTCTTTCGGCATTGGCAGTTTCTGGGGCCGCAACACCTCTGAAGACGCGGTGATCCATGCCCGCATGGACTTTTACAGCCGCCTCTTCACGTACCGGGGCAGCCGCTTCCGCCAGTTCATCTCCGCCGACTACCTGACCTGCCCGGACCCATACTTTTACAAACCGCTCAACATCAATAACGATAACGGCATCTTTGGTTACAAGCGCACCACGCTGAATGGCTACCAGCGCCTCAACTTCAAGTCTGAAACGGTGTGGTATACACCGTTCAAGCTGTATGGCTTCAAGTTCAATCTTTCCACCATCCTGCAGGTGTCGCAGCTGGATGATAAAAGAGATCCTTTGTTTACCAGCCACCTGCAAAGCCGGCTGGGGCTTACCTGCACGGTCCGTAATGAAAATCTTTCTTTGAACACGCTTTCCTTCTCGGGTAATTACTACCCCAGTGCGCCGCCGGGCGTGCCGCATTTCTTTGTAGAGGTTACCACGGTAGTGGACCTGCGGTTTGACATCTCCGCACTGCGCGCGCCGAGCCTATTGCCCTTTAAATAGCCGGGCTGTCGTCCCTCAATCCTTCACCACCTCTGCAAACACTCTCGCATACACACCCGGGTAGTGGATCACCAGGCCATGTTCATCCACATTCAGTTCCGCTTTAAAATCATTCGTCATGTTCTCATACAGGAACACGCCTTTGCGCAGTGCGGTATAGCGCTGGCGCACGTGTTCCACTTTGAACGAAGGCACATCGATGTACACCACGTCGATGACCTGGGGCACGCCTTCCTGCCAGTGCAGGCGGCGGATGGGCAACGTGTTGGTAAAAGGAGTGAGGGAAATATCAACATCCATACAGCCCTGCAGGCGGGATAGCAGATGGCCGTCTGCGTCTTCCCACTGACCCTGCCCGTTGTGATGCAGGCCGATGGTTTGCTGCACATTGGTCAGGGAACGTATATGCGCCGCCGTTATGACCCAATGGGGATTGAGACTGATCTTGTATTCCAATGCAAAAGGCGTGGCGTTTACCAGCCCGGTCATATGCCCGGTGGCCAGGTACCCGTCTGCGGTGGTGAAGAACTGGAATAGTTCTGTGGCCGGCCATTTCTCAGCGGCCCATACCAGGGAAGCTTGCTGCATATGTTTGAGGCGGCGTTTTTTGGGGGCCAACTTCCGGTCCGGGGCCTGCGTTATCAGAGCCGTGTCCATGTCCACGCTCCAGCTCCCGGCAGGGGCTTACCCCATTGTCAGATGAAATTGGTCACTACGTCGCAGATCA
The DNA here is from genome assembly GCF_003071345.1 of Chitinophaga parva. Lineage (NCBI taxonomy): Bacteria > Pseudomonadati > Bacteroidota > Chitinophagia > Chitinophagales > Chitinophagaceae > Chitinophaga > Chitinophaga parva. Next base: position 962,002 of record NZ_QCYK01000003.1, on the reverse strand, counting down.
CATACTCCCAGTTCCATACCACAAATTGCAGGACCCAAACAGCCAGGAGGTGCCAGGGTTTTAACTTTTTAGTCATGGCTCACAGTCATTTAATACTGCAAACCTAACCTGCATCCCTGCCCGGGGCAACTTGATTTCGGCTATTTCCAGTCATCCTGCCGGTGAAAATGGGGAAGGGGAGGGGTAAAAAAATACAAAGAAAAACCTCATTTTTACATCATCTCTCAAAATGACAAAAATCCTCATTCTATGCGTTGGCAAAACAGGCGTACAAGTGATAACGTGGAAGAAGGCTCCGGTGGTGGCGGCGGTGGCCGTATGGTGATAGGCGGTGGCATTGGCACCGTGGTGATCATTGTACTGGCGCTGCTTTTCAAGCAAAACCCCGCTACCGTATTGCAACAGGTGCAGCAACAAGGCACCCAGCAGGCCGGCCCTGACGATACCCACCAGGTGACCGACTACTCCGATGTGAACAAGCGCTTCTCCTCCGTAGTGCTGGCCAGCACGGAAGATGTGTGGCACGACATCTTCAACAACATGAACAAAACCTACGAAGAGCCCAAGCTTCACCTCTTCAACGGCTCTGTGAGCAGCGCCTGCGGCATGGCAGAATCAGCCACTGGGCCTTTTTATTGCCCCGGCGATCATAAAGTATACCTGGACACCGAATTCTTTGATGAAATGCGCGACAAGTTCCATGTGAATGGCGACTTTGCTATGGCTTATGTAATAGCCCATGAAGTGGGCCACCACGTGCAGAACCTGCTGGGCATCTCTGCAAAAATGGACCGCGCCCGCGGCCGCATGAGCGAAGCAGAATACAATAAGCTGTCCGTAAAACTGGAGCTGCAGGCCGATTTCCTGGCCGGCGTGTGGGCTAACCATGCGGAGCGCATGGACACCATCCTGGAAGCCGGCGACATTGAATCGGCCCTCAACGCGGCCAGCGCCGTGGGCGACGACCGCCTGCAAAAGGAAGCCCAGGGTTACGTAGTGCCGGACGCCTTCACCCACGGCACTTCCGCGCAGCGCATGTACTGGTTCAAAAAAGGCTTCACCACCGGCGACCTGCGCCAGGGTGATACTTTTAGCGATGCATCATTGAACTAGGGGGCGCGTTCTTTGCGGGATGTTATACACTTCGGCCTGGAAATTGGGCGGGTGATGTCCCCGGGGAATATGGAATTTACCTGGAGCCTGGATTCCCTTGAAACCTGGAAATTGGATTTCCCTGGTGCAGGAACTGTTTACTGCAACCTGCACCAGGGCCTCCTTTGAACCTTGAAACTTCTTGTCTATGCATGCTTCCATCCGCTGGGCCCTGGCCGCCACCCTGCTCACCGCCTGTAATCAACACCCCAATACCGGCTCCGCCGGCACCGATACCAGCGGCACGTCCGCTGTATCGCAGGAAGTGCACGGGGGCGATATGTTCTATGCCAGTGACACACTGCCCGCCGCATCCAGTCCCGGTATGCTCATAGGGCTTACTCTCCATGCCACCGGCGATGCGGAGCTGAGCACTGATTACCTCAATTACTTTCCCGAGATCATAGAAGCCGGTCCCTGGCTGCAACATGGCGACACCATCAGCATGGTGCTCAAAACCGTGGATGTAGCGCAGGCCAGCCCGGATACCATGGTATTTCTCCGCCGGCAGCACACACTGCATTACCTTGGCAAGGGGTATGGCACCCTGGGCCTGGTACTCCATGAACAGCGCAAGCCGGATGCGCACCCCAGGGTGCTGGTCATGTGGGTGCATCCACAAAAAACCACCTGCACCGATCGTAAAGGACAGCAACGGGAGTGCCTCCAGGTGGCCTTCAGCAAAGTGCCGCCGGATGCGCAAACACACTGGCAACCATTGCCGGAGGAGATCAGGAAATTCACCTTTGTGCCGGGCCACCTGCAGCAGGTCAAAGTGCTCAGGACACCGCGCCATAGCCAGCTGGCAGACAGCCATGATTATAGTTACGAACTGCTGGCAGTACTCAGCAACCACTGATACCGCCACACCATTGCTAATCACTACTGCATGACACACTACGAAAACCCGGTGCCAACCACCGTTTCCTCGCCAGGCATGTTCTGGTCCACCATGTGGAAATTTATGACGGTAAAAAACGACCGGGAACCTGCAAAAGCACCCGGCCCTTTCACGTTTGACCTGCTGGCCTACGATAATCCAAAGGAAGACGAGATCCGCCTCACCTGGCTGGGGCACACCACCATTTTACTCGAAGTGGCCGGTAAACGTTTCCTGACAGATCCCGTGTGGGCCATGCGGGCATCGCCGTTTTCATTCATGGGGCCTAAGCGCTTCTTTGAAATACCGGTAAGCATAGACCACCTGCCCCCACTGGACGGTGTGCTGCTCACCCACGATCACTACGATCACCTGGATGAACAAGTGATCAGGAAGCTGGGGGCCAAAGGCTATACTTTCTACTGTCCGCTGGGGGTGGAAGGCCACCTGCGCAAATGGGGCGTATCCCCCGAGCAATGGCGGGTCTTTAACTGGGGTGATAGCCTGGTGCTGGATGAGACCTGTACCCTTACCGCCTTACCCACCCGCCACTTTTCCGGCCGTGGCCTGCGCGACCGCAATACCACCCTCTGGACCTCGTGGGTGATCACCGGCCGGCATCACAAAGTGTATTTTGGCGGCGACAGCGGCTGGTGGCCCGGCTTTGAAGAAATAGGCAACACCTACGGCCCGTTTGACCTCACCATCCTGGAAATAGGGGCCTATGGTGATGGCTGGCCTGATATCCATATGGGCCCGGACAACGCCCTGCGCGCCCACGCCGCCCTGCGCGGCAAAGTGATGCTGCCCGTACACTGGGGCACCTACAACCTGGCCCTGCATCCCTGGCGGGAGCCCGTAGAACGCCTGCTGGCGGCCGCGCCGGACGATATAGTGCTCTGGCTGCCCCGCCCCGGAGCGTGCGGTGCACTGCCTTCCGCCTCTCATATTAACCGCTGGTGGGAGTACGTGTATTCCATGTAAAAATACCCATAGCGGGCGCCACTTATTTGGATAAAGCAGCCGCATGGCTTACTTTGCGGGAATTAAGACCTGGGACAATTTTAATTCAACAGTATGGCAACAGACAACCAAGCAATGTATCTTCCCACCTTTGCCCGCAACAGCAACCCGGCGTTTCCCGCATGCTGCGTGCTGGCCGGGGACCTGGGCGGCACCAAGACAAACCTGGCGCTGTATGAAGTGAATGGAGGCGCGCTTACCCTGCTCCAGCAAGCCACGTACCACTCCGCACAGTATAATTCCTTAAGTCAGCTGATCAAGGCTTTTCATGAGCAATACCCCGACCGCATGCCTGACCGCATCAGCGTGGGCGTAGCAGGACCGGTGATGCACGGCAAGGCCGCCATTACCAACCTGCCCATGGAGATCAGCGAGGCAGCCATTGCAGAAGCCACCGGCATCAAAAATGTATACCTGATCAATGACCTGGAAGCCACCGCCTACGGCCTGGCCACCCTCCAGGGCGATGACCTGGTAACCCTCCATAAAGGCGATGTGACCATCAAAGGCAACATGGCCATCATTGCCCCCGGCACCGGCCTGGGAGAAGCCGGCCTGTATTATGATGGGGAACGTTATTTTCCCTTTGCCACAGAAGGCGGCCACAGTGATTTTTCGCCCCGCAGCGCACAGGACGTGGCTCTGCATAACTACCTGCGCACCAAGGTGCCGGTGGTGAGCTGGGAACACCTGGTGTCCGGCATGGGCATTCTCAATATTTTCAACTATCTCAAAGAGGTGGAACAGGTGGAAGTGCCCACCTGGATGGCAGAGGCTTTCACCACCCAGGACGATGCAGCCGTGATCAGCATTGCGGCCGTGGAGAACAAGGCTGCCATCGCCACGCAAACCATGACCCTGTTTGTAAAATACCTGGCCCGCGAAACCAGTAACCTGATGCTGAAAATGAAAGCCACCGGCGGTATATTCCTGGGAGGTGGCATACCACCCAAGATACTGCCCCTGCTGAAATCCCCCACTTTCTACCAGCACTACCGCGATGGGGATCGCCTGTTTGAACTGCTGGAAACCGCGCCCCTGCACGTGATCGACAACGATAAGACCGCCCTGCAGGGCGCCGCGTTCTATGGCGGACAGGCCCAGCCCAGGGCCTAGCCGCTACCCGTTTTTCTCACATCCCATTCATCCTTTCTTCGTACATGAAGCACCTTGCTACCGAACCACTGCTACAAGCCACGCTGAATGCATACCCGCATGCCGCGTTGATCTCTAGTCTGGATGGCAGGATCCTGGCAGCCAATAACCAGACCGTGGGCCTCTTTGGAAAGCCCCTGCAGCAAGCCATGGAACAAAACCTGCTGGTACCCGGCCTCCTGGGCGAATGGACGATACAAGCCATCCGGGAGCACCTGCAGGCCACCACCGATAAAGCCAATATCCAGTTCACCATACATGGCGTAACGCCCGCGCTTACCCCTTTGCTGATCAGCGCACGCTCCTTCATCCCGAACGCAAAAGATGCCCCCGGTTTATTATGGACCTTCCAGGTACTGCCCAAAACGGCGGACGGCATGAAAGCAGCCGACGTAAATAACCTGCTAGCCCTTATCCAAACCACGGAAACCCTCCTGCAATTCGGTAGCTTCAGCTGGGACCCGCGTACCCGGGAAAGCATCTGGTCTGAAGGCCTGTACCGCATCCTGGGCTATGAGAATGCGGCCGCCTGCCCGGAGAAACCTTCCGCGGAATTTTTCCTGCGCTTCCCCGACCCCAGCTTTGCACCCGCACTGTATGAAACACTGGACAGGGCCCGCAAGGAAAAACAGGGCTATGAAGCGGAGTACGATATCATCGACATCCACGGCAAGCGCAAACACCTCGTGTCAAAAGGCATGTACTGCACAGATGAAAAAACCGGGGAAGAAAAAATGCTGGGCGTTATCCGTGACATCACGGAAATGAAACGCCTGGAGCGGGAGCGCGACAAGTACGTGCTGGACCTGGCCCGCAGCAATAAAGAGCTGGAACAGTTTGCCTACGTAGCCTCGCACGACCTGCAGGAGCCGCTCCGCAAGATACTTACCTTCAGTGACCGCCTGCAGGTGAAGTTCAAAGACGTACTGGGCGCAGATGGTGCGCAATATATAGAACGCATGACCAATGCCGCCGGCAATATGCGCCGCCTCATTGACGACCTGTTGCAACTTTCCCGCGTTGCTACCCGCGATATACCGCTGGAAAAAGTAGACCTCAACACTACCATCCAGCACGTGCTCAACGACCTGGAAATTCCTATCCGCGAAACGGGCGCCCTTATCCGCGCTGCGCACCTGCCGGAAATACAGGGCCGCAGCATACAGCTGGAGCAATTGTTCATCAACATCATCGGCAATGCACTGAAATTCCGCCATCACGAAAGAACGCCGGATATCCATCTTTCCGCACGGGCGCTCACCCATGAAGAAAAGCTGAAGTACCTGCTGGATGAGCACCACACCTGGTACCGCATACAGGTGAAGGATAATGGGATTGGTTTCGAGCAAACCTATGCGGAGCGCATCTTTGAAGTGTTCCAGCGCCTGCATGGCAAAAGTGATTATCCCGGCACGGGCCTGGGCCTTTCTATCTGCAAAAAGATCGTAGAACGCCACCGGGGCGCTATCCTGGCAGAAGGCATCCCCGGGGAAGGAGCCAGCTTTTTCATCTTGCTGCCAGCGATGCAAAACATTTAACGATGTAAAGCATTTTAAATGCTTTGCATCGTCCCAAATATTCCACACTTTTTCCCGTACTCTTCCATGCATGCCGGGCTTGACCCTGTTCCCAATCCATGAATTTATTTTAGGCTGCGATGCACTACTGTAACGTTTGCCCCATCCTTTTGCGGGAGCGTATTTGCCGGGCAGCGCCATCCGCGGCACTCTTTTAGCGGGTGGCAACACCAGGAAAGAACATCCGGCATGAAGAAAAAACAACAAACAAAAGATACGTACATAGTGGCCATCGGCGCCTCTGCCGGGGGACTGGAGGCTATCCATGCCTTTTTCGACAACATGCCGGAAAACAGCCACCTGAGTTTTGTAGTCATTCAGCATTTGTCGTCTGATTTTAAAAGCCTGCTGGTGGAACTGCTGGCAAAGCATACCTACATGCAGGTGAAGGAAGCCGCGCATGATATGCCGGTGGAGCGTGACTGCGTGTACGTGATCCCGAACAATAAGATGATGACCATTGCGGAGGGGCGCCTGCAGCTGGCGCAGAAGACCGGCGAAAAGGTGCCTAACACCGCCGTTGATATTTTCCTGCACAGCCTTGCCAAAGACCAGGGCCCGCTGGGCATTGCCGTGATCCTTTCCGGCACCGGTACAGATGGCACCAAAGGCGCCCTGGCAGTGAAAGAAGCCGGGGGCATTGTGTTTGTACAGGACCCCACCACCGCGCGTTTTAATGGCATGCCTAACAGTGTGATCGGCTCTGGCTCCGCAGACTACACCCTGCCACCGGAACAGATGCCGGAAGAAATTCACAACTATATTTCCGACCTGCCTGCATATGTAGTCAACACCGCCCAAATAAGGGACGAGCTGCTGAAAGAAGTATATGCCCTGGTGCTGAAACAGTGCGGGCACGACTTCCAGTTTTACAAACCGCCCACCCTCATCCGCCGCCTGGTGCGCCGCATGACCCTGGGTGAGTTCAAGGACCTGAGCTCCTACGTGGAGTACCTGCGAACCCACCCTGAAGAATGTAAGCAGCTGTACAAGGATTTTCTCATCCACGTAACCGGCTTTTTCCGCGACCCTGCTGCTTTTGACGCCCTGTACAATGATGTATTCCCCACCATCGTCCGCAACAAGGCAGATCATGAAATAGTAAAGGTGTGGGTGGCCGCCTGCAGCACCGGCGAGGAAGCCTATTCCATTGCCATGCTGCTGGATAAATACCTGCATAAGAACGGGCGCTCTCCCGAGGTCAAAATATTTGCCACCGATGTAGACAAAGATGCCGTGGAAACTGCCGGCAGAGGGGTGTACACGGCGGAACAGGTGAAGGACATTCCCCCGGGCCTGCTGACCAAATATTTTGTACAGGACGGCAATAAGTACACGGTGACTCCCCGCATCCGGAAGCAGATCGTATTTGCGCGGCACAATATTCTCCGCGACCCGCCCTTCATCCGCAACGACCTGGTCACCTGCCGGAACATGCTTATTTACATGGGCATTCCCCTGCAGCACAAAGTATTGTCGGCCCTGCATTTTGGCCTGCTGACCGGTGGTTACCTGATGCTGGGCAGCAGTGAAAATGTAGACGGCATACGCGCCGGGCTGGAAGACGTGAGCACGAAGTGGAAGATCTACCGGAAAAACGCCTCCCTCAAAGGTTATCACCAGGAAAATACCCTGGGCCCTGCACAGGCTACACTGATAAAACTGCCGGCCGCCAGGCCTGCGCAAACGGCTATTGGTTACACCCGCGCTGCACAGGACCTCCTGGATGATTTTAAGACCGCCCTGATAGAAGATGCCGGCTTTGCAGGCCTTTACATAGACCAGAATTATGAATTGCGCGAAGCGGTAGGCAACTTCAACCGTTACCTTTCCCTGCCTGATAAAAAACTGCAACTGAACCTGTTAAAAATGGTAGGGCCGGACCTCTCCGTAGCGCTGAACGCCGCCATCCGCAAGGCCTGGAAAGAACAGCAAAAGATCTCCCTGCCACGGGTAAAGATCCGCAGGGAAGATGACGAACAACTGGTAAGCATCGTCGTAGATCCGCTACCCGGTGGTGCCAGTGGTAGCAATTATACGTTTATCCTCCTGGGGGAGGGCCGTGAAGCCGTGAACGGGCACAATACGGGCACCATTGATTTTTCTAACGTCACGCATTCAGAGAGTAGCCGCCAGCTCCTGGCGCTGGAAACGGAACTGAACGAAACCAGGGAAAGCCTGAAAACCGTGATGGAAGGCTATGAAGCGGCCAACGAAGAACTGCAAAGCTCCAATGAAGAGCTGCTCTCCGCCAATGAAGAACTGCAAAGCTCTAACGAAGAGCTGCAATCACTCAATGAAGAATTGCATACCCTCAACACAGAGCACCAGCTTAAAATACGGGAACTGGCGGCGCTCAATGACGACCTGAATAATTACTTCCTCAGCACCAACATAGGCCAGCTCTTCCTCGATGCAGACATGCATATCCGCAAGTTCAACCCTGCCGCCGTGCACCTCATTAACCTCATTGAGTCTGACATAGGCCGCCCCATCTCGCACATCTCTACCAATATTAAAGATGACAGCCTGGTGCAGGATGCACAACAAGTGCTGCACAATGGCGGGATCGTGGAAAAAGAGGTGACCCTGCAAAACGGGGAGGTAATGCTGGTGCGCATCCTGCCTTATGTACGGCAAGACAAGGGTACAGATGGGGTAGTGATCACCTTCGTGGATATCTCGCCCATCAAGCGCCTGGATAATATACTGAAAGGTATTTTTAACTCCAGCCAGAGCGCCATCCTGGCCTTCCGCGCGCTGCGGGGCCAGGACCACAAAATTACAGACCTGGAGCTCATCACGGCCAATGATGCGGCCACCGCGGTGCTGCAAAAGCCCAAAGCCGATGCGCTGCACCAGCGCATGCTGCAACACTTTGCCCACCTGGGCGCCCATGACCTGTTTGCCCAATATACTCACACGGTAAACACCGGGGAAGTACTGCAACATGAACTGCCGGTAGACCACAACGGGGCCACCCGTTGGTACTCCGTGGTGGCGGTGAAGATGGAGGATGGCCTGGTGGCTACCTATACGGACATTACAGGGAAAAAGGAAAGTGAGGAACGCCTGCGCCAGAACTACAATGAACTGGTAGTGGCCCGCGAGAACATGAAAAAGCTCAATGCTGCGCTGGAAACCAAAGTGATGGAGCGCACCCGCGAGCTGACCCGCGCCGAAGAAGAAGCCCAGACCAGCGGGGAAGAGAAACGCTTCATCGCGGAGTCCATGCCCCTCATCGTGTGGACCCTCACACCAGCCGGCGTGCTCACTTATATCAACCACCAGTTCACCGACTTCACCGGCCTGCACCTGCAGGAAGGGGTAGTGCCAGACTGGAGCCGCTTTGTACACCCGGATGACGTGGAAGACCTGGAAAGGCACTGGCAGTACGCTTTTGAGCATAAGGAAGACTTCTCCCGCGAATTGCGCATGCGCAATGCCAACGGCAACTATGCCTGGTTCCTGCTACGGGCCAATGCCCGCAAGGATGAACAGGATAACGTGCAATTGTGGGTGTGCACCAATATTGATATAGACGAGCAAAAGCAAGCCAACCAGATCCTGGAAACCCGCGTACAGGAACGCACCCGGGCCTTGCAGATCAGCAACGACCAGCTGGAGCAAAGTAACATGGAGCTGCAACACTATGCTTACGTAGCCTCCCACGACCTGAAAGAGCCATTGCGCAAGATCAGCATGTTCAGCCACATGCTCAAGGACAAGCACCTGCAGCACCTGGACGCCAGGGCACTGGATTACATGGACCGTATTATCCGCTCCAGCACCCGGATGATGCGCCTCATAGACGACCTGCTGGCATTCTCCAAGATCAGCGTGTATGATTATTATGAGCATACGGACCTCAATAAACTGATCAGGGAAATACTTTCAGACCTGGAGCTGGCCATCGTCGAAAAACAGGCGGTGGTGGAGGTTGATCCATTGCCGGAAATAGAAGTCATTCCCGGCCAGATGCGCCAGGTGTTCCAGAACCTGATCAGCAACGCGTTGAAATTTTCCCACCCCGAAAAACCACCCGTGATCCGCATTACAGGCCGGCGGGTATCGGGCAAGAACTTCCACTCGCCTGCCTCCAGGAACGGCGCCTGGTGCCTGATCACCGTTCTGGACAACGGTATTGGCTTTGATGAAAAATACGTGGAAAAGATCTTTACGTTGTTCCAGCGCCTGCACACGAAAGACTATGACGGTACGGGCATAGGCCTGGCCGTGGCACGCAAGATCATCACCAAGCACAATGGCCTGATCACCGCGCAGAGTAAGGAAGGGGAAGGCGCAAAGTTCCAGTTGTTGCTGCCGGTGCGGCAGGAAGAGAAAGGGAGTTAACACAATTCCCGGCCCTTGATTTCCAATTTCAATGCAGGATGCCTGCTGCATGCATTTGTACAAGAATGTTAACTATTTTTTCAACCATTGTCCCGCATTTTTCATCGTACTTGTGCCACATTCTCAGTATCTTAACACAAACCGGCAACAATGGAAATGCTCCCCGTCACCACCGCATGGCTCTCTTCCCTGGACCCGCTCAGCGAGGTACCGGCAGACCAGCTGCAGTGGCTCATTGACAACAGTGAGCACCGCTTGCTGGCGGCCGGAGAATTTGTTGTAAAACCCGGCGAAGTGATAGCAGGCACCCATGTATTCCGCCAGGGCCGCATGGTGCTCTATTCTGTACAGGAAGGCCTCCGCCGCGATTTCAGCACGGTCCTCCCCGGCGAGATCACCGGCTACCTGCCTTATTCCCGCGCCCACTTTGCCAGCATGTATGGCGAGATCACGGAAGATGCACAGATCATGAGCCTGCCCAGGGAGCGCATCCGCGACCTCATTACTCATAATTTTGAGCTTACCCAGGCACTGGTACATGTTATGACCAACCGGGTGCGCGACTTTTCCGTGCTGATGCAGCAGAATGAAAAAATGCTGGCCCTGGGCAAGCTTTCCGCCGGCCTGGCCCATGAGCTCAATAACCCGGCAGCCGCCATTCTCCGGGATGCCATGACCCTGCGCCAGCACCTGAAACTGGTGCCAGACCGCTTTAAGGAAGTCATGAGCATCCACATGGAACCGGAAGATGTAGACGCCGTGAGCGACCTGTTCTTCCCCATGATAGCAGAACGCAAACACCAGCAACTGACACTCACGCAGCGCATGAAAGAAGAAGAACGACTTACTGACTGGATGGAGGAACGCAACGTGGACAATGCCACTGACATTGCCGAAACCCTCGTGGAATTTGGCATTTGCCAGGAAGACCTGGACCGCCTGGACCGGCACATTCCCCGCACCTTTTCCTCGTCCATGTTCAACTGGCTGCACGCCAACCTGGTGACTGAAAAGATGGTAGAAGACATTGCGGAATCGTCTAACCGTATTGCCAACCTGGTAAGCTCTGTAAAAGTATTCACCCACATGGACCGGGACCAGGGCAAGACCATGACGGATATTCACCCCGGCATCCGCAACACCCTGGTGATCATGGGGTTCAAGATCCGCAAGTTCAAAATAGAAGTAATAGAAAACTTCGGGGCCGATGTGCCCCAGATCAGCATCATGCCCGGTGAAATGAACCAGGTATGGACCAACCTGATAGACAACGCCCTCGATGCCATGGAGGTAAATGGCAAAGGCACGCTGACCATCACCACCCGTAGAGACCGTGCGTATGTGGAGGTGACGGTGGCAGACAATGGCCCCGGCATTCCCAGGGAAATACAAAGCCGCATCTTTGATCCCTTCTTTACCACCAAGGAAATGGGCAAAGGCACCGGCATGGGCCTGGAAACCGTCCAAAAGATCATCCGCCAGCACCATGGCACCATCAAGATGCATACTTCTCCCGAAGGAACCGCGTTTGTGGTGTGCCTGCCGGTGCAGGGATGAGGAAATTGTACCATGTACAGTGTACAACGTACAACGTAATTGTGGAGGATAGCGAAGCATTTTTTTAAGCATCCCTGTAGAAACAGGGAGCGTACGTTGTACGTTGTACATTGTACGCTGTACAAATTTCAACCATGAACAAACCGATCATATTTGCCATAGACGATGACCCGCAGGTATTGCGGGCATTGGGGCGCGACCTGAAATCCGAGTACGGGCGGGAGTTCCGTATCATCAGCACCACTGCAGCAAAGGAGGCTTTGGAAAGCCTGGCGCAGCTCAAAAATGCCGGCGAAAGCGTGGCCCTTTTCCTGTGCGACCAGCGCATGCCGGAGATGGAAGGCGTAGACTTCCTGGAGCAGGCCATTACCATCTTCCCCGATGCCAAACGGGTGCTGCTCACCGCCTATTCAGATACCAATGCGGCCATTAAAGCCATCAATGATGTGCGCCTGGATTATTACCTTATGAAGCCCTGGAATCCGCCGGAGGAGCGGCTTTACCCGGTACTGCGCGATATGCTGGACGACTGGCTGGCGCACTATGTGCCGGCATTCAAAGGCATAAAGCTGGTGGGCTACCAGTTCTCCCCAAAATCGCACGAACTGAAAGATTTCCTGGCGGGCAATCTCATTCCTTACCGCTGGATAGATGTGGAGCGCGGGCCGGATGGAAAAGAGATCCTGGAACGCAATAAGCTGCAACCCGATGACCTGCCCGTGCTGGTGTTGGAAGACGGCAGCCTGCTGCGCCAGCCCAGCATCCTGGAAGTGGCATCGCACACGGGCCTGAACCCGGATGTGAAAAAAGATATTTACGATGTGGTGATCATCGGGGCTGGCCCGGCAGGCCTGGCAGCCGCAGTGTACGGGGCTTCTGAAGGCCTGAACACCCTGCTCATAGAACGCAAATCGCCGGGCGGGCAGGCGGGCACCAGCTCCCGCATTGAGAACTACCTGGGCTTCCCCTCGGGCCTCAGCGGGGCCGATCTTACGCGACGCGCCGTATCACAGGCCAGCCGCCTGGGTGCGGAGTTCCTGTCTCCCCTGAGCGTGCAGGACATCACCCAGAAAGATGGCTACAAGACCATCCACCTGGAAGACGGGCGCCAGGTGATCAGCCGTGCCGTGGTGATCACCACCGGCGTGGATTACCGCAAACTGGAAGTGGACGGGGTAGACCAGTTTACCGGCGCCGGTGTGTATTATGGAGGCGCCAATACGGAAGCCGCTGCATGTAAGGATAAGGACGTATACGTGATTGGCGGGGGCAACTCTGCGGGGCAGGCAGCCATGTACCTTTCCAAGTTTGCCCGCAACGTGCACCTGGTGATCCGCCGGCCTAACCTCTCAGAAACCATGTCCGCCTACCTGATCACGCAGATCGCGGAAACAAAGAACATTGAAGTGCTGCCCTGTACGGAAGTGATCAAAGCCTGCGGTGATAAATACCTGCAGGAGCTGGTGTTGAAGAACTGCGATACCAACACAGTGGAAACCCGCCCTGCATCTGCCTTGTACATCTTCATCGGCGCACGCCCTTACACAGATTGGATAAAACTGGACATTATCCGCAACGATAAAGCGTTCATTGAAACCGGCCGTGACCTGCGTGACTACGAGCAGTTCAAAAAGAACTGGAAGCTGCCCCGCGATCCTTTCCTGCTGGAAACCAGCTGCCCTGGCATCTTTGCCGCCGGCGATGTGCGCGCCGGCGCCATGAACCGCGTAGCATCCGCCGTGGGAGAGGGCTCCATGGCCATCAGCTTTGTGCATAAGTACCTGGCGGAAGTATAAAGAACGTACAGCGTACAACGTACAATGTACAACGTACGGCCCCGTGTGATAACATTCCTTTGCTTAAAATATTATTATGGACGTTTGCAATCACATCAAAGAAATCACCCTACTCAAGCACCCTAAAGAACTGGTGTGCGAAGAATGCATTAAGACCGGCGATGACTGGGTGCACCTGCGCACCTGCCAGACCTGTGGCGCCACGCTGTGCTGCGACCAATCGCCTAACCAGCACATGACCAAACATTATCATCACACCAAACATCCCGTGATCATCTCCGCACAGCCCGGAGAGCGCTGGCTGTGGTGTTACCCGCATGAGCTGTTTGTGGAGTATTAAAAATCGTACAACGTACCAGACCTCATTAAAGAGAAAAAGCCGCATCCTTTCGGATCGCGGCTTTTCTTATCATCATTCTATACCTTCCTTAATTAAAACGTTACAAACGTCACACATCAATCATTCGCGGCAGGCACTACGTTGTACGTTGTACGCTGTACGTTGTACAATTTAGTTCCCATAACCTCCACCATCATCGCCTCCGCCATGGCGGTTATCACGGCCTTTGTCTTTCTTCTCCGTATCTATTTTACCAAAGCGCCAGGAGAAGTTCACGCGCAGTTCGCGGGTGGCTTGTTTGCGGTAGCGGTCCTGTTCCTGGTACTCCGTGTAGGTGTAAGTGAGATCACGGTTCGTATTGAAGATGTCATTCAGGCCTATGGAGACGGAGGCTGCATTGTTCTTCAGGAAATCTTTCTTCAGGCCCATATCTGCGGTGTAGATGGGCTTACGCTCGCCCTGGGGCTGTATTTCCTTTGAGTTGTAGTTAGCGCTTACCTGCAGTGTGAGGTTCCAGGGCAGCTTGGTGTTGCTGTTCACCTTACCAAACCAGGTAATGCCGCTGTTGCTCAGGTTCGCACCGCTGTTGCTGGCATCGATCTGGGTGTGGGCCAGGTTAGCATTAGTGGTAATGTCCCACCATTTCGTAATCTGGTTGCGCAGGGTAAATTCCGCGCCAAAAGAATTGCGGCTGTTGGCATTGATCGGGTAGGAGAGCAGCACATGCTGGTCAGACCCGTTAATGTTCAGCGTAGTATCCTGGTAGAAAGTAGTGATCGCGTTGTTGGTATTGCGGTAGTACATAGACACCAGCAGGTTTGCCTTGCCCTGGAAATCCTTCAGGTAGGAAAATTCAAAGGCATTGGTGAATTCTGGCTTCAGCAGTGGGTTACCACGGCTGGCAGACTGGCCACCATAGCTGATGTTAGGCACCAGGTCCAGGAACCAGGGGCGGCGGATGCGGCGGCTGTAATTCAGCTGGAACTCATTATCGCCTTTCAGCTTCTGGCTCAGGAATACGCTGGGAAACAGGCTGATGGGATAATCCACTTTATAAGTACCTGCTTTAATGTTCATCAGCTCCCCGTTGTAATTAGACTGCTCCGCGCGCAGGCCGGCCTGGTAGCCGAAGTTGCCGCGGGTACCGCCTGTAAAGCTTACATAACCGGCATTGATGGTTTCCGTATAGTGGTAATCGTTAGACAGGGCGGTGTCTATACCGTATTCGTTTGAAATGGGATCCAGGCCGTAGGTGTACAGGTTGTTGTTGAACACGCGGCGGTTGGTACGCAGGCCAGCTTCCAGTTTGTTGCGGCTGCTGAAGGGATTCACGTAATCCACCTGTGCGGTGAAATAAGTGGTGTTTCCAGATCCATCGCCATGGCGCAGCTCCGGCAGGTGCGGGTCCCAGCTGGGCGTGCCGTCCGGGTTCACGTAAGCAAGGCTGTACTGGTTATGATCATGGGAGTTAGCCCGGTTGTACTGTACATTAGCGCTCAGTTCTTCGCCTTCTTTGATGAAAGTGTGTTTGTAGTTAAATTCACCGGTGTAGTTGGTGAAACCATCCTGGCTGTTATTGATACCGGAGCCGTAACGCAGGGGCGTGTGCAGGCTGTCGGATTCCATCAGGCGCTGGTTGTAGTAATTATCAAAATTGCCTTTCACCACAGAGCCGGATATGCTGAAGGTGTTATGCTCATCCAGGAAAAAGTCCATGCCGGCGCGGGCGTACTGGAAAAGGCGGCGGATGTGGCCATCATTGTTCTGTTTCAGGTAGCTGAGGCTATCGGGGCCCAGGTTGGTGCGGTTGATCTCGTCCTTGCTGCTGCCCCGGCGGTTGCGCACATTGTAGTTTACGAACCAGTTGATCTTACCCCGGCGCATGTTAAAGTCCACGCCACCATTGTAGCTGCCCAGGGAAGTGATCCCACCACGCACCTGGCCGTTCACGCCGTTCTTTTTATCTTTTTTCAGGATAATATTAAGGATGCCGCTCATGCCTTCCGCATCATATTTTGCAGAAGGGTTAGTCACCACTTCAATGCTCTGGATGGCATCCGCGGGGATCTGGTCCAGGGTAAGGGTGGTGGGGCGCCCATCGATCATGATGGTAGGGGCGCCGTTGCGCACTGTTACGTTCCCGTCTATGTCCACGTTTACGGAAGGCACCTGTTTCAGCACGTCTGTGGCGGTACCGCCCACGCTGGCCAGGTTCTTATCCACGTTGAACACGCGCTTGTCAATGGCCATGGTAAAAGTGGGCTTCTCCGCGATCACCGTTACGGCGGCCAGTGATTTTACATTGCTTTCCAGTTTTACCGCGCCCATATCTACCGTGGCAGTGGCTTTGGAGAGGGAAATGGTCTTAAAAAGTGTTTTATAACCTACAAAGTTCACCCGCAGGATCATTTTTCCCAGGGGCACGTTGTTGAATTTAAAGCTGCCGTCGGCGGCGGAGTACATACCAGTGAGTAACGTGGAGTCTGCACGCAGCAGCGCAATGGAGGCCATCTCCACGGGCTGGCTGGTCTTGGCATCCAGCAGCTTCCCCGCCAGGTGGCCGGACACCTGCTGGTCAATGGTCTTTTGAACCTGGGCGATGGCTTTCCCTCCCGCTACCACTAGCAGGAATAGTAAAAGCCAGACATTCTTCCTCATGTGCGTTTGTTTCTTCATTTCGAGATGATGACAATTCCTTAGGGACGGGCTTGATGGGGGATGATCGGTTCGTGACAGCGGTCGTGGTAGTTTCCGCCGGCTTCCATGAAAGTAGTTGCGCTTCCAGGGGGCACATAAGTTTGTCGGTTCAACGCAACGTAGCATGTATCACAGTTCCCGGTCATCAACCAGGCATAAAAAAACCTTATTGTTTCCGTTCTGGGAACAAAAATAAACGATTTAGCAGGGAATCTGAAAAAAAAAGTGACAAACGGCGTGGGGGTAAAGGGCGGTTTACTTCGTCTGTGCCAGTTTTGCCTCCAGGTGGCGGGGCCTGATGTCCTCTTCCTCGCTGACGGGAATGGTAAATGTGAAGGTGGTGCCCACGTTTTCCTCGCTCACAAAACGGATGGTGCCGTTGTTGCGCTCAATGAATTCCTTGGACAGGGGCAGGCCCAGGCCGCAGCCTTTCTCATTCTGGGTGCCGGTGGTGGAATAATAGATATGGGAAAAGATCTTAGCATGTTCTGCAGCCGGGATGCCGGTACCATTGTCTGCCACAGATACTTCTACCAGCCCCTTGTGCCGGGTGGCAAAAATGCGGATATGGCCACCGGCCGGGGTAAATTTCACCGCGTTGCTGATCAGGTTGCGCAGCACCAGTTTTATCATATCCTGGTCCGCATACACCATCAGCGGGCCTTCCAGCTCACTGAACAGGTGCACTTCTTTCTGGCGGGACAGGGTGCAGAGCAGGTCAAACTCCTCGTGCAGGGCTTCCACGAGGTCGAAGTCGTCTGCCTGCAGGCGGATGCCTTTCATCTGGGAGCTGGCCCACTGCAGCAGGTTGTCCATCATATAAGAAGTGTTCTTGGTATCGCGCCACAGCTCATTGGTGTACTGGCGGAATTGCTCCGGCGGGATCTTCTCATCGCGCAGCAGGAAAAGCAGGCCATCCAGGATGGCCAGGGGAGAGCGCAGGTCGTGGGAGATCACGCTGAAAATGCGGTCTTTCACCTGCACCAGGCTTTCCAGTTTTTCATTCTGGCTTATGATGATCTTATTCTGCTCCAGGCTTTCTGCATTTTTCAGGTTCAATTTGCGGTTCAGGCGGAATACCAGGAAGGTGATGCCGAGGATGACCACCAGTACCAGCAGGCCGCTCACTTCCAGCATGCGCTGGTGGCGGATGGTGGCCAGGTGTGCCTGTTGCTGGTGTAGCAGGGCATCATTTTCGCGTTGCTTTTTCTCCGATTCATATTTCTCCGCTGCATTGGTCATGTAGCGGTCTTTCTGCACATTGAAATAATCTGTATTCAGCATGGCGTATTCCTTATAATCCGCCAATGCCTTTTTAAAATCACCCCGGGCGGAATCCAGCACTGCGTGGGCCTGGTAAGCGATCATTTTATTTTTCGGGTTCTTTACAATTTCATTGAGACTGTCTGCAACCACAAAATAACGGTCGGCCTCTTTGAACTTGCGCAGCACGGCACTGGTTTGTGCCAGGTCCAGGTAGATCTTGGTAAGGCCCTGCAGGTTGTGGGTTTCCTCGTAGTACTTGCGGGAAAGATCCAGGTAATCAAATGCGTTGTTATGATTACCCAGCAGCCGGTGGGCCAGGCCCATGTTCTCATAGGTATAGGCCAGCCCGCGATGATCGTTCATGGCCAGTTTTATGGCTTCCGACTGGCGCAGGAAATACAGCGCGGAGTCGGGCATATTGTCAGACAGGTATACAGAGCCGATATTGTTAAGGGTCTTGGAAATTTCGGCTTTCTCTTTCAGTTCCTTTTTCAGCTCCAGGGAGCGCAGGAGCAGGGGCAGGCCGCGGTCTGCATTGGCTTCTTCTATGTAAATATTGCCTTCATCATTGAGCAGGATGGCCATCAGTTGTTTATCCTTCAGGCGCTCCGCGATCTGGAGGGCCTGTACCGTGAGCTCCATCTGCTGGTCCAGGTTTCCCTTGAAATTCTCGCCCAGGGCCTGGTTGCGCAGGGCCAGCACACGGCCTTTGTCGTAGTGCAGGTTACCGGCCAGCTCCACCGCTTCACTGCTATACTTTTGCGCCAGTTCCCCATCCTGGGTTACCAGCAGCCGGGCCAGTTGGTTGAGCAGGTTCACCCTGCCGGTGTCCGCCTGCGGATGCGATTTTAACACCCGCTGCAGGCTGTCCGCGGCAGGCGACTGCCCAAAAAGGCTACCGCCGTAGCAGATCCATCCTAGAAGAAAGAGAAGCCGGTGTTTTAAAAACATAAATGTAGGGTGTAGTTGGCGCAGGCTTTTGGTTGTTGTGCCTTTACGATCGGGGCTAAAAATAATACTATTTATCGAGAAGTCAATACCCTGTACACCGCACCCACAGCGGGCTGCAGCCATTCCTATATATTAATTTCTATAATTTATTTTCAATACTAATCTATCGCAGAGAAATGCTCAGGCATCGTCATGTATGCCTGCCACGGTGCGGGTAACGAAGCGGGAGTGGAATACGAGGGTGATCACGAGGCCCAGCACACAGCCGGCCATTACGGAGATAAGTCTTTCCACGGCGGTATCCCAGATGTGGCGCCCGGCTTCATGAGTGAGAATGATGATGGTGGCGGCAAGGGCGGAGCGGGTAGGGGCTTCCAGCTTCAGGAAGGTGCAGGCTACCACCGTAAGGGCTATGCCTACGCACATAGCATAAATATCAGACCTGTTGTACACCGCCAGTACTAAAAACCCTACGGCGGCGCCCACCGCATTGGCTTTAATGCGGTTCATGGCCAGGGAAGTGGCGTCCTTCCCGTCTGGCGATAGCACCAGCATTACAGAAATAAGGCACCAGATCCGGTCGTTGTAATTTACCAGCCAGGAAAGCAGGTACACGATCACCACGCCCGTCACACTTTTGGCAATATAAACAAGGAGGCGGCTCCAGAAAGCTTTGTCGTAGGGCATAAAATTAAAATTGTACAACGTACAGCGTACAACGTACAACGTACGCGGCGTTGCTTATAAACGTTGCAAAATTAAGACTTGTTTACAGTGGGGAAAACGATATCTGTCATGTTTATACAACTGTCACATGTATATAGTATAACCGTAACCGTTACAGCGTTATGTTTTCGGTTACCAGGGAAACAGTACGTAGCACGTTGTACGCTGTACGTTGTACGCTGTACGCTGTACACCCTCACAGCCCTTGCACCAGCCTTGCCAATCCAAATGCAGCAGCGGCAGCCAGGGCACCTATCATCACTACGCTGAACGCACCTTTCAGCGCAGGCTGGCCGGTCATCTTGCTCTTGAAATAGCCAAAAACAAACAGGCATACGATGGTCACGGCAGCAGAATAGGTCAGGCCATCGGCCGCCTGCTGCACAAAGAAATAAGGAGACAGCGGAATAATGCCGCCTACGATGTAGGAAGCCCCGATGGTAAAAGCGCTCCGGCGGGCCCTGCTCTCTTCCGGCTTTTCCAGGCCCAGCTCATAGCGCATCATGAAGTCTACCCATTTGTCCTTATCCTTCGCCATTTCATCGGCTACCTGGTCCTGCAGTGCAGGGGAAAGGCCAAAGGCCGCAAAAACTTCCTTCACTTCTTTCTTTTCCTGTTCGGGCACCCGCTCCACTTCGTCGTACTCCCGCTTCAGTTCAGACTTGTAGTGATCTGCTTCCGTGCGGGCGGCCAGGAAACCGCCCAGTCCCATGGCGATGGCGCCCGCTGCAATTTCCGCCAGCCCGGCGGTGATCACAATGCCGGCGCCCTGTACCGCGCCACTGAGGCCGGCTGCCAGTGCAAAGGGTACTGTAAGCCCGTCGGACATGCCGATCACGACGTCGCGGATAAATTCAGAACTGCGGAGGTGTTGCTCTTCGTGCATGTAATGTTGGGTATTAAGTAATAAGCAGTAAAATGTTGAAAAAAAGGCGGTCCGTAACCGGCAATAAACTTACGGTAAATAACTAAATATTGCACCGGCATCCTGCAAAACAAACCAGCAGGATTTATTACCTTCAGGATGCATTGTACGTCTCACTTGTACAATCCCATCCACCATACTACATTCTACAGCCATGTCACACACACATCAATACAAAACCTCCGTTTACTGGACCGGCAATGAAGGTTCCGGCACGGCTGCTTACACTGCCTACAGCCGCGATCACACTATTCACGTGGAAGGCAAGCCGGAGATCATGGGCTCCTCCGATCCTAATTTCCGGGGCGATGCCACCCGGTACAATCCCGAAGAAATGTTCCTGGCGTCCCTGAGCACCTGCCATATGCTCTGGTACCTGCATTTATGCGCGGTGAACGGGGTAGTGGTGACTGCTTATGAAGACCATGCAGAAGGTACTATGCTGGAAAGTGGCCAGGACGGCCGTTTTACGGAGGTAACCCTGCAACCCATCGTTACCGTGCAGGATGCCTCCATGATAGATAAAGCCAATGCCCTTCATGAAAAAGCGCACCATAGCTGTTACATCGCCGCCTCCGTTAATTTCCCGGTAAGGCATATGGCCAGGGTGGCGGTGGTATGAAGGGATTGTCTTGAATCGCAGGTGCTGGGACTTAGGTCCTAGGTATTAGGTATTGGGCATTTTTAAGACGAAATGATGATCACCTGGCAAGTTGGAAAAACATGGTACACGCATTGCGGAAGACTTAAGACCTAAGACTTAAGACCTAGGACCTAAGTCCCAGCACCTGCGATTCAAGACAACTCAATCAACATGAACAACTGGTGGCAGCAAGCGGTCATTTACCAGATCTACCCGCGGAGTTTTAAAGACAGTAATGGAGATGGCATTGGCGACCTGCCGGGGATCATCCAGCAACTGGACTACCTGGCCAGCCTGGGTGTAGACCTCATCTGGCTGAACCCGGTCTATAGTTCGCCCAATGATGACAACGGTTATGATATCAGCAACTACGAGGATATCATGCTGGAATTTGGTACCATGACGGACTTTGATCTGCTGCTGGCAGGCCTTCACCAGCGCGGCATGAAGCTCATCATGGACCTGGTGGTAAATCATACCAGCGATGAACATCCCTGGTTCATTGCCTCCCGCGCCTCCCGGGATAATCCTTACCGCGATTTTTACCACTGGTGGCCCGCAGAAAACGGCACTCCACCACACCGCTTCAGTTTCTTTGATCCCGATGCCAATGCCTGGGCCTACGATGAGGCCACCAATGCTTATTACCTCCACTATTTTTCCCGTAAACAACCGGATCTCAACTGGGAAAATCCCGCCGTACGCCAGGCCGTGTATGACATGATGCGCTTCTGGTTCCGGAAAGGCGTGGATGGCTTTCGCATGGACGTGATCTCCTTCATTGCCAAAGAACAGCCACTGATGCCCATTTCCCCGCAGGAGCTGGCGGATAAATATTATGGCGACTGGAGTTACTACTACGCGCATGGTCCCCACCTGCATGACTATTTGCAGGAAATGCATGCGCGCGTGCTCAAAGACTTTGACGTTGTCACCATGGCGGAAGCGCCGGGCATCCGCGCGGAAGAAGCATTGCTGTTTGTGCAGCAATCCCGCAAGGAGCTGAACATGCTCTATCATTTTGAAGGTATGAGCCTGGGCTATATGCCCAATGGGTTTAAACGCCCCGACCCCAAAGGCTATACGCTGGAGGCATTTAAGCGCGTGTACTCCAAATGGGATAGCATCTTTGCGAAAGACGGCTGGGGCACCATCTACCTGGGCAATCATGACCAGCCCCGCATGGTCAGCCGCTGGGGCAATGACGCGCCGGCCTTTCACGTGGCATCGTGCAAAATGCTCATCACCTTCCTGCTCAGCATGCGCGCCACACCCATTTTTTATGCCGGCGATGAACTGGGCATGACCAACATCCGCTTTGAAAAAATAGAAGACTACCGCGATATTGAAACCCACATGATGTATACCTACCTGCAGGGCCGCAATGAAGACGTGGCGGCCTTCCTGGAAGACATGAAGCTGAGCGCCCGCGACAACGGCCGCACGCCTTTCCAGTGGGACAACAGCCTGCACGCCGGCTTTACCACCGGTACACCGTGGCTGAGGGTGAACGGCAACTACCACTGGATAAACCGTGCCGCCCAGGAGAAAGACCCGCAGTCTGTCTTAAACTATTTCCGTAAACTTATACAACTACGAAAAGCCCACCCCGTGCTGGTTTACGGGGATTACACCCTGCATGACCCTGCCCACCCGCAGGTATATGCCTACACGCGCCGGCTGGACAAAACCGCCATACTGGTGGTCATGAACTTCAGTAAAGACACGGTGCCTTACGCACTGCCAGAACCCGTGGAAGCGACGCCGGTACTCAACAATTTACCGGATCTGTTGTTGGAAAATATACAGCTTACTTTGCAGCCCTACCAGGCAGTGATTTTTCCGGTTGTGGGAGAGAAGTACTAAATTGGGCACTTCATTCACCAATCCCGTAACCACTACATGGAGGAACTCTTTCTGGGCATCGGCTCCCGCGTGCAACACGCCAAACTGGGCCCCGGCGTGATCATTGGACTTAAATACGCACAATACGTGATCACCTTTATGGACCACGGCATCCAGGAAGTCGATAAAACAGATCCACTGCTGGAATCGCTGTACACGGAAAACCGCAGCACCGAAGTGGAAACCGCATCGCAGGCGGAAATTTCCCTGTTGAAGATCCTGCGCCAATGGGGCGGCATCTCGGAAATAGTGCCCCTGGGCGAACGCTGGGAGGGAGGCACCATGATCCTGCAGCCCAAAGACAAAACCCAGAAACCCAAAGAGGTGCCCATTGAAGTGTTCTTCCACAAGATCGTGATGCTGAGGGACCGCCTGCGCGTGCTGGAACAACAACTGAACGCGCACAAGCAGCTCAGTGATGAAGAAAAGGTAAACCTCCAGCAATATATCACCCGCATTTACGGATCGCTGACCACTTTCAATGTGCTTTTCAAAAACAAGGAGCAGTGGTTTACCGGCGATAAAAGCGGCAAAGAAGATTAATATGACACCCATGATGTATCCGCCGCTCACCTACGTAATGATCTTCAGCGGCCTGGCCGTGTGGGCCGCCGCCGTGTACTTTACCTGGCGCCTGTCCAGGGACAGGCAGCTGCTGGTATCGTCCATGTTCACCTACGCGCTGGTGGTAATTGCACTGGGCCTCACGGTCTTCTGCCTCCTGGAATTTCACTGGCCGGCATTGCTCATCAATACCGCCGGGCTGGTAGCCGCCATTGTGCTGGTGATCACACAGTTTCGCATGGAAGAGCGGCAGCGTAAAAAAAGTTAACGCCTTGCCACCAGCGCATGCAGGCCTGCTGATCATGAAAGCAGCCATATTGACTACGCCACCATCCACACCTGGGTGCAGAACTGGAATATCTACGACCCCGCAAAGGCAGATTCCACCTTTGGTCCCTCCGTGGCTTATGCCCAACATTACCTGGACCGGCACGTGGCCATGGCCCGCCAACTGAAAAAGCCCGTGGTACCGGAAGCATTTGGCATTTCCCGGGATGGCAACAACTACAACCGTAATACTATCCGCGACAAATACTATCAAAATATTTTTGACGCAGTATTTGATTATGCAAAGAAAGATAGTAGTATTGTGCCTGGCGTCAATTTCTGGGCCTGGGGCGGCGAGGGGAGCCCCGCGTACCCGGTGGCATGTGGAAACCCGGAAACGGCTTCCTGGGCGACCCACCCCACGAAGCGCAGGGCCGGTACTCCGTTTTTGACAACGATACCGGCACGATCGCAGTGATCAAAACAAGCGTGGCGAAGTTTAGCCAGCTTGGAGAATGATAAACAACAAACAACACGTTATAGTTTTGTTCCACAAACCGCTTCCATCAGGGAGCGGTTTTTTTGTGCCAATAAATTTCACCTTCAGGTCCATGCCCCCAACATAAAGTCCACTACGTAAAACACAACACCCGGTACTTAATACCTAAGACTTAATACCTAAGACCTTTTTTCGTTACATTAGCATACATGAACGAAGAACAGCGAAGACTTAAAGACCCGGCCTGGAAGAAATGGGGTCCTTATGTGTCAGACCGGCAGTGGGGAACGGTGCGGGAGGACTACAGCGCCAACCAGGACCCATGGAGCTATACCACCCACGACATGGCCCGCAGCTACGCCTACCGCTGGGGGGAAGAAGGCATAGCAGGCATTTCAGACGACAAGCAGCTGCTTTGCTTCGCCCTGGCACTGTGGAACAAAAAAGACCCCATCCTCAAAGAAAGATACTATGGCCTCAATAACGCGGAAGGCAACCACGGCGAAGATGTAAAAGAGCTGTACTACTACCTGGATAGCACGCCCACCCACAGCTACATGAAAATGCTGTACAAGTACCCCCAGCAGGCATTCCCCTACGAACAGCTGATTGAAGAGAACCGCCGCCGAGACCGCAGCATGCCGGAATACGAGTTGCTGGACACCGGCATCTTTGACCAGGATGCGTACTTTGATGTATTCACTGAATATGCCAAGCGCACGGAAGATGATATCCTGGTGCGCATTACCATTCATAACCGGAGCACCCAGGCGGCTTCGCTGTCCGTGTTGCCAACGCTCTGGTTTCGCAATACCTGGTCCTGGGGTTACGATCCGGGAAAGCCCCACCTGGGCAAGGATCATGGTAACGTGGTTCGCATTCTTCATCCTAAGATTGCAACCCGCTTCTGCACGTATGACGGCCAGCCTGTGGCGCTTTTCTGTGATAACGATACCAACACCCACCGCCTGTACGGGTATGGTGAACAGGACGTTTATTATAAAGACGGGATCAATGAGCATGTGGTGCATGGTGCCCACACCGTAAATCCTGAGCTGTATGGCACCAAGGCCGCCCTGCATTACGACCTGCACCTGGAAGCGGGGGCGTCGCATACCATACGCCTGCAACTGGGTACCACTTCCCAGCAGGACTTTTCACAGTTTGATGCGCTCTTTGCTGTCCGCCAGCTGGAAGCGGATATTTTTTATAACGACCTGCAACATAACATCCCGGATGATGACCTGCGCAATATCCAGCGCCAGGCACTATCCGGCATGTTGTGGAACAAGCAATACTATTACTACAACCTGCATAAGTGGATCATGGGCGATCCCGGTATGCCGCCACCGCCGCCCGGGCGCGATAAAGGCCGGAATTCCCACTGGCTGCACCTGCACAATGCAGATGTTATTTCCATGCCGGACAAATGGGAGTTTCCCTGGTACGCCTCGTGGGACCTGGCCTTTCACTGCCAGACCCTGGCCCTGGTGGATGTGGAATTCGCCAAACAACAGCTGCTCCTGCTTACCAAAGAATGGTACATGCACCCCAGCGGCAAACTGCCCGCCTACGAATGGGAGTTTGACGATACCAACCCGCCAGTGATGGCCGGCGCCGCCATGGAGATCTACCACCGGGAAGTGATCACCACCGGCTCCGGCGACCGTAAATTCCTGGAAGGTATTTTTCACAAACTCACCATCCATTTCACCTGGTGGGTGAACAGGAAGGATGCCGATGGGCTCAATATTTTTGAAGGCGGCTTCCTGGGCATGGATAACATCGGCGTGTTTGACCGCAATTCCCACCTGCCTCCGGATGCAGTGCTGGAGCAGGCAGACGGCACCGGCTGGATGGCCTCCTTTGCATTGAACATGCTGCACATGGCCATAGAGCTGGCGCGGGAAGATGACGTGTACACCGCCATGGCCATAAAGTTCTTTGAGCACTTCCTGTACATTGCCGGCGCCATTGCGGGCATTGGCGGCCAGTCTGTAGCGTTGTGGGACGAGGAAGATGAATTTTTCTACGACCAGCTGCGCTATGCCGGCAAGCCCCCTGAAACCCTCCGCACACGCAGCCTTGCAAACGTGGTGCCCCTGTTTGCGGTGCAGGTATTGGAAAGTGAGCGGCTGAAGCAATTGCCGGCCTTCACCGCCCATATGAGCTGGTTCCTCCGCCACCGGCCCGACCTGGCAGCCATGGTATCTCGTTGGTATGAAGAAGGTTCCGATGAAAAACACCTGCTCAGCTTATTGCGCGGGCACCGCATGAAACGCATCCTGCTCCGGGTGCTGGATGAAGACGAGTTTCTCAGCCCGCATGGGGTGCGCTCCCTTTCCAAGTATCACCTTACCCAGCCTTATGAGTACAAGTTCAACGGGGAGAAAATGCGCATCCGCTATGTGCCCGGGGACAGCGATAGTAACATGTTTGGTGGTAACTCCAACTGGCGGGGACCGGTGTGGATTCCTATCAATTACCTGATGGTGATGAGCCTGCGCCGCTTTCATGCTTATTACAGTGACGACTTCCGCGTGGAATACCCCACGCATTCCGGTAAGTTCATGTCCCTGCGGGAGATCGCCGATGGGCTGACAGAGCGCCTCATCAGCATTTTCCGGCGGGATGGGGACGGGCGCCGGCCGGTGTTCAACCACTACGAAAAACTGCAGCAGGACCCGCATTTCCGTGACTACATTCTTTTCCATGAATACTTCCATGGCGATGATGGCCATGGCCTGGGAGCCAGCCACCAGACAGGATGGAGCGGCCTGGTGGCCAACCTGATCCACTCCCTGTACAACGGGTGGTTATAACGGCATTGACTATACGTAAATAAAGAAAGGTATCCGGTTGTGGATACCTTTCTTCGTTGTATGCTATCACGCTGTTAAGGCCGCACCGGCGGGGTGGGCGTTGTAGGCGTGGTGGGTGCCGGGGTGGTTGGGGTAGTGGGCATTGTAGGATTAGCAGGCGCAGGCACCGGCGTGCCAGGTACCGGCTGGGCCGGGGATGGCGATGTGGGTGCGGGTACGCCCGGATTCAACGGTGAAGTGGGAGAGGGCGTGCCCGGCGTAGGCAACACGGGAGTGGTAGGACTCGGATTGGCAGGAGAAGGCACCGTAGGCATGCCCGGCTTAGTGGGCGTGGACGGTGTTACGGGTGTAGGCGTAACCGGTGTTCCCGGTACAGTGTCTACCAGCATCTCAATAATGGGAGGTGTGGTTGTTTTATGTGCATTGGCGGTCTGCACCATAAATGTACCTAACAGGATACCGCCACCCAGCATACAGTTTCTCAGCAGGAAGGTTGGCTTTTTCATGATGATATGGTTTGGTTCACTCCTGGTATAGTCACGAAAGCCATGCCATGAAACCCACGGCCGTGCCGGCTTTGGTCGCACACAGGGCGTACCGTTTCATAGCAGATACAGCCATTATACCCTATTATTACGCGTATATACCTGATCTTGTTCCACACTATTACCCCAACACGTTGATCATCTACCGTGCAAATTATCTACGCGTAATGCACGCCCCACCAACTTGATGGAGACATGCCCCAGGTACCCGCTAAATACGGTGCCTCCGCGTACGGTTTACGCGATGGCACTATCCTTGTGCGTATTCCTGCAGCATAAAACTTGTTCCTCATACATTTACATACATATGCATGGGTGGGTTTTTCCAGGCTCGCCCCTTTTTTCTTCATTAAGATGTAATTAGAATTATCCATCCCTGCCCGCCGGATGCCCGAAAGCGGTTATCTTTCCTTACTTAAAACAAGCTCCCTTATGAAAAAGATCGTACTACTCGCCGCAGGCGCATTGCTGTGCACCGGTGTATTTGCTGCTCCTGTAGTGACTTCCTTCCAGGCGCCCCAGTCAAAGCAAGCACCTGCACCGCATCACAAGAAACATCATCATCACCATGGCAAAAAGAAGCAACATGCTCCTGCCGCCCACAAACCTGCATAAGTTATCACTGCCCGTGTTCATGCAAAGAGACGATCATAGACGGATCGTCTCTTTGCATTTTCTTTAACACAAATTAAGATGTACTTAAAACAAAATTAAAGGTTAAACGAAAGAAGCAAAGCATGCGTCTTACCTACAAACAATTTTAAAAAAGCAAAAAACCAATAAACATGAAAAAGATCGCATTATTCGCACTGGCCGCTATGATCGGTACCGCTTCTTTCGCTGCCACTCCCAAAACCGTTAAGCATCCTGCTAAAAAAGCTACCAAGACAGAAGCCGCCGCACCGGTAAAAGCGCCCAAAGCTGCTACACCCGCTGCTGACACCACTGCCAAGAAAGCGGTTAAAACCCATAAAAAAGTAACCAAAACCGCTACCACCACCAAGAAAGCAAAGTAGTAGCCTACCGGTGGCTGCATTTCCCACCGCAACACCTATAAAAGAAGTAACTATTTGCATTACCACTTTAAAACAACACTAATATGAAAAAGATCGCATTATTCGCACTGGCCGCTATGATGGGCACCGCCGCTTTTGCCGCTGCTCCCAAAACTGTGAAAGCCGCAAAGAAAGCCCCGGTAAAAACCGAAGCTGCTGCAAAGAAGGCCCAGGAACCGGCCGCTCCCAAGCAGGAAAAGAAAGCTAAGAAAGCACACAAGCATCATAAAAAAGCCCACAAGGCTACTACTGCCAAGAAGGCTTAGTATCGTAACCGGTTGTATGGAAAAGCGGGTGCGCCTCCGGGTGCATCCGCTTTTACTGTTTTAAGGGCCGGCTTTGTTTTATCCGCCGCAGGTTGTAATTTGGTGCATCTAGCCTTTATGATTCCCGATGATGAAATTTACATGTTTCCTTTCCATACTCTTCACTGCTGCGGCCTTTGGCCAGCAAGCCCCCGGCAAAACTATGACTGAGCAAAAAGTGTCCGCGCCCATTCTCCTGTGGCCCCATGGCGCTCCCGGCATAACGGCTGGCATGCCGCCGGAAGGCCCCACCAAAGATATTGGGACCGTAGCGGGCAAGCCTATCATCCGCCTTACCAACGTGTCCGTGCCCACTATTACGGTGTACGAGCCCGGTCCTAATAAGCGCACCGGCGCGGCCGTGGTAGTATGTCCCGGTGGTGGCTACCAGATCCTGGCCTGGGACCTGGAAGGCACGGAGGTATGCCGCTGGCTCAATAGCCTGGGCGTAACCGCCATCCTGCTCAAGTACCGGGTACCCAATACCGATGAGCGTACCCGCTACATAGCTCCCCTGCAGGATGCCCAGCGCGCCCTGGGATATGTGCGCGCCAATGCCGGCCAGTGGAAACTGGACACCCGGCGCATTGGCATCCTGGGCTTCAGCGCCGGTGGCCACCTGAGTGCGGCCCTGAGTAACAACTACAGCCGCCGTACCTATACACCGGTAGATGCCGCCGATAGCACCAGCTGCCGCCCGGACTTTACCCTGCTCATTTACCCGGCCTATCTTACCCAAAAGAACAACGGGGACCAACTGGCACCGGAACTGCCCGTGCACGCCCAGACGCCACCCACCTTTTTGCTGCAAACCGAGGATGACCCCATCCGCGTGGAAAATGCCCTGTATTATTACCTGGCATTAAAACAAGCCGGCGTACCCGCGGAAATACATTTGTACGCCAACGGCGGCCATGGCTACGGCCTGCGGCCCACGGACAAACCCGTAACCCGCTGGCCCTCACTGGCAGAGGGCTGGATGCAAAGACTGGGATTGCTGAACCAGTAGCAGGAGCATTACGCAAAACAATTTCCAAATTCAGGGAATGCGCCACATGCACGTCCATTCCCCGGCACCGCCCGATGCGGGCCGGTGGGCTGAAATTGGAGATTGTTTGCCGGAAATTTCTATTTTTGCGCCGCCAAGACCTGTCATCCAGGTATTTCTTAACAATAATTAACGCCGGTTTAAACCTCAGCAGGGTAATTTTGTCTGATCAACATTTCACCGACAAAATCCGCACAACAGCCGGGCAAAAACGGGGTATCATCTATTATCACCTGCCATAAACACCACAATTGAAGCAGGATCATTAATGTTGCATCCGGAATTAACTACATCGCTATGATCAGAAAAGTACTATTCACTGCTACTGCCATCCTGGGTCTCACCGCGGGCGCCATGGCGCAGGACGCAGCCCCTGCCAAGAAGAAAGAAGATGCAAAGCTCCACTACGGCATTAAAGTGAGCCTGGACATGACCACCATTGATGGTACCGGTTTCAGTGCGGGGATGAAAGCTGGCTTCAACGCGGGCGGCTTTGTAGAATATAGCCTGGACAAGCACTGGGGCCTTACCGCTGATCTGCTGTATACCCGCTTCCAGAACGAAAGCCATAACTTCTACGATTATTACCAGAAACCCGGTGTGATCGACGAATATAATTCCAAGGGCCGCCAGCGTGTGAACCTGAACTACATCACGGTTCCCGTAATGGCCCAATACAAATTTTCCAAGATCCTCAGCGTGGTGGCAGGTCCGCAATACAGCATCCTGGTGTACGACGATGAGAACCTGATCCTGGGCCACGGCGCTTTCAAGAAGAACAACTTTGGCGTGATCGGTGGCGTGAACGTAACCCTGGGCAACTGGCGCTTCTTTGGCCGCTACGTGCAGGGCCTGAGCAACCTGAATAACACCGGCATTGAAGAAAGATCCTTTGAAAAATGGAGAACTTCCGAAGCACAACTGGGCATTGGTGTTACTATTAAATAGTCTATCCTTCTACGATATAAAAAAGGCGGTCTGCATACAACGCAGCACCGCCTTTTTCTTTTGCCCCATAGCTATCTTCTTTGCAACCTCCCGGCACCCGCTTAAAGATCAAACGCCTTTGCCATCAGCTCATATGATTTTAAGCGCTGCCGGAAATCATTCGTAATCGTTACCAGGATCAGTTCATCCACGGCATAGCGCTCCGCCTGTTCCCGCAGCTTTTCCTCCAGGCGTTTAGGCGTGCCCGTTAGCATGCGTGCCCGGTTGAAGCGGAGGCGTTCTATCTCCATATCAGAGTATTCCACATCACGGATGTCTTCAAAAGCAGGGAAGGGCTGGCTCTTTCCTTTCTCAATCTGCAGCATGGCGTAGTCCATGATGGCCTGCTGCTGGTCTACCAGCTCCTGGCTTTCATTGGTGAATACAAAGAACGCCGCGCTGGCAGCAGGTGCTTTCAGATCGGCAGAAGGCCGGAAACGCTCGCGGTAAATGCGCACGGCTTCCGGTCCGCCCGCTGCACTGATAAAGTGTGCAAAGGTGAAGCCCATGCCAAAATGGGCCGCAAATACAGCGCTTTGCCCGCTGCTGCTCAGCAGCCATTGCTGGGGCACGGTGGCTGCCTGGGGCGTGGCTTTCACGCGCTCATGCAGGGTGCCGGGTTCATACGTATCGTGAAAATAATGCTGCAAATCGGAGAGCTGTTCAATAAACTCGTTTTCGCGGAACTGGTTGCTCGGGTTGAGCACAGCGGCGGTAATGCGGTCTGTACCAGGTGCACGACCTATGCCCAGGTCTATGCGGCCGGGGAAGAGCGCTTCCAGCATGCGGAAATTTTCCGCTACGCGCAATGCGCTGTGGTTGGGCAGCATGACGCCACCAGAGCCAATGCGGATGCGATCCGTTTTACTGGCCAGGTGCGCCATCAGCACTTCAGGAGTAGACCCTGCCAGGCTGGCCGTGTTATGGTGCTCAGAAACCCAGAAGCGGGTGTAGCCAAGGGATTCAGTGAATTGGGCCAGCTGCACGGTTTCCTGCAGGGCCTGGGAGGCAGTGCCCCCTTTGCGGATGGGAGATTGATCCAGTACGCTGAGCCTGATCTTTTCTTTCGTCATAGTTCCTTTCTTGAATAACCCTAAAAATACGGCAAAGCAGGGAGTTGGGGCACTGTCGTGGAGGATAGCTGCTATACATGCTGATAGGCCGGGTTCCAGTAGGCCGCCATGGGCCCGTTTTCGCCATACACCGGGTCGGTTTCCGGCAGGGCCACCGCCACAATACGGCCATCTGCAGCAGGCCTTTCATCCGCCAGCCCGTACAATACATCGTAGTTTTCCTGGCCGGGCGGGTAGGCGCCTACCACGCCAAAATCTGCCGTGCTGCTGATGCATTTGTGAGCCACCCCTGCAGGGATCAGCATTACATCGCCTTTGCGGAAGGGCAGGATCACACCGTGCGGGCCACCCAGTTGTACCTGCGCCTCCCCGGCGTACACGCCCAACACTTCATGAGAAATACTGTGGTAGTGATGGTAATCATAAATGCCATTGGTCCACCAGCCGGTCCACCCATTGGCACTGAAAAGCCGCTCCAATGCGGCTTCCGGGGCATTGTCCCTGAATTGTACCGCGTCTGCATAGAACAATACGGGAAAGTTGGGATTGCCAGGATAAACACCGTCGTCCGGCAACGTGTAAGGCTGTACCTGGATGGCAGCGAGTGAATAGTATAACATGGTTCCTTGTTTTGTCAATGCGGTGCAAGACTTGTACCATTCAAGACCAGGCATTATCCTTGTGCATATTCCTGGAAACAGTGAGATGATGACAACGAGCACCAAACACAGCACCAGTAAGACTTCCACGGCTAAGCGCGCTCCGCGCACCCGTGCAAAGAAAGCAACGGCCAGTCATGCGCCCACGACCCGCCAGCAGGCCACTACCCAGGCAACCAATACCACCACGAAGAAGAAAACGCACACCGCTTCCGGCACTAAAAAAACTGCAGCGCCTAAAAAAGCTGCAGCTAAAAAAGCTGGCGGCACTGCAAAGAGGGCTACTGCAAAAAAGGCGGCCACGAAACGCGCCACCAGCAAGGCCGGCAGCACTACCCACCAACGGACAACGGCTAAAAAAGCGGCGGCAAAGAAGGCAGCGGGCGCGAAGCGGGCGCCTGCTAAAAAAACCGTGAACAAATGGTCTGCTGAAGTCATGGAGCACAGCGATGCACTGGACCTGCAGGACAATGTTTTCAAATTGAAAAATCCGAAGGCGATCGCAGCGTCGCTGAAAAAATCGGCAGATGCCAGCAAACGTAAGAAGGGCACGCCTTACCAGTCCGCCATGTCTATGTTGAACTTTTATATTAACCGTGCGGGAAAGAACCTGCCGGCCGCGCAGCATAAGGTGTTAGAGAAAGCGAAAACTTCGCTGCGCGAGATATATGGAAGAACGTGAGTTATGCGCTGTATTATTACGAGGTAAAGGGCCACCGGGCTAGAACGGCGGCCCTCTACCGTTTATGCGTAACCGTGAAGACTATGCCATGCGCGCCTTCCGGCGGGAGTAAAATAATCCCGCCACTACCAGGATAGCACCCGCCACACCATAAGCGGTGAGGGGCTCGCGCAGGATTATTACCGCCATGCTATAGCCCAGTACCGGCGTGAGGAACATCCAAAGGCCTGCCTTCACAGGATCTTTATGCAGGAGCTTTAACCAGAGGATGTAGGCTACAATGGATACCGGGAAGGCCAGCCAGCCAATGGAAAGAAAGAAGTTCAGATCCGGGATGAGGAAGTTGTGGGCATAATTCAGTGACACCACCGGGATGAAAAGCAGGGCGCCAAAAATGATCTGCCACATATTCACCGTCATGCGGGTAAGCGCCATGCCGGTCTTTGAAAAATAAATGCTGCCAAAGGAGAGGGACATAATGCCCAGGACCAGGGCTACAATGCCCAGGAGCGTAGCATGACTTTCCCGCAGGTTGGGAATAGCAGCGATCACGAGCCCGGAAACGGCCACTATGCTGCCAATGATCTCGGCAACGGTGAGTTTTCTTTTCAGGACCACCGCGGAAAGCAGCACCAGGATGAGCGGATTGGTAGCCATCACAATGCTGATCAGCCCCGCAGATACGGTTTTGACGGCGATGAGAAAGCCGGTCATGTACAACGTGATATTGAGCAGCCCGAGTACGAATAATTGCCCAAACTGCCTGCGGGACGGGTGCTCCAGCGGGTTTTTGCGCGAAAAAGCCCCATAGACCAGCATTACCACGCCTACAAATAGAAAGCGGATGCAGGTAAGCAGGAAAGGGTCCACAGAATGCACGGCAAACTTAGTGGCGGGTGTGGCGGAGGCCCAGAGGATGGCGAAGAGCAGGCCTTCGATGATTTCTATGAGTTGCGGATTCATTGCGTGTTGTGGCGGAATGCCGGCTGGTAAAAAAGAAGCGCGAAGTTACATTGTTTTCTGCGAGCCCAGTGCAAACTGCGCCAACTTTTGTGTATGGGCAGCACGCTGGTACCAGTCGTTGTACACCAGCTCCAGTTGGTGCGCCTGCATCGTTCCAAAATGTACCGAACGATATTTTTCTATCATTTCCAGGTAGGTGGGAACATCCGCCAGGGGTTGGCGCAGCCGCGCTATGGTTAGGTGGGCCGTTTGGATGGGATAGCGCGCGTCCAGGGATTGCGGCAGCGTGGAGGTTTTAAAATTTGCGCGGAGCTGGTCGCGGATATCATTGAGCGCAGCACCGCCCGGGAAGCCCTGTACCAATACACCGGCGGGCGATGCGGTAAGCCCGCGGAAATCTAATTGGAACGGCTGGATGCCAGCCAGGGAGCGTTGGACGAGGGCCTCGTAAGCTTTGGGATCAATTTGATCCACCGTGAAGCCTGGCACCGCAGAAATCACGGCCATCACGGTGACGTGCATATCAGAAGCCGGGTAAAAATATTGGCCGGGCGCCACCAGGGCAAGTTGATCGAGGAAGTGGCGGATGCGGGATCTTATAATTTCATCCGGGCGTATGAGCAAAGTGAGGCCGCGACGGGTGTCTGTGGGATCGTCTATGAGCGGGTCTGTTTCATATTGGCCGGCGTAGATCTTTTGCACGGCGGTTTGGTAAAGTGTGTTATAGTGAGTGGCGAGGTGATTCAATGTGATGGGTGTTGATGATTGGAAATGCAAAGATAGATCATAGGGTTTGCACGGGCATTGTGGTGAAGCAAATGATGGTGAACGATGGGAAGGTGAGAAGGACAGGGCCGGATGAGATAACGGTCCGTTTAATAACTGCCTGTAAGTCAGGGGATTTCCTGCATAATTCTATTTAACATAATATAAATTATAAGACAAAAATTCCGATTCCCATTAGCCCACCGCAACCCATCATTTTTCTACTTTAAGATTTATCTTTAACCCAACCAATTGAATTCAAATCCTAATGAGTAAAACTACCCACCACGCAGCAGACGGTTTTTTCCTCAGCGCCAAACAATGGCCCGCCGAAATGGAAAAACTCAGAAAGATCCTGCTGGACTGTAAGCTCACCGAAACCATCAAATGGAGCAAACCATGCTACGCCCACGATGGCAAAAACATTGTACTGATCCAGCCCTTTAAAGATTATTGCGCCCTGTTGTTCTTCAAAGGCTACCTGATGAAAGATCCAGCCGGCATTCTCATTAAAACCGGTGAGAACACCGTCGTGGGCCGTCAGCTCCGTTTCACCAGTGTAAAACAGGTCACAGACATTGCCGCTACGCTGAAAGAATACATCAAGGAAGCCATCGAAGTGGAAAAATCCGGCATCTCGGTGGAAGCCGAAAAACCGGCCCCGATGGAGCTTGTAGCGGAACTTCAGGAAAAACTGGATAAAATCCCTGCGCTGAAAAAGGCGTTTAACGCGCTAACGCCCGGCCGCCAGCGCGCTTACAATATTTATATCTCCCAGGCCAAGCAATCCGCTACCCGGGCATCCCGCGTGGAGAAATGTATGCCGCAGATCATGGCGGGGAAAGGTTTGAACGATTGATATTATCACGCGGCGTGAAAAAATGCACGCCGCGGATCCTCCTCACTGCCGCCACACAATAGTCCCCGTTTCACACAGCAACACAATCCCCGCGTATACCAACGCCAGCACCGGCTGCCCGGCAACATACAATGCCACTGCAGCCAGCATGAACATGGCCAGCCCAAACGCCACCCGCTTTGCAAAAGGCAGCCTGGTGGGTGACTTAGGCGCCGCCACTCTTCCCCATAGCAGGATAACCACCGTGAGCAAAACCAAAGGAACAATGATCTTCCAAGCCAATTGTTGGGGAATTATCCACCCTGCATAGGCAAATGCGCCAAGCATGACCAACTCTATCGCAAACTTGAGGACGAGGTTTAAATTTTTGAGGATTTGCATGCTACAAGATAGCGCGAAATTTTACGCGGGTTAAAAAGTACCAGGGTCCTGCGGTTTCGGTACATACACTTCAATCATTTCCCGGGTAGGCCTTCTGGGCGCCAGGAAACTGTCCACCAACTGGTAATCCTTGCGCAAGGCGTCGCGCAGCGCAAAGGGATTGAAGTTATTATTATACGGCATATACTCATACAGTACCACATGGTAATAGTGGCGGTGCACCTTCTGTTTGTAAGCCTCCAGCTGGCGGTTGAACATCCCCACCCCCAGGTGGTACCACAGGGGGATATCCGGGCCGGTTTCTTCTTTGAAAGGCACGGCGTGCGCCAGGGGTGTAAGTTCTGACATATTCAACACCCGCAGGGAATCCCCTTTTTCTTTCAATACCGGCATGGCCATAAAGCGGTCTATCCCCGCCACGGTACCGGGCGGCATGTACACCTTCTGGAACTCCGGCAGCCTGCTGAAGACCCATTGCGAGGTGGGCACATCCGTGGTATCGTAAGACAACATATAGTTACTGCGGCTCACCACGTTCTCCCCGGTTTTGCTCACCACGATACCCGAAGGACCGCCCGCCGGCATGAAGCGGGCAAACACGCGGTCTGCATATTTCCAGTACACACCAGACCACCAAAGCAGCACCAGCAGGGCACTGATGCCAAAATTGCGCACATTTTCAGACGACAATTGCAGCAAGGGCAGCAACAGTGAAAAGATATAAGCAAAGGCAAAACTGTGGAAGAAAATATTATTGTCCGGCGGTGTGTAGCTGGTCACCTGGAAGATAGCGGCTTCCGCCAGGATGCCCAGTGTTACCAGCGTAAAGAGCATCAACTTCCGGTTATTCCAGAGATCGCGGAAATGGCGCAGTTGCGGCAGCAGCAGCAATACTATTAGCAGCAGGTAGAACTTGATCCATTGCGAAGCACCAAAGAACTCGCCCACCAGGTCGCCTATACTGAGGCGGGAATTATGCGGGGCCTGGCCGTGATTGTACCAATAAGCAAAATTGGGCATCAATGGCAAAATAAAACAAGCGGCCACCACGCCTAGCATAACGAGGAATACCGGGATATCCAGCCAGGCTTTGCGCTGCCATGTATCATACGCCAGCAGTGCCAGGCAAAGCATCAGTGTGAGGCCTCCCCCATCCTGCTTGGTAAATAAAGTCAGGAATACAAACAAGCTGCTCAGCGCCAGGAAAGCCCAGCGCCATTTATCTTCCCGCACCAGGAAACGCAGCAGGAAGCAGAGGGCCACCAGTTCGTATACAATCACCGTCTGGTTATACCACGGCCAGAAATTGAAGAAGGAATAAGAGAGCACAAACACCAGCACAGAGAGCGCCCGGATACCGGGTTTTACATCCAGGCTTTTGAGGATGCAGCGGAAAGCCAGGCCGGCTATAATATTGAGGATCACCTGTGCTTTCACCAGGGAAATAAGCTTGGCCCCAAAAAGCTTGAAGCAAAGTGCCGGCACGATCCAGAAACCGTAGCCCAGCGGGGTACCATAATCTTTGAAAGGTACCTGTCCCTGCGAGAGGCGGTAGGCCCCTTCCCAGCTCAGGAAAATATTCACCCGGTAGGGAAAGGTGAGGAAAAGCGGTACCAGGGCAATGAGTACGATGGTAAGCAGTTCTATCACGGAGAACCTGGATAATCTGGGGGTGTTCGTTTGCATAGTCCGGGATGTTTGGCGCGGGCAAAAATACCCATTTGACGGAAAAACCCGCGGTTATTTTCGTGGAATTGCTTCATTTACTGCGCGTCAGCGGGCCTTTCACTTAATTTTGCATGATTTTAAAAAAAGCGTTTATCCGTGTTTTCTTTGCGCTTACCCCCGGCGCCCCGGCGTTTATCCCTTTATTCCTGCCATTCACGCTGCCAGCCGCGGCAGGCCGGGATTGGAAGCACCCGCATTTTAAGGTATCTTGCGGGCGGATCATTCGTTTTACCCTGTGCAATATCTGAAATTACTGCGCCCCACACATTGGGCTAAAAACGGCTTTCTGTTCATACCCGTTTTCTTTGCCGGTGAGATCTTTAACCTCCACAAGCTGCTGCCGGCTTTCTGGGGCTTCTTGGCCTTTTCCCTGGCCGCCAGCGCAGTGTACGTGATCAATGATTACAAAGACCTGGAGGCAGACCGTGCGCACCCGGTAAAGTGCAACCGTCCCCTGGCCTCCGGTGCAGTAAGCAAACCCGCTGCCCTGGTGCTGTTTGCGGTTTGCCTGCTGGCTGCTTTCAGCATCGCCTGGTTTATCAAACTGAAATTCCTGGCCGTGCTGGGCGCATACTTCATCATGAATGTAGCCTATACCTTCGGCTTAAAGAATGTTTCCATCCTCGATATCCTCATCCTGGCAGCCGGCTTTGTATTCCGCATCAAGTGCGGGGGCATTGCCACCGATATTGCCATTTCCGAATGGCTGGTGATCATGGTATTCCTCCTCGCCCTTTTCCTGGCCGTGGCCAAGCGCAGGGACGATGTGCTGATCAAACTGCAGTCTGGTAAGGACATGCGCAAAGCGGTGAAAGGCTATAACCTCGATTTTATGAACGTGATGCTGGCCGTGGTGTCGGCCATTATCATCGTGGCGTACCTGATGTACACGCTGGCACCGGAAACCATGATCCGCTTCAAGACCTACCGGCTTTATTACACCTGCCTTTTCGTTATTGCAGGTTTATTGCGATATTTGCAAGTCACCTACGTAGAGAGCGATACGGGCTCTCCCACCAAAATCCTATATAAAGACCGCTTCATTCAGGCTACCATAGTGCTCTGGATCCTGAGCTTCTATGTGATCCTGTATTTACCAACTGACAAAAGCTTTTTCCAGTAATGCAGAAACAATTGGCAAATTGGGGTAACTACCCGGCGGTGACCTGTGATGAACAGGCCTTTTCCCAGGACGACCAGCTACAGGCGGTTGTAGCGCAGCACGATGCCATCATAGCCCGCGGCAATGGCCGCTGTTATGGCGATGCGTCCCTGGCAGTACACAGCATTTCCACCCTCAAGTATGATAAGGTACTGGATTTTGATGTGCAGCATGGCTACCTCACCTGCCAGTCCGGCATTACGCTGGACCAGGTGCTGGAGATCATTGTGCCCAAAGGCTGGTTCCTGCCCGTAACACCGGGCACCAAGAACATCACCATCGGCGGCGCCATCGCGTCTGACGTACATGGCAAGAACCACCACGTGGACGGGGCCTTTTCCCGCCACGTAACCTGGGTGGACGTGCTCACGGCGGATGGACAAACCATCCGTTGCTCCCACACGGAAAACACAGACCTGTTCTGGGCTACCTGCGGGGGCATGGGCCTTACCGGCGTGATCACGGTGGTAAAATTTGACCTCAAAAAGATCGAGACCGCTTACATTAAACAGACCCAGATCAAGGCAAAGAACCTGGACGAGGTGATCCGCCTCTTCGAGGAATACAAGCACTATACCTACTCCGTGGCCTGGATAGATTGCCTGCAAAAAGGTGACGCCTTTGGCCGCAGCATCCTTATTGTGGGCGAGCACGCCACTACAGCAGACCTTTCTCCCAAACAGGCGGAGCACCCGTTGCAGCTGCCTAAAAAGTCGCAGCTCACCATGCCTTTCAACCTGCCGGAGTTTGTGCTGAACACCTTCACGGTAAAGGCTTTCAACTGGCTGTATTACGGCAAGAACTTCAAACGTGAGATCACCAACGTAGTTCCTTACGAGCCTTTCTTTTATCCCCTGGATGCCATCCTGCACTGGAACCGTGGTTATGGTAAATCCGGTTTTGTACAATACCAGTTTGTACTGCCCATGGACCAGCAATCCGGCCTGGTCACCATCCTCAAACGCATCAGCGACAAGGGCTGGGGCTCTTTCCTGGCCGTGCTCAAGGTGTTTGGCCAGCAGCATGACCTGATCTCTTTTCCCATGGAAGGCTACACGCTGGCGCTGGACTTCCCCGTGCGCAAGGGCCTCTTTGAATTTCTCGACGAACTGGATGAACTGGTACTGCAACACAAAGGCAGGCTCTATCTTTCCAAAGATGCCCGCATGAAGCAGGAGATCTTCTGGAAAAGTTACCCGGATGCAAAGCGCTTCCAGGAGATCGTGCAGCGTTATGATCCCAAGGGTAAGTTCCGCTCCATCCAGAGCGACCGCCTGCTGCTTACCAAACCACAATAAGACACACCACAAACCGATAAAAGCGCCGCCCCACAAGGGATGACGGCACATTACATCCGCATGTCTACCGTACTCATTTTAGGCGCAGGCTCCGATATGGCCGTAGCCATCGCCCGCAAATATGCGCGGGAAAAATACAACGTGCAGCTGGCCGCCCGCAAGCTGGAATACCTGGTGCCTTTGCAGCAGGACCTGCAGATCCGTTATGGCATAACCGCCACGGTGCATGCCTTTGATGCACTGGATACCGCCAGCCATGCCGCATTTTACGCATCCCTGCCGGTGAAGCCGGACCAGGTTATCTGTGTATTTGGTTACCTGGGCAACCAGGAAACTGCGCAGGACGACTGGGAGGAAGCACAACGCATCATTGCCACAAACTATACGGGCGCGGTATCGATCCTGAATATTGTAGCCAATGATTATGCGGCCCGCAAATCCGGCACCATTGTGGGTATCAGCTCCGTGGCCGGGGTGCGCGGACGGCAGAGCAATTATATGTATGGCAGTGCCAAGGCCGGCTTCACCGCTTACCTGGCGGGCCTGCGCAACCGCCTCTACCACGATGGCGTGCATGTACTGAGCGTGCAGCCCGGCTTTGTGGCCACCCGCATGACGGAGCACCTGGCGCTCCCTCCCCTGCTCACCGCCACACCGGAACAGGTGGCCAATGCGGTATTCAGCGCAGCTGCCGCGAAAAAGAACGTGATCTATGTAAAATGGTTTTGGCGTTACATTATGCTCCTCATCCGCAACATCCCGGAAGGCATGTTCAAAAAAATGAAAATGTAATGGCAGGCCTCGCACTCTTCGATTTTGACGGTACCATTACCAAAACCGATACCCTCTTTGCCATCATCCGTTTTGTGAAGGGAGAAAAGGCATTCCGCCGGGGCATGCGGAAGCTGCTGCCCCACCTGGTAAAGTTCAAACTGGGCTTGCTGAGCGCGCAGGCTGTGAAGGAAAAAGTACTCACGCACTTCTTCAAAGGCATGCCCATGGCGGAATTCAGGAACCGGTGCGGTGAATTTGGTTACATGGAGCTGCCCCTGCACATCCGCAAAGGCGCACGGGAAACCATACAGCAATATGTAAATGAAGGCGCCCGCGTGATCGTGGTTACGGCATCTGCAGAGGAATGGGTGCGCCCTTTCTGCACCGGTATGCGCATTGAACTGCTGGGCTCCAGGATGGAAGTGGATGATGATGGCCGCATTACCGGCAAACTGGCAGGGCTGAATTGCAACGGGGAAGAAAAAGTATGCCGCATCAAGGCGCACGTAACCTTGTCAGATTATGATCCCATCCACGCCTATGGCGATAGTTCAGGAGACAGGTTTATGCTGGCCCTTGCCGGCCAACATGCGTATTTTAAACCGTTCCGGTGAAAGAAAGTTATGCGTTAATTGTGTGCGGGTAAAGCAATGAAGCTTACATATAATGATCAACCAAAAGGGCTTTCCCGGACATGCCGGGAAAGCCCTTTTGGTTTGTATAGAACAGGTTGATTAAGCGGCTCGCTTAGCGCTAACAGTCTTTACCACGGCAGGTTTCAGCCGGATAATGCCCAGCCAGTGCATGGTTTTCATCACCG
This sequence comes from Chitinophaga parva, assembly GCF_003071345.1. Lineage (NCBI taxonomy): Bacteria > Pseudomonadati > Bacteroidota > Chitinophagia > Chitinophagales > Chitinophagaceae > Chitinophaga > Chitinophaga parva. The sequence goes on along the minus strand of NZ_QCYK01000003.1, from coordinate 919,800 downwards.
GGTAGGTGGGATCAAACTCATACCACTTCTTGGCAAAATTAGCGCTGTCCTTATGCATGTGGTGATTGTTCTGGAACAGTTCTCCCAGCAGGAGGATGCCCCAGGGGCTGGTATTCTTGGACTGGTCAAAGTTGTCGTAGTTACGGTAGCCGTATTTGTGGCCGCACCAATTCACCGTAGCGCCCTGGATGGGGCCCATGAGGAAGTGGATGGGCAACAGCAGGTACCACCAGAAGCTGGGGGCAAATGCCACGTAAAAGCTGATGTAGAGCGCTATCCAGGTAAGGCGTACGAAGATGTTGTCGCCTACCTTATCCATTGCTTTCCATTCCGGCAACGGGTCTTCCATGAACCGGGCTTCGGGCAGGGTTTTACCGTATACAAAATTATTATAGATCAGGCGCGTCTGTATCATCATGTGCCATACGTCCTTGAAGAAGTGCGGGGAGTGTGGATCTTTTTCGGTATCGCTAAACTCGTGGTGCATGCGGTGCATTACGCCATAAGCGCGGGGGATCAGGTAAGAAGAGCCCTGGAAGAACCAGGTGCAAAAATAGAAGAAACGTTCTACTGGCTTGCTACAGGTGTACATCTGGTGAGAACCGTACCGGTGTAAGAAGAAGGTGTGGAAGAACAAAGAAAGGAACCAATGCGCCCCAAAAAAGATCAAAATAGCTAACATCAAATAACTTTAAAAAAATGAACTCAAGGAAACGAAGGTACGCTTAATTAGGCCAGGCCGGCTGTGGAAACGGTAAAGATTTGTTAATGTTACCGAGATTTTGCCATAGGCGCGGCTTTGAGGCAGATGGCGTTTATAACTTCTTTACCCTCCGCAGATCCAGCAGGTTCAAGGCATTACTCGTAAAGCCTTGAATACCTGGCTGCACTAAATGCACCACTTCATCATAATACAGCGGCACCACCGGCGCATCCTGCATCACTACGGAATCCATCTGCTGGTACAGCAAGTACCGCGCGCTGTCGTCATTCTCCTGCAAAGCCTTTTCATACAGTTTATCAAACACCGGGTTATTGTAGCGGGTATAGTTGGGCGGCGCCGTGTTCTTCCCATAAAATACCGCCAGGAAACTTTCCGCATCCGGGTAGTCTGCTATCCAGCTGGCGCGGAAAAAGGGCGATGTGGAACGGGCGGTTTGTTCCAGTAACAGGTTCTTTTCCATTACCTCCACCTTTACTTTAATGCCCAGGTCTGCCAGCTGGCCGGCAGCGTAGTTGGCAAAATCTTCGTAAATGGGAACACTCATCAGCGTAATGGGCGGCAGGCCTTTTCCACCAGGGTAGCCGGCCGCGGCCAGGAGCTGGGCTGCCTTTGCAGGATCGTAGTGGTAACCTTTAAGGTCCGGGCGGAATGAAGGCAATCCCGGCGGCACAAAACCAGCGGTAGCGGGCTTGCCAATGCCATTGCGCAGGTACATGATCAGCTTTTCCCGGTCAATGCCGTAGTTGATGGCCTGCCTTATCTTTTGCAGCCGCAGCGGGGAATTTTTGACCAGGGCCATGCTGCTGTCCACCAGAATCCCGAAGTACTCCACGTTGAGCTGGGGTACCTTGTCCAGCACCATTTTACCCTTCCACTCCGGCTGCAGCGCGCCCAGGCGGGTCAGTACCTCGTCTTTGAAAGAGGCGTCTATTTCGTTGATGAAGTCCAGCTGCTTTTCGCGGAAAAGCAGGAACTCCGTGGCTTTGCTGTCCAGGAAGGTCACTTTCACGGCGTCCAGGTATGGCAGGTGCCGGCCCGTGCTGTCGGTTTCAAAGTAGTGGGGATTTTTATGCAGCACCAGGGCCTGGCCTTCGTCCCACAGGAAAAACTGGAACGGGCCGGTGCCACAGGGATGTTTGCGAAAGTCTTTCCCGTAACGCTCCACCGCCTCATGCGGGATGATGGAACAATATTGCATGGTAAGGATGTCCAGGATGGGATGGAACGGCTGCAACAGGGTAAGCTGGAATGTAGTGTCGTTAACGGCCTTAAAACCGGTCTGCAGGTCTACCTTGCCATTGAAGATCCACGCCCCCGGCGATGCGGTGGCCGGGTCCATGATACGGCGCAGGCTGTACACTACATCTGCCGCGGTAAGCTTGCGGCCTTTGCCGCCGGTAAAGAGCTCGCTGTCATGGAAGTACACATCATTGCGTAGGAAAAAAGTGTAGGTCTTCCGGTCCGCGCTCACCTCCCAGCGCCTGGCCAGGGAAGGCTGCAGCACCATGTGGTCATCCGGCTCCAGCAGGGTATTGTACAGGTGTTTTACCGCCCACATCACCGCCTGGCTGCGGGCAAAGGCCGGGTCCAGGGTGGCTACACCCTCCGTACGATTATAATTAAATACCTGCTTGCCGCCAGATTGGTTTGAATCACAAGCAGTTATCAGGAAACAAAATAGCAGCAGGCCCGCATTTTTCATACTGCCAAAATACACAATCTCCGCACATCACATTCCCCACTGTGATCTGTGTTTAAAATTTTACTTTAGCCCCACCTAATCAACTGATGGAATGAAAGGATATATCTTATTGCTGGCCAGCATCCTGGCCTTTAGCGGCCTGCGGGCACAGCATCACTATACACATGCCGATACGCTGCGCGGCACCTACGGCCCGGAGCGCAGCTGGTGGGACGTAACGGAGTACGACCTGCACGTAACGGTGCAGCTGAAAGACAGCAGCATTCACGGGTATAACACCCTGCATTATAAAGTGGTGGGCGCTCAAAACCGCATGCAGATAGACCTGCAACAGCCTATGCAGGTAGACAGCATGGTGCAGGACCACCAGCGGGTAGACTATACCCGCGATGGCAATGCCTTCTTTGCCACCCTCCCATCCGCCCAGCACGAAGGCGCGCTGAAAGCCATCACCATCTACTTCCATGGCACGCCCCGCAAGGCCAAGCGTGCACCGTGGGATGGCGGCTTTGTATGGGCCCGCGACTCCCTGAACCGGCCCTGGATAGCCACGGCCTGCCAGGGCCTGGGCGCCAGCGTGTGGTGGCCCACCAAAGACCACCAAAGCGATGAATGCGACAGCGCCCAGATCGTGGTGACCGTGCCCTCCGACCTTACGGATGTAAGCAACGGCCGCCTGCGCAGCAAAAAGGACAATGGCGATGGTACTACCACCTTTCACTGGGCCGTGGTAAACCCGATCAATAACTACGACATTTCCCTGAACATAGCCCACTACGCCAATTTCAAGGATACCTACGCCGGCCTCAATGGTAAGCTGGACCTGGATTTCTGGCCGATGGACTACAACCTGGCCAGGGCAAAGACCGAATTTGCCGGGGCCAAGCCCATGCTTTCCTGTTTTGAGCACTGGTTTGGGCCTTACCCGTTCTACAAGGACAGCTACAAGCTGGTGGAAACGCCGCACCTGGGCATGGAGCACCAGAGCGCCGTGGCGTATGGCAACAAATACCAGATGGGCTACCTGGGCCGCGACCTGTCCGGCACCGGCTGGGGCCTCAAGTTCGACTTCATCCTGGTGCACGAAAGCGGCCACGAATGGTTTGGGAACAACATTACCTCCAAGGACCTGGGTGACATGTGGATCCACGAATCCTTCACCAATTATTCCGAAACGCTGTACCTGGATTGCCACTTCGGCAACGAGGCGGGCAATACTTATGTGCAGGGCATCCGCAAGAACATCCGCAACGATGAGCCCATCATTGCCCCCTACAATGTAAATGCAGAAGGCTCCGGCGATATGTATTACAAGGGCGCCAACATGATCCACACCATCCGCCAGATCGTGGACAACGACGAGAGCTTCCGGGGCATCCTTACAGGGCTGAATAAAACTTTCTACCACAAGACCGTGACCACCGCCGAAGTAGAACACTATATCAGCCAGCATGGCGGCCACGATTTTTCCAAAGTGTTTGACCAGTACCTGCGCACCACCAAGATCCCCGTGCTGGAATACCAGATCGTGGGCAAGGAACTGAGCTACCGCTGGAATAACGTGGTACCCGGTTTTGCCATGCCGGTGAAGGTGACCCTGAAACCAAACGCCTACACCTTCATCTATCCCACCGAAAGCTGGAAGAAAGTACCCATAGCCGGGGATTTTAAAGTAGATCCCAATTTTTATGTGAATAGCAAAGAGATTAAATAGTTAGCATGAGCCAACTACAGTAAAATACCAATTGGTATATTTCGACTTCTTCCGCAAAGCAGAAAAGACATAATAGGTTGATTAATAAACATTAATCGAATTTAACCGGAGAGAAATTTTCAATATAAGGCCCGGTCTGGTGCCGGGTCTGAAACGGGAACGCCGCTCACTTACTGTTAAATAGTAAACGGGCGGCGTTTTATTTTGAGTATTTTGGAAGTCTATTGCGGTATATTCCTGGCAATGAATGATTTATCTTCTTCCAGGTACTCCAGGAAACGTTGCAGGCCCTGGCGCTTGCCGGGTGTGAGGGGAAAGCTGATATTTTTGGTGTAATAGGTGACGAGGTCGTATGGCTCAAAGGGATTTTCCGCCACTACTTCCGGCAGGTGTTTAATGCCAATGCCCACCGCGTCGTTGAAGGCAGCGATAAACGCTGCCGGCAATTCCTTGTTGGCAATCCAGGCCGCAAATACAAAAGGCTTGCTGGTAAGGCGCATCCAGGCCTCCGCCAGGTCAAAGATGTAGCGGGACCGGTGGCGCTGTATCAAAGCGCGGTCGCCGATCACTACCCCCGCATCGGTGCCCTGGATGAGGTGCTCGTAATCACCGGAAGTTTCTACCAGCTCCACATTCAGTTTCCAGAACTCACGCAGCAGTACTTTGAACAGCGCCACGGAGCTGCGGCTTTGGTAATCCAGGTAAATACGTTTGATCTGGGTGAGCGGTACATCACTGAACAGGCATACAGAGGCCACAGGGCCTTCTGCACCGATGCAGTAATCCGTAATGATATGGTGTTCTTTCAAACGGGGAATGGTGGCCACCGGCACCAGTGACACATCCACTTCGTCATCCACCAGCTGCTGCGCAATGCGCGCCGGGTAATCCACGGAAAGTTCCATCATGTCCATTACCGGGTGATTCCTGAGACCATATAACAAGGGCTTCGTATTCAAATAACTAACTGCAGCAACTTTTACTTTCCGTTCCAAGTTCTTTTCAATTTGAGGTGCCGAAGGTAAGAAATTTGATCCTCCCGGTGCACCTATTTAACATTTAAATGTTGCAACACTTATCGAAACCGGGACCAGTGGCAAGGTTTCCCCCACGCTCCACATTCCCGGTCTGCACCAAGCCCGCACACCACGATATTGTTCCTGCTTTTTACATCCCAATGCGCTAATTTTGCGGACCGGACGCCATCGTCCACATTACCTTTAGCAAACCATAATGGAACTACAAGCACTCACTGCCATCTCCCCGCTGGACGGCCGTTACCGCAAGCAGCTGGAAGAACTCGCGCCTTACTTCTCTGAATATGCGCTGATCCGTTACCGTGTACTCGTGGAAGTGGAATATTTCATCGCGCTTTCCGCACAGGGCATTTTCCCCCTGGATGCCACCCTGCACGCCCCCCTGCGCAGGATCTACGAAAATTTCTCCCTGGAAAACGCGCAGACCATCAAGGACACGGAGAAGATCACGAACCACGACGTAAAAGCCGTGGAGTACTTCCTGAAAGACCAGCTCAAATCCCTGGGCCTGGCCGACCGCCTGGAATGGGTGCACTTCGGCCTTACCTCCCAGGATATCAACAATACCGCTATTCCCCTGCTCTGGAAAGACGCCCTGCAACGCGCCTACCTGCCCAAACTGGCTGCCACCCTGCAATCCCTGCAGCAAATGGCAGACAGCTGGATGAACGTGCCCATGCTGGCCCGTACCCACGGACAGCCCGCTTCGCCTACTATCCTGGGTAAAGAGTTTGCCGTGTTTGTGGAACGCCTTCACGGGCAGATAAAGCTACTGATGGAAGTGCCGTATGCAGCCAAGTTTGGCGGCGCTACGGGCAACTTCAATGCCCACCATGTGGCCTTCACCGGGAAGGACTGGGTGGCCTTTGGCAATCATTTCGTGAATGAAGTGCTGGGCCTTAAACGCATGCAGTTCACCACCCAGATAGAGCATTACGACAACCTGGGTGCCCAGTTTGACGGCCTCAAACGCATCAACACCATTTTGCTGGATCTCTGCAAGGATATCTGGCAGTATATTTCCATGGACTACTTTAAGCAGAAGATCAAGAAGGACGAAGTGGGTTCTTCCGCCATGCCCCATAAAGTAAACCCCATCGATTTTGAAAACGCAGAAGGTAACCTGGGCATCGCAAACGCCCTGTACGAGCACCTGAGCAGCAAACTGCCCATCTCCCGCCTGCAGCGCGACCTGACCGACAGCACAGTGCTCCGCAATATAGGGGTGCCCCTGGGCCACTCCCTGCTTTCGCTTAAGTCTATTGAAAAAGGCCTGGGTAAACTGATCCTTAACAATGCCAAGATCGAAGCAGACCTGGAGGCCAACTGGGCCGTGGTGGCGGAAGCCATCCAGACAGTGCTGCGCCGCGAAAACTATCCCCAGCCGTACGAGGCCCTGAAGGCCCTGACACGCGGGGGTGAGATCAATGCCAATACCATCCAGCAATTCATCCAGGGCCTGGAGGTATCTGAAGATGTGAAAGCGGAATTGCTCGCTATCAGTCCAGCTAATTATACAGGGATCTTTGGGTAATGCCTGTTGAATGTATAGCAAAACGGCTGGCTCCTTTTTAAGATGCCAGCCGTTTTTTTATGGTTAGTGATCACTACCCCACCGGCACGGCCGTACGCCCCGGCACCGCCACGTCTGCCTGCCCCACCCGGAAAGTAACGATGATCACCGCCCCGCCGTCATTCTTCCTTTCCAGCTGCCCGTTGAGCTGGCGGGCCAGGGCCTTCATCATTTCCATACCCAGCGACAAAGCCGCAGGATCGGCCGCTTCATCAAAGCCCTTTCCATTATCTGCGATCACCACCTTTAGCAGCTCCGCTGATGTAAGATGACCAGTGATGCTGATGGTGCCACCGGTTTCGTCAAATGCGTACTTAATGGCATTGGTTACGGCTTCATTTAAAATGAGGCCCAAAGGCACGGCCTGTGCGGGGTCCAGCGGCACCGGGTCCAGGTCCTGGATGAAGCGGATGCGGCGCAGGCGGGGGCCATACACCCCGCCCAGGTGGCCCACCAGGTCGCGCACATATTCCTCCAGGGACACTGCGTTTACGCCAGGCTTGCGGTACAGTTTCTGGTGAATGATGGCAATGGCCTGTATGCGGTTTTGGATATCCCGGATGGCTTTGATGGCAGCGGGATGGTCCAGGTAGGCGGATTGGTTGTACAACAGGCTGATGACCAGTTGCAGGTTATTCTTTACCCGGTGGTGCACTTCCCGCAGCAGCCATTCCTTTTCGCTGATCAGTGCATCTTTTTCTTCCAGCAGTTTTTCCTTATCGTCCAGGAGTGTGGACAGGCGCAGGTTCTGTGCATTGATCTCCTCCTGCTGCTCGTTCAGCCGCTTGTTAGCCCGCTGCTTGCTCTTATAAGCGTAGTACATCGCCACCGCCAGGATCACCAGCAGCAGCACCCCTCCCAGGGTTACGTTCAGGGCCAGGCTCCGGCGGTCCAGCCGTTCCTGCTGTATGGCGGCCTGGTTGTTCAGCAACTGGATGGTCTTGTCCTTGGCTAGCGTGCGGTAGCGGGTTTCCAGCTCGTTGATCTGGGCGGAGGTGTTTACTTTATTAATGGAATCATTGATCTGGTTGAGCATGCGGAACTGGTCCATCGCGGAGAGGTAATCACCACGGGCAGAGTCCAGGTAGTAGGCGTATTCCAGCATGTTTTGTTTTGCGGAGACCACCTGGTCTTTCTTGGGCAGGGCGTCCAGCAGCTGGTAGGCGGCATTCATCCGGTCCCACTGGGCCGTTTGGATATAATAACGCATCAGCGGGTCCCCGGCATTCACGTATTGATTCACCGAATAATAGTCGCGGAGCTTGTAAATGGAATCGTAGAGGACCTGGTCCAGCGGCTTCAGTTCCTGTATAATGGCCTGTACGCGGGCTTTGTTGCCCATACCGGCGTTGAGCGCTATTTCAGACATCAGCATAGACCGTTCTTCCACCCGCGACGGATAAGGAAACACGTGGGCCTTACTGCGCAGGAACGCCAGCCCTTCACGGTAGCGGTGCAATGCAGCATAACATTTTGCCGCATAGTTCAGCGCTACAAAATAATGCGCCGGTGCATTGGCAGTCTGGTTCAATGCTATGGAGCGCGTATAGGCTTCCAGGGCCTTTTCGTATTCCTTATCCACCAGGTAAGAATTGCCCAGCCCTCCATAAAAAATGCCACCGTCGTACGCGCTGCCATCGGGGTCTTCTTCAAAGGCGGTGGCCGTTTCCAGGCGGGCCTGCTTCAGTTGTTGTACCAGGTTTTTCCGGCTGTACACCTGTGCCAGTAGATAGTACCCGTAATAGATGCGCGGGAATTTCAGTGTTTTGTATTGTGCTATGACAGACAGCAGTTCCGTTTCTGCGGAGTCCAGGTTGCCGATGTTGAGGTCTGCATCTGCCACCTTGCCCAGCAGGTCTGCGGTTTGCTGCCTGTCGGGCGTTTGCTTATAAAGGTTGTAGGCCGTCTCATAAGCTTTTCGGCGCAGGGCCGCGTGTGCAAAATCGTTCCATGCAAAGCAGTCGCCGTACAGGCGCCAGGTAAAGGCGGCTTCCTCCTTGTTACCGGCCTTTGTATAGAGGTCTGCCACCTGTGTAAAGAGTTGGTCCGCGGCGCTGTAATTGCTGTCCAGCGCATTCCACATGGCGCGGTAACGCAGGCTTTTGTAAATGTAGAATTCCAGTTGCAGGCGCCGGCTTAGTTGTTCTGCATGGCGGATGTAATATGCGGCGCTGTCCATGTTCAACGGGGCACCCTCCATGTTCAGGTAATAAGCCGCCAGTTGTAGCGAGGCGCTGATATGGTTTGTATCTGCGCCGGTACGGTTGTATCGTTGCAACAGGCTGCCGGGGCCCTGCGCAGATGCCAGCACGGGACCACCGAAGAACAGGATGTATAAGATCAGTCGTTTGCGCATTGCATAAAAAGCAGGTTATAAAGATCGGCAATCCCCCGCAATCCGGTGCCGGGGCCATGCCACGGGGATGGCTTTATTTCCCGGCGCACTAATCCTGTTGGTGATAACGGATGCCCAGTCTTTTCATTTTGGAATGCAGCGTGGTAGGCGGCAATCCCAGGATGGCCGCGGCGCCATTCACCCCGCGGATGCGCCCATTGCATTTTTGCAGCACCGCGATGATATGGTCCCGCTCATTTTCATCAATGGTCTTGATCTTTTCCGGGGCCGGTACCTCCACGGGCTCCCCCTTAGTCGAAAGGCCCGCCAGTTCTACATCTGAGATCAATGGCCCTTTGGCCAGCAGCACGGAGCGTTCTATAAAATGTTCCAGTTCCCGCACATTGCCCGGCCAGTGGTAAGCCAGCATTTTTTCCAGTGCGGGCGTGGCCACGCCTATCACCGCTTTTTTATACTTCCGGGCAAAGCGCTGCACAAAAAGCTCCGTGAGCGGCAGGATGTCGTCTATCCTTTCGCGCAGGGGCGGAATGATGATGGGAAATACATACAGGCGGTAATACAGGTCCAGCCGGAAGCGGCCTTCTTCCATTTCCTTTTCCAGGTTACGGTTGGTAGCGGCTATCACCCGCACGTCTATTTTCACGGGCTGACGGCCGCCTATCCTTTCAATCTCCTGTTCCTGTAGTACGCGCAGCAGCTTCACCTGCATATCCAGCGACAGCTCCCCGATCTCATCAAGAAAGAGGGTTCCGCCACTGGCCATTTCAAACTTGCCAATGCGCCGCTCTGCCGCGCCGGTAAAGGCGCCCTTTTCATACCCGAACAATTCAGACTCCACGAGGCTGGCTGGCAGGGATGCGCAGTTCACCACCACCAGCGTTTTTTGTTTACGGTCTGAAATAGCATGGATGCTGCGGGCCACCCTTTCCTTACCGGTACCACTTTCGCCCAGGATCAGCACGGACGTGTCCAGCGGGCCTACAATATTCACCTGGTCTATCACGGAAAGCATCATGGGGCTGTGTCCTACAATACCTTCAAAACTGGCCGGGGCAGGCGGCACGCCACGGTGGTGAGGCTGCTCCGTGGGCGCCTCCGGGGTAAAGATGCCTTCTGTAACCAGGCCGCCTGTTACATTGCCCAGGATGGTCTGCACGCGGCTGAGCAAGGTGATATGATGGGGCAGGTAGGTATTGTTCTTACGGCTGTAAAACTCCAGGCGCAGCAAAGGGGAATGCGCATCCTGCAATGGAAAGAACAAGGCCCCTGCCAGGTTGTAAATATTTGCCAGCAGCTTGCCCTGGCCATGCTGCTCCAGCAGGTCTTCAAAATCAGCGCCGGTGAATAGTGCGGGTTTAGGATAGTTATTATCCACCAGGTCGTCCAGTTCTTTCAGGTCTACGCCGGTAATGTTGCGAAAACCCTCTGCACCGATGTACTGGTATTCATCAAACCCTATACGCAGGAAGCCGGCGGCGTGGCCGTCGGCCGCGGCGGGATCGCGCATGATCACGTTCAGGTAATCAAACGGTACATACTGTTGCAGGGCGCTGGCCACCTTCAGGAGCTGGCGCCGGTCCAGCGACCAGTTGCCGGGGATCTGTTTCAGTTTTGCACCCAGTTCCTGCTCCTGCTTATAACGCGATTCTATGAGGTGCTGGTGACGGAAGAAAGCCACGTCCAGCGTGGTAAGCAGGTCAAATTCGCGGAAGGGCTTTACGATAAATCCAAAAGGCAGGGTTTGTTTTGCCTGCTCCAGCAGGCTGCCTTCAAAGTTGGCCGACAGGTATACAAAAGATACGCCCTGCCGGGTGAGTTGTTTAGCCAGGTCTATCCCGTTAGATCCGCCTTTGAGCAGGATATCGATCAGCACCAGGTCCGGTTGCTGCTCCTTTACCAACTGCATGGCATCGGTTACAGTGTCTGCTATGCCGCATACCTTGTACCCGGCTTCTGTAAGAATGAGTTTAAGATGTGCTGATACCAGTGATTCGTCTTCAACGATCAAAATTTTCTTCATCGCGGTTGTTATTATTTACAGCTTGCGGCCCCGTTGGGAATTACCCCCTGCAATGATAGAACTAAAATAAGAATTTATTATAGTTCCGCACAAAGTTTGATAACTGTAAAACGCCCCACCACCGCCATTTTGGGCCGATTTATCCACCCCGGAAACCACATAACCGACGATATAAGATCGGCTCATTTTAAAACAGGCGATATATCGTCGGAAAAATGACTTTGGGGGCGCTTTTCAGCTGTTTTTCGCATGGCACAACTTTGGCGCTTACCGGTGCAAGCGTTGCAAAAAATATTTTTCACAACTATCGCCGCATTTTATGATAGACTCCTTAAAATTAAATCCAACGGTAGCACACGCAGGCACCTGGCTCACTGGATCCTGGCAACAGGCAGCTCCCTTTTCTGCGCTCACCCGCGCACTGGCAGGAGTACAATCTATACAACAATTACATGCGCTGCTACGAGAGCTGGCAGCACCCTTGCTGACCGTGGAAGAATATGCCATCTTCTGCCTGCAGGATAACCGGGAGTTGAAAAACATCTTTACGGAAACGGGTGTGCCCACTGTACGACATTCACTCTTTAAAAGCAGCGTGCCCGTTTATAACCTGCCGGGGCAGCCCCGCTCCGTCCTCCCTGTGAATCCCGCCGCCCTGGATTTTGAACAGTTGCTCACCACGCCGCAGGCCGCTCCCTTCCTGGAAAAAGCCGCCAGGGCAGCACGTTACACACACCGTGTATTTGAATTGCGTACAGACGAAGACTTCATCGGCATTTGCATCTTCTCTTTCAAAAACCAGGCACTCACCAGCAACCAGTTGTACTGCCTGGACCTGCTGACAGACCAGGTCACTTCTGCCATTACCCGCATTATGGCCCGCCAGGAGCTTTCCCGGCAGCAGCAGGAAATGAACCACCTGCAACGGATCAAATCCACCATGCTTTCCTTTGCCATGGAGCTGCGGAGCACCCGCGATGTGGTGCAACTCTCTGCCATTATCCGGCGACAGCTGCATGTTTTATTTGGGACGGAATCCTACCTTATTACTTCTTTATCGGACAACCAGGCCACGCAGCGCCTGTTCTTTTATGATCATGAAGCGCCCCTGGCGCAGCAGGCAGAATTTGCAGGCATTGCCGGCAAACCCTTCCCGGTACTGGGTTACGCCTTCCGCCAGGTATTGCAGCAAAGTACGCCGGTGCCCATTACAACAGACCAGTTATGCAATGCCCTATGCCGCGATCTGCTGGACCCCGCACCCGACGATACGCTGATGGGCGCCGTACTGCGCCAGGGCGAGGTGCCGGTGGGCATTATCCTCTTTACCTGCAACGACCCGGAAACATTACTGGCGGACCAGGAGGTGTTTGACAATGTGCTTTCCCAGCTAGCCATGGTAATGACCACCATCCAGGCGCACCAGCAACTGGAAGCCCGTTTGCAGGAAGCAAGCCGCTCCCACCTGGTGCCGGTGGAAGAAAAGATCTACCTGCCCGAAACAGTGGGCGCCCTGCCGGATGATGTAGCCATTGTGGGAGAAAGCCCGGCACTGAAGCAGATCTTCCAGCTGGTATCGCGCGTGGCGCCTACAAACAGCACAGTGCTGCTCTACGGCGAAACCGGTACCGGCAAGGAACTGATCGCAAAGGCGATCCATCACAACTCACCCCGGCGCAATAAGATCATGGTGAAAGTGAACTGCGCGGCCATCCCGGCAAACCTGATCGAGAGTGAGTTGTTTGGCCACGAACGCGGCGCGTTTACCGGCGCCACGGACCGCCGGATCGGCAAGTTTGAGCTGGCCAATGGAGGCACCCTTTTCCTGGATGAAATGGGAGAAATGCCGCTGGACCTGCAGGTAAAACTGCTGCGCGTGCTCCAGGAAAAAGAGATAGAACGGGTGGGCGGTAAAGGCACCATCCGTGTAGATGTGCGCATCATAGCGGCCACTAACCGTGACCTGGAAGCAGAGATGCAGGCAGGCCGCTTCCGGCCGGACCTCTATTACCGGCTCAATATCTTCCCCATTACCCTGCCGCCTTTACGCGAACGGAAGGAGGATATTGCTGCACTGGCCAAGCATTTCATAAACAAGTACAATGAGCGCTGTGGTAAATCCGTACGCAGTGTTACCAACAAGGTACTGCAGGAACTGGCGCAATATTCCTGGCCGGGCAATGTACGGGAAATGGAGCACCTCATTGAAAGAAGCGTGCTGCTGGCCACCGGTGATGCGCTGCGCCACGTGCCCCTGCCCAACCTGCGCGAACAGGCTTCCTCCACTGCTGCACCACATCCTTTCAAAACCCTGGATGAGAATGAACGGGAGCATATTTTCAATACGCTCAGGCACTGCCACGGCCGCATAGCGGGGAAGAACGGCGCCGCAGAGATCCTGGGCGTACCACCCACCACGCTCAATTCTAAAATGAAGCGGCTGGGTATTAAGCGGGGGCATACTACGTAGGGAGGTCTAAGGTTTTAAGTCTTAGGTCCTAAGCCTTAAAGCCCGGATGGATAATACGCCCACTTGGGGTATCTAAGATTCAGGACCTGGGGCTTAAGATAAATTTCCACTAAAAAAGCCGCCCTTTACAGGACGGCTTTGATGCTTAGGAACAATCTTTTACTAGTGTTATGGAAGCGTTGAACTGCGTATCAAATTCTTACGGTCACCGGGGTAAAATAAAGTGAGGGGCTTATCGCTACAAACAGGCTGAAAGCCTTATTCCACGCTGATCTCCAGTTCTTCAGAGGCTTGCGTGGCGCCGCTGAGGTGGAGGAAATATTTACCGGCATCGAGGCCTTGCAAGTGAATGGTGCGGGTTTGTTCTTTACCGGTGAACAGGACCGGCAAGATGCGTACGGGCAGGTGGTGCGCGTCAAAGATGGTTAGCTGTCCGGGCGTGTTGGCTTCATTTGCGCCGGGCGCCATTGATATAATGTAAGTTCCTTTACTCACCGCCAGCGTGTGCACAGCACAATCTCTCACCGCTTGCTGGGCGGCCTTCTCCACGGGTGCTCCGTTAGTAAGGAATCCGGAAATTTGCAGGATCAAAGCAATACTCCAAGGGTGCATTTCGGTTTTGTTTAATGGTGTAAACAACAAAAGCTGTATCACAATCCAGGCACACGGAGTTTCTCGGAGGATCTGGTTAACAGCAGCGCTATTGTAATGAAGCGCTGTTCTTGCATTTGACAGTACAAATATAGAAGGCAAAAATGAATTATACTTATTTGGCAAGCGTGTATTTTGTTAAGCACCGGTTAACGCTGGCCTGATCATGGGCAAATATTTAACTATGAATTAGTTATAATATTACTTTAAATACTAATTCGTTTAAGAATAGGACCTCCGGGCAGTTTTATCGCATGGACCATCCGGCGCTCCTGTCGTCTAAAACGCATCATCAAAATGCAGCAGTTCATAATCGGTTTCATTCTGGAATGTGATGGCGACAATATCAAAGCGGATGTCGAAGAAGGGCGCTGCATATTGCTCCATAAAGCGCTCCGCCACGGAAGTGATGTGGCGCCGCTTTACCGCATCCACGGCGGTTTCGGGGTAGATGGGCGTATTTGCCTGGCGGGTCTTTACTTCGGCAAATACAAGGTATTCCCCATCACGTGCAATGAGATCTATCTCGCGGGCACCCACCTTCCAATTGCGGTGCAGAATGCGGTACCCTTTCCCTTCCAGGAATGCCGCCGCGATCTCCTCTCCTTTTTTACCGAAGTCTAAGTGAAAAGCCATTTGTTTTTGTCTATTTTTGAGGGCCTTTAATTACACAGTTAAATCGTTTAAGCACATAGCAATGACAGCACGGAAACTCTTTAAGCTGGAAGGAAAAGTCCAGCATTACGCCTGGGGCGGATTTCAATATCTGCGCGACCTCCTGGGCCTGCCGGACGACCGGCAGCCGGATGCCGAATACTGGATGGGAGCCCACCCCAGTGCGCCTTCTATCATTGACAGCAAAGATGGAGGACAGGCACTCAATGAATATGTGGCCACCAACCCCGCCCAGATCCTGGGCCAGGCCACGGTGGACCGTTTTGGTGAGCTGCCTTACCTGTTCAAGATCCTGGAAGTAAAGGACATGCTTTCCATCCAGGTGCATCCCACCAAGGCGGAGGCAGAGAAAGGATTTGCACGCGAGAACGCAGCAGGCATTCCCCTGAACGCACCGCACCGCAACTACAAAGACAACAACCACAAACCCGAGATCATGGTGGCCCTCACGGAATTCTGGCTGTTGCATGGCTTCCTGCCCGAAGACAAGCTGCAAGCCGTGCTCCGCGAAGTGCCGGAGTTCAACGTGTTCATCAGCGTGTTTCAAACCGGTGGCTACAAGGCCCTGTACCAGCAGGTCATGGAAATGCCCCAGGACGAGGTGAACCGTTTCCTGCGCCCCCTCGGTGAGCGCATACTGCCTGCCTACAAAGCCGGCCAGCTGGATAAGGACACGCCCGCATTCTGGGCCGCCCGCGCCATCGACAACGATCCCAAAGGACTGGACCACCTGGACCGCGGCATCTTCTCCATCTACTTCTTCAACGTGGTGCACGTACATCCGGGTGATGGCGTGTTCCAGGACGCCGGCATTCCCCATGCTTACCTGGAAGGCGTGAACGTGGAACTGATGGCCAATTCCGACAACGTACTGCGTGGTGGCCTCACGCCCAAACACGTAGACGTACCCGAACTGCTGAAGCATACCCGCTTTGAAGCTGTGCATCCGAATGTGCTGAAAGGCACGCCCGGCAAGGACAACGCAGAGCTGATCTACCCCACGCCCGCGCCCGATTTTGAAGTGAGCCGCATCGTACTGGACGACGTGCACGTGTACTACGAGCACCAGTCCCAATCCGCGGAGATCCTCATCTGCCTGGAAGGCGACGCCAACATCTCCGGTGCAGACAACACCGTGGGCCTGCTCAAAGGGCAGTGCGCCTTCATCGCCTGCGGCGAAAGCTACCGCATAGGCAGCTCCAATACGGCGCTGCTGTATAAGGCCGCGGTGCCGGTGAAATAAAATTGTACAACGTACAGCGTACAACGTACAACGTATACCTGCCGTGTATTTATGGGCAGGATAGATTACACGGATACACTTGTGAAGTATTCAAGAACTAAACATAAAAAGCCTGGGTGTTTGGCCCAGGCTTTTTTCATTATGTTATTCTAAAGTTTATTTTCACTAGCGTCAACGTACGTTGTACGTTGTACGTTGTACGCTGTACGTTGTACGATTTTTTAATCATCCAGCTTCAACACCGCCAGGAATGCTTCCTGCGGTACTTCTACGTTGCCGATCTGGCGCATGCGTTTTTTACCTTCTTTCTGTTTTTCCAGGAGTTTGCGTTTACGGGAGATGTCACCGCCGTAGCATTTCGCGGTTACGTCTTTACGCATGGCGCTGATGGTCTCGCGGGAAATGATCTTGGCGCCAATAGCTGCCTGGATGGCGATCACGAACTGCTGGCGGGGCAGCAGGTCCTTCAGCTTTTCGCAAAGTTTGCGGCCAAAGTCCTGGGCGCGGGAACGGTGGATCAGGGCGCTGAGGGCGTCCACTTTGTCGCCGTTCAGCAGGATGTCCATTTTCACAATATCGGAATCGCGGAGGCCTATCGGGGAATAGTCGAAGGAGGCGTAACCGCGGGTCTGGCTTTTCAGTTTGTCGTAGAAGTCGAACACGATCTCGGTGAGGGGCAGCTCAAAGGCCAGCTCCACACGGGAAGGCGTCAGGTAGCTCTGGTTCAGCAGGATACCGCGCTTGCCCAGGCAGAGGGTCATGATGTTACCGATATAATCCGGCTTGGTAATGATCTGGGCGCGGATGTACGGTTCTTCAATACGGTCTATGCGGCTGGGATCAGGCATTTCTGCCGGGTTGTTCACGATGATCTTTTCGCCACGGGTGGTGTGGGCTACAAAGCTTACGTTGGGCACGGTGGTGATCACGGTCTGGTTGAACTCGCGCTCCAGGCGTTCCTGGATGATCTCCATGTGCAGCATGCCGAGGAAACCGCAACGGAAGCCAAAGCCGAGCGCCTGCGAGGTTTCCAGCTCGTAGGTCAGGGAGGCGTCATTGAGCTGCAGCTTGTCCATGCAATCGCGCAATTCTTCAAACTCGTCGGTGTTTACCGGGAAGATACCGGCAAATACCATGGGCTTCACTTCTTCAAAACCCTTGATGGAATCCTGGCTGGGATTGAGCACGGAAGTGATGGTATCACCCACCTTTACTTCCTTCGCGTTCTTGATACCGGTGATCAGGTAACCCACGTCGCCGGCCTTCACTTCCTTACGGCTTTCGAGGCCCAGTTTCAGGATGCCCACTTCGGCGGCTTCGTATTCCTGCCCGGTATTGATAAAGCGGATCTTCTCGCCGGCGCGCACGGTACCATTGGCCACGCGGAAGTATACGATAATACCACGGAAGGAGTTGAACACACTATCGAAGATAAGGGCCTGCAGCGGCGCTTCCGGGTTGCCCTTGGGAGCGGGAATGCGCTCCACGATGGCGTGCAGGATCTCTTCAATGCCAATGCCGCTCTTGCCGGATGCCAGGAGAATGTCTTCATCCTTGCAGCCGATCAGTTCTATGATCTGGTCTTTTACTTCGGGGATCATGGCACCTTCCATGTCGATCTTGTTGATCACGGGGATGATCTCCAGGTCGTTTTCCATGGCCAGGTACAGGTTGCTGATGGTCTGTGCCTGGATGCCCTGGCTGGCGTCTACCAGCAGCAGCGCACCTTCACAGGCAGCCAGTGCACGGGATACTTCGTAGCTGAAGTCCACGTGACCGGGGGTATCGATCAGGTTGAATACGTATTTCTCACCTTTATACAGGTAGTCCAGCTGGATCGCATGGCTCTTGATGGTGATGCCTTTCTCACGTTCCAGGTCCATATCATCCAGTACCTGGGCTTGCATATCGCGTTCAGAGATGGTCTTCGTAAACTCGAGCAGGCGGTCGGCCAGGGTGCTTTTACCGTGGTCGATGTGGGCGATAATGCAGAAATTGCGGATATTCTTCATAAATGTGTTGAAAATGGGCCGGGACGGATTAAAAAGCCCACGTGTCAAGCCGCAAAGGTAGCATATTTCCAGCAGATAAAATTGACTATATTACAAGGGAAAAAACCCATTTCCCATGAGTCAGTCGCCCGCATTTGAGGCTGCCGTAGCCGCCAGCAAAACCTTGTCACAGAAACCCGCCAACGATATACTCCTGCAGCTTTACGCGCTGTACAAACAGGCCACGGAGGGCGATGCACCCATGGATGGGCCGGCAAACCCGTTCGACTTCGTAGCCAAGGCCAAGCACGATGCCTGGGGAGGCCTGCGGGGCAAGGACAAAGAAACCGCGGAAAAGGAATACATAGACCTGGTGAATAGCCTGAAAGGATGAACCGGAAATGCATTTCATTTTAATACCAATCAGTACTTTCTAAATACTACGAAAAAAATACTGGTTGGTATTTTTATTTAATATCAATTATACTGAGTGGTATTTTCATTATTAGTGGTCTATACCGCCTAAATTGAAGTCATAATCGCTGCAGGCATCCTACCTGCCGCAGATTTTCTTAGGTTTGGAAATTATTTCCCCTCCATGGCATTACTGAAAAAAATAAACCCCCTCTCCCGCCAGGAAATGGATACGGGCTTTGGGGTGAACTCCGGTGATTACGGCAACCGCTACACCAACAAAAACGGGCAGGTGAACATCCGCAAACTGGGCCTTACCCTCCTGCGCCGTTCTGACACGTTTGGCAACATGCTCATCATGCCCATCTGGCGTTTTGTGCTGATCATCGTTTGCTTCTACCTGGCTATCAACCTGGTATTTGCCTGTATTTACTATTTCATGGGCATGCAACACCTGCTGGGCGTGATCGGTAATACGCCGGGAGAAAAATTCATGGAGGCCTTCTTTTTCAGCGCGCAAACCATCACCACCGTGGGCTACGGGCGGGTAAGCCCCGTAGGACTGGCCACTAACATGATCGCATCCCTGGAATCGCTGATGGGCGTAATGTCGTTTGCCATCGTTACAGGCCTTATGTACGGCCGGTTTGCCCGGCCCCGTGCATTCCTGCTGTTTAGCCACGATGCGCTGATAGCACCTTACAAAGACGGGGCGGCGCTCATGTTCCGCCTGGCCTCTTTCAAGAACCTGCACCACCTTACCGATACGGAGTGCCAGGTTACGCTGGCCCTGGTAGTGGACGACAACGGGCGGCAGGTAAACCAGTTCTTCCCCCTGCACCTGGAGCGCTCCCGCATCAGTTCCCTGGCCCTCAGCTGGACCATCGTACATCCCATCAACGCAGACAGCCCGCTGTACGGCATGACGATGAAAGACCTGGAAGCAGCGCGCGCGGAAATACTGGTGTTTGTCCGTGGTTTTGACGACACGTTCTCTAACGTGGTGCAGCAACGCACTTCCTACACGTATGATGAAATTGTGCACGGGGCCAAGTTCCAGCCCATGTTCACCCGCTCCGCTAACCACGCTTCCACCCTGCTGGACCTGGACAAGATCAATCTCTACGACCGTGTACCGGTGGCGCAGATGGCGGATGTGTAACACGCGCTGCAACCCCGCGTTGGCGGATTTTGCTTATCTTTGAAGCCTATGGTACCGGCATTTACAAT
>NZ_QCYK01000002.1:2100000-2252767 GCF_003071345.1 Chitinophaga parva | reverse complement strand
AAAACGGCTATATGGAGCGCTTCAACCGCAGCTTCAGGACAGAGGTGTTGGATGCATATTGTTTTACCCGGCTCAAGGATGCGCAAACAATGGCGTATGCATGGATGTGGGTCTATAACAACGAGCGCCCTCATAGCGCCCTCGGGTACCGGCCGCCAGTGGCCTTCCTTGAGGAACGTCTTCAGGGCTACGCCCTTCCGACGTTCCTCAAGGACCAAAGATTTGAATGGAAAGATTTAGTTTTGAATGTTACTAACTGAGGGAAGCTTTCATGCTACAACACGACATGTTACATGCGCTGTTTATGAGGACACCATTCTGATATTAAAAGGGTACTTAGTTGTATCATCAGTAGATGTTGACAATAATGGAAACATATCATACAATTCAATAATTACAGGCTGTTTAATTGGCTTTAAAACAGCCCTTGGAAATTCCGTATTAACTGATCTGGACCTATCAGAACTCAAGCACACCTACAACATAGATAATATACTTAGCAGCCAGGGTCCTTCAAACACCAGCTATTTGCCATATATCGAAGTTTTTGATAAAACTGCTAATGCACACACAAATCAATTTTATCAACTAGGTAGAGGATATATTTATGGCTTCATAGATTACGGATATGTAAATAAGAATGCTGACTATAACACTTCCTATGCCTATAATAACATCAAAAACTTCCAACCAGGCATATGGGTGAATGAGTATGTTGCCCGCATTTTCAATTCGGTTGGATATACTTTTGAAATAAACGACACATCCACATTCAAAGACTTTTGGAAAAGGTTAATCATTCCATCAAGTTCAGGAACGTTGACCTACACATCAACTGACCATAGGGCAGTTATGACAACAACTACAACTACTGACCAGGATTTCAACTGGGTTTTGAAAAGTAGCACTGATGAGCTATACAGTTATCCAGTGAAGTGGACTGCAATTAGCGACAACTACCTATTGGACTACGGTCCTGCATATGGCAGTGGTCCATCTGGTAACAGAACACAAAACATCCTCGTTTGCAAAAGAACCTTCACCAGCGATGCAAGAATACAAGTAAGTGGCAGTTACCAGAATGATTTACCAGCTGGATTTGATGACACATTTTCAATCCAACTCGTAAAAAGAGATTTTTTAACAGACGTTGATTTAACAACATGGACTGTGCTTGCAGAGCAGCGCGTAACTATTCCAGAAAATAGCAGCAAGCCTTACGTTCCATTTTCAGTTGACATGATATTGCAACAAACAGATTTCACCACATCTGAACAACTACAGGTAAGACTTCTGCAAAATACTGGAGCAAGTGGAGTCATTTATTCCAAGTTCAATATCACCAGCGCCACTTTGCAATTTTCCAAAGACGCAACTTCAGCCATTACAGTTAATGTAGAGGTGGGAGACTACATCACACCAGCAGCGCCAACAGGAATAAAGCAGATTGATTTCTTGAAAGGATTGTTTTCTTTATTCAATATTTATTGCTACACTGACAATTCAAATCCAAGCCATTTCCATTTATCAACCTATGACTACTATTATGCTTACGCCAACGCTGCAACAATTAAAACAACTGCATTGGATTGGAGTAATAAAGTTGATTTATCAAAGGGTATCAAAATAACTAACAACACCACGATTCCAAAAAACTATCTATTTTCCTTCAAAGATGATAGTGATTACTTCAATGATACGTACAAAAAGAAGTGGAATGAAACATATTCACAACTAGCCTTTGATGGTATTGGGTATGCGGATCAAAAAACAATAACATTGCCCTTTAGCCCTTCGCCCATGATGGCTATCAGTGGCACTTATCGGATGTATCCCTTATTCGCCAAAAATGGATCTTCGATTGACACGAAACAACCAAGCAATGTGAACATTAGAATATTGTATTTCAATGACTTACATGCCTGTGCGCAATACCAAATAGGCGACGATAGCTTGAATCTATCAACTGGCGAATGGACATTTAACACCTTATCTACACTCGATAATTATGCACTAGTTAGCAACTATATTTTCGATCCAGCATCCAGGTATTTGAACACCCCAAATGATAGCGATGGAAACCCATCTGCATTGGTGCCAATATCAGATTTGCATTTTAGTTCACCAAGAGAGTTCTATTTCCTAGCTGATGATAACTATTTGGACGTATCAACAAGTTTTCAATACTATCAAAATCAGATTGCGGAGCTAATTGATGCTAATCTGATAATAATAGATATTGATATCCATTTAACTGAAACAGATATAAATCAAATCGATCTAAGGATTCCTGTATTTTTGAATTTGCCTAATGGTTATGGTTACTTCAAAATACTTTCAATCAACTACTCCAGCAACAAAAACACATCAACAGTTAAGCTACAAAAGATTGTGTTATAGGTCTGTCAATATTTAAAGAATTAATGGCAGATAACTCTCAACAAAAAATAATTTTATCGGTTGATACAGGCAATTCCCAGCAGAACATTGATGATGTAAAACAATCGGCAGATTCTTTGAAAGACTCCCTTGATAAGGTCAACAACACCAAACCAGGCGATGCAGGGGCTACTAGTTTCAAAAATTTTCGCCAAGCAATACGCGAAGCCAATAATGAAGCCCAGCAATTGCTTAAAACACAAGGACAAAATAGTGACGGCTATAAGGAAGCGGCTAAAAGAGTAGCTGAGTTGAAAGACCAGCAGGATGAATACAACCAAAGCATAGAAGCCTTCAATCCAGATAATAAGCTACAAGCACTTGGCAGTCTAGCAAAAGGCGCAACTGGCGCAATACAAGGTGTTGCTGGGGCATTTACGGCATTAGGAGTGGATAGTAAAACAGCAGAAGAGTCAATTGCGCGTTTGCAAGGTCTCATGGCCTTCTCTGGTGCCTTAAATAGTTTGGATGATATTAAAAACTCTTACAAAAACCTTATCGCTGTTCTTGGTCTAACTACAACTGCTACAGAAGGTTTAACAGTGGCAGAACAAGCTGCAGGAGTTGCTTTGAAGTCAATTGGCATTGGTTTAATTGTTGCAGCCGTAGCCTATTTAGTATCAAATTTCGACGAATTAAAAGAAACTGTCTTAAAACTCATACCCGGTTTAAATAACGCTGGCGACACTTTTAATAAGATAAAAGCAGTAGTCATTGGCGTTGGGAATGCAGTCATTCAATATACGATTGCCCCATTAAAAAGTGCAATTGATCTAATACATGGTGACTTTAAAAAAGCGCAAGATGATTTTGTGAATGGATTCAATCTAATTGGAAACGCCCAACAAGGATATTTAGATGCAAGAGCAAAACAAGCAAAACAAGCAGAAATTGATCTGACTGCTGAAAGAGTGAAAGGCCTTGAATATGGTTTAAAACAATACAAAGAAGGCAGCCAGGAATACATAACTATTCAAAAAGAACTAGATAAACAACGCCTTATTGCCACCCAAGATAATGAAGAAGAAAGGTTAAAGGCAACGCAAGACATCCAAACCCGCCAGAACCAAGAAAGAATAAAAGCCCAGGATGAAGCCGATAAAAAAGCAGAAGAAGCAAGAAAGAAGGCTGATGAAGCAGCAAAAGCAGCTAGGGAAAAAGCAGCCCAAGAAAGGAAAGCTGCTATGGATGAAATTGCAAAAGACCTAGCTGACGCTGATAAGGCAATCTTTTCAAACAGTGCTTCTCAAAGAGATCAGGACTTGAAAGAATTGGAATTTGATTATCAAAAAAGATTGGACTTATTCAATAAAAATGGGCAAGATACAACAAGGCTAACGGAAGCATATAAGTACCAGGAAGCCGAAATAAACAAAAAATATGACGATCAAATAAATGATTTCATCCAGAAAGCAAAAGATAAGACTACAAACGTTTCCCAGCAGAAACGTGATGAAATAAACAAGTCATTTGATGACATGTTAAAGAATGCCACTGAAAAAGAAAAAGAAGCAATTGAGCAATTAAGACTGGATCAGTTAAACAGTACTGACACAGAAGAAACATTACACACTGCCACTGTTAACGCAAATGTCAATGTAATCAAGACGACAACCGAAAACACAGCAGATAAAAAGGACGATCCGCAAACTGCTTTTGATAAGAAGAAGGCTGTTTTAGATGCGCAAGTTCAAGCAGAAAACGCAAGTTATCAAGAGGAATTGAATCTTCAACAAGGCAACCAGGAGCAAATTGAGTTACTAACTGCCAATCATGAAGCAAAGCTTACAGAAATAACTAATCAACAAACAGAAGCAAGAAAGGAACTAGCCACAGCAGAAGCAGACCACAAAAGAAAAGAACTTGATTTGGCTGCAAATGATTTAAATGCATTTAGCGACCTAGCAGGCAAGCAAACTGCAACAGGCAAGGCATTGAGCGTAGCCAGTGCAACTATCAGTACTTATGAGGCTGGCACCAAAGCCTATTTAGATGGCCTTGAAGTTGGTGGGCCATATGGAATTGTATTAGGTATTGCCAGTGCGGCGGCAGCAGTGGCAGCAGGGATTTCAAATGTTAAAAAAATACTCTCAGTCAAAGTACCAGGTACCAGTGATTCAGTCTCCGCCCCTTCCCTATCCGCTACAAGCATATCAAGCATTTCAGCACCTAGCATTTCAGCAGCATCATTAAATCAAACTACAACTGCAAATGTAAATGTGACGAATTTAAAAGATATGCAGATCAAGGCTTATGTAACGCAGAAGGATTTGAAGGAAACAAATGACAGGATTGATTATCAAAATAAGATAAGTACGTTTTAGCTCTTTCTAAATCTATCCAAATACCTTTCAAGATGATAGTACATCTCACTCGGAAATATATCTCTGAGAAACTCACTATCGTAAAACGGACCATTGAAGGTCCATCTATAGAATGGCCGATTGAGCGCCCTCGCCTTCTCAACTCTATCAGCAGGTAGTGAACTAAGCACCTTCTGAAACTCGGCTTCAAACGCCTTCTCCGTTTCATAATCGCCCAGATGGAAGTAACTTTTATCAGTTTGAAATATAGATACAATTTGCACTAAACGCATGGATTGTTCTGCATTTAGTAAGTTGGTGAACTGTGCTGAAATCTGTAACCTATTAGCGCGAAATTCGTATGGCAATTCAATTTTATCGTATTCAGCCCTTTGCTCGGAGGACATCCCTTCAATTATTTGATATAAGCCATTTTCGGCAACGTTTTGCTTTGGGGTCATATTTAAAATTTTATACAAGATACTTAAAAAAGTAAATGAAAATACCAACCTATGAAATAACAATTGATCCAACTGAAGATTCCTTTGTGAGTGCAATTGCATTGGTTCAGCATCCAGCCATTGAAGAGAATTTTTTGAAATTTTCAAAAATTGAAAAATTCATCTTCTCAACAGATGATGACAAACATGAACGGCAAATTCAATACCTACAAGACTTTTCATTTTCTCAAGATAACCTTCAAAATATGGCAACAAACCTTTAACCTGTTTGTTTTCATTAAGCATCCTTTGTTTAATCAAATCAGCAGTGAAGTCATGTTCATTCTCAACGAGCATTTTTACAACTTCTTTAAAGCGCTTCACCAGAATTTCAAGCTTCAAGTTTTCAATCTCATAATCCGCCGAAGACCGCCGAATTACACGCCGAGATGCATTCCAATCTCTTTCTTTAATGTAGATGCCAGTTGCTATTTCTTTTTTACTATCCCCAACGGCTATACGCATATAAACAGGTACTTCACCGCGCTTATTTACTTTTGACTTATAAAGCCAAAAAGAATAATCAACACTTAATATGTTCATTTTAAATTAGTTAGATGGTGACTGGAAATTCAACAGAGGTTACTGGAGAGGTTACTGGGGTTATGGGGGCCTACAAACGAAAAAAGGGTCAGCGAAATGAATCGCCAACCCTAATAAGTTGATTTTCAGTATCTCTTTAGATTGTAAGAGATTGGTTTTCAGTGAATTGTGCCCAGAACAGGAATCGAACCTGCACTCCGTTGCCGAAACAAGATTTTGAGTCTAGCGCGTCTACCAATTCCGCCATCTGGGCAATACAGCCACCCTTTCGGTAACTGCGGGCTGCAAAAGTAAATAAATCCAGAAAAAAAGCAAATTTATTTTCAAATTCCCCTCTAAAAACCTTACCCGGGAAATTATAAAGTCCCGAAATTATTTTGCTATCCTGGCGGCCGCAACCCGTGTACCCAAACCACCCTTATCTATATGTTCAGATTTTTTTGCGCAACTGTAGCCCTCACTGTGGCCTCCCTATGCCTTTACGCAGCCCCAGGGCAATGACACCGATTCCCTCGTGGAAGAAGCCGTCGCTCAGGGCCACATCATCGACTCCATCAGAAATTCGGAACACTATGAAACCGGCACCATAAAACTCAGCAATGGCAAGGCGGAGATCCACGTGCCCCCCGGTTTCAAATTCCTCAACAAAGAACAAAGCATCGACGTGCTCACCAAACTGTGGGGCAATCCCCCGGAAGTGGCCAACAAAACCCTGGGCATGATCTTTCCCGAAAATGCCGATCCTTTCACCGACAGCAGCTTTGTATTCGTGGTCTCCTACGACGAAATGGGCTACGTGAAGGACGACGACGCGGCTAAGATCAATTACAATGACCTCCTGAAGCAGATCCAGGACGGCGAAAAAGAAGATAACGAAAACCGCAAAAAAGAAGGCTATTCTACCATGCACCTCATCGGTTGGGCACAGGCTCCCTTCTACGACAAGCAAAACAAAGTGCTCCACTGGGCCAAGGACATCCAGGTAGGCGATGCCGAGCAGTCCCGCGACGAACGGACCCTCAATTACGAGATCCGTATCCTGGGCCGCAAAGGCGTACTGTCCATTGATGTCATCTGCACCATGCATGAACTGCCCCAGGTGAATGCCAACATCGAAAAGGTACTGCACATGGCTTCTTTCACGGAAGGTAACAGCTACTTCGACTTCGATCCCAAAATAGACAAGGTAGCCGCATGGACCATCGGCACCCTGGTAGCGGGCAAGATCCTCGCAAAGGTTGGCTTGCTGGCCATCTTTGGCAAATACCTCCTGGCCTTCTGGAAGTTCATCCTCATCGGCCTGGGCGCCATCGGCAGCTTCTTCCGCAAAATATTCCGCCGCAAAAAAGCGGAGTCTAACGTAGACGATTACACGCAGGCAGCTGACGCTGCTGCCATCGAAACGCCTGCTGAAGCAGCGGCGACATCCGATACGCCACCTGCCCTCCCCACAGAAGAAGGCACGGCAACGGACAATCCCCATGCATAGATCACCGCATTCTCATTACATAAAAAGGCCCGCGAAGCATATCGCGGGCCTTTGTGTTTGTATAATGATTGGTTATTGGTCAGCGGCGTTTGCGGTACAGCAGCAGGACAGCAGCCCCTATCAGCAATATGCCCGGCAGCAGGCCAAAGAATAGTACCCGCATAGTGGTCACTCCTTTATCGTCACTGTCTATCGAGTCTTTAGAGGCACGGGCGCCAATGTTCACCGGGTAACGTTCATCTGAGAACCAGCGGAACAGTTCTGTGATCAACGGCTGGTTCCAGACACCGGGCTGGTGGCGGTTCAGCTCTCCCGTGCTCATGAAGTCTGCATCACCGGCTATCACAATGCGTTGTTTTCCTTTCTGCAAACCTATTGCCAACACATGGTGGTCTTTGGACTGCAACAGCGGAATGCGCTGAAACCCCTGCTGGGACACCGTTTCCAACGCCAGCGCACCTGGCATGGATACAATGGCGCTGTCATGGCTGTAACCACCCAGCATCGGCTCCAGCATACCCGCGCTATCCGGCAGTGTAGCCAGGATGAAGTCTGGTGCATAATCGCGGCTGGGCTCCTGCACTGCACTTGCGCCGGCAGTAACACCCAGCTTGGCCAGCAAAGGCGCTACCAGCGGGGCATCACCAGGTTCTGTGAGCAGGAAGAGGTTATGTCCCTGGGCCACATAGGCTCCCAATCTCGCTTGTGCCGCGGGCGATAAGGCCTGTTTGGGATCGGCCAGTACCAGTACCACAGTTTTAGCAGGAATGTCCTGGGTATCCAGGTGCACGGTATCCACGTTGAAGCCCTGGTTGATCAGCGCCCGGCGGAAGGTCACTTCAGTGGCAAACATATGGTAGTCCGCATCACCTGCACGGTGGATATCGCGCTCCCCGTCGCCACTCACAAAAGTTACCAACGGAATGGAATCCGGTGCCACCAGGCGTTTCAGGGCCGCGGTAATTTCCTGCTCACTGGGATAGATCATGAAGTCATCATAGTAGCGCAGAAAGGTCTTCTGGTTGCCGTATTGCAGCTGGCGCACCAGGCGGTTCTCCTCCGGGCGCAGGTCTACCTGTTGGCGGATGCGGGCCGGCGACAGCACCTTGCTGAAATCAAGGTTTTGTATGTCGGCTACCTTTCGTGCTATCTGCTCATCACTTTGCCCGGGGTAATTTTTATACAGGCTCTTATTGTTCGCCAGGTCGTAATAGTATACGTACTCCATTTGCAGGTCTGGCATAAACCGGCGGTAAGGCGTCAGCAGGCGCTCGTCTTCGCTTTTCTTTTCCGGCGCTGCCAGGTAGTAGTTGTTGTCAAAGATGTTTACATACGTGGTGATCTTTAGCGGCTTATCCATGTGATGGATCAGGTCAAGGCTTTGCGGGCCCAGGGTGTGTTGCTTTGTCGCGGTCATATCTACATAGCCGGTCAGCACGGGCCTTGAACTTACATAACCGATCAGGAAGCAACTGAATACCAAACCTGCATAGCGCATAATCTTTATCCAGCGCGGCTTTCCATCACGCTGATCCTGGAGGCGCATGCTGGTGAGGCAAAGGAAGAAACCGATCACCAGCAGGAAGTACACCAGGTCTTCGGTACCAATGAGGCCATAGATAAACTTCTCCGTTCTGCCGGCTATTGACATAAAATAAGTTACGTGCCGTACTGCATCATTGCCCTGGAACAAGGTACCTACGAAGTTCAATCCCGCTAATACCGCCAGGGTGCTGATAGCCGCCACTACCTGGTAAGTAGTGAGTGAAGACATAAACAACCCGATGGCAGCATAAGCGCAGATCAGCAGGTAAAGCCCTAACGCGCCGGATGCCAGTAAAGACCAGTCAATATGATCAATGAAAAATGCACCGGACCATGCATACAGGCAAATGATCACCAGCAGCATGGCTCCATATCCCATCATGGCCAGGTATTTACCCAGCACAATGTCGCGCACCTTGATGGGCGACGAGAGCAGCAATTTCATAGAACCACTGTGGGTTTCCCGGCTGATAAGGCCCATAGTAAGCAGCGGGATATAGAAATACAAAGTATTCTTCACCCCCGGGTAAAACCCTTGCTGCTTGTTGGCAAACACGATCATGGTCACATCCGTAAAATGATGCCCCATGCGCTGGGAGCGGCCCAGCATCTGTATGTAGTACAGGAAGTCCAGGCCTATTTGCACCGGGAATACGATCAATATCAACCACGCAATGGGTGAGCAAAACAACAGGCTTAGCTCCTGCCACGCTATCTTTCTTATTACTTTCATGACGGGTTTCCGGGTTTAGGTTTTTTGTTGGACAGTTGTGCAAAAATGGCATCCAGCGAGCTTTTCTCCAGGGTGATCTCTTTCAGCCTCCACCCCTGCTGCACGCTCATCACCACGATGTGCTCCGCGATATCCGCATGCGGATCAAAATGCATACGCAGGATCTTATCTGCCAGGAAGTCTACCTGCCGCACGCCGGGAATGGCCAGCAACGTGGCTTTGGGCGGAGGGTTTTCCATCGTGGTTACCAGGCTGTCCGGCTCTATGTAATTATTGAATGCGTCCAGGCTGTCTTTGAACACAATGCGCCCGCCTTCGATCATGATGATGTCCTGGCAGGTGGCTTGTATCTCTGAAAGGATATGCGAAGAAAAGATCACTGCACGGTCAGTTGCAATTTCTTTAATGAGCTGGCGCACCTCCAGGATCTGGTTAGGGTCCAGTCCATTGGTTGGTTCATCCAGCACTACCAGCAAAGGCTTGTGAATAATGGCCTGGGCTATGCCCACGCGCTGGCGGTACCCGCCGGAAAGGTTGCCGATCAGTCGCTTACTGAAATGCGCTACGCCACAACGCTCCTTTACCGCTTCCACGGCTGGTTTCACGTCCCGTTTATCCAGCAGGCGGATGTGCGCGCAATAGGTCAGGTATTCATCCACGGTCTGTTCCAGGTACAAAGGTGCGTTCTGTGGCAGGAAGCCAATATGCCGTTTGGCCAGCTCCGGTTGCTCCCGCATATTAATGCCTTCAATGAGCACCTTGCCTTCCGTTTGGCTCAGCACCCCGCAGAGGATATTCATGGTGGTAGACTTACCAGCGCCGTTGGACCCCAGCAGGCCCAGGATACCCTGCCGGTTGATCCCGAAGCTGATGTCCTGTATCGCCCAGTCTTTGCTGTAACGGTGCGAGAGCCCTTCAATGGTAACGATGTTGTTTTGCATGTAAGATCAATTGAAAAAAATAATAGCCAGGGCTGCCCCTGCCGGGACGGAATGAAATCCGTACCCGGTCAGCAGGACAAGCCACATTGAAACAGGGCATCAACCGTATTTATGGATTTTGAGGCCAGTCCGGGTTGAAGACCATGGCGGTAGGCCACAACTCGCGGACATAAGCATTGCTGCCTGGCTCCAGGGTATAAGTAGTTCCTTCTGCTACGTGCGTGATGGTTTTCCTGAAGCGCGGGTCCTTGTTCAGCCGCTTCAGGTCAATAATGCGCATGCCGGTGAATGCCAGTTCCCGTCTTCTTTCTTCCAGCACAAAGCGGAGCACCTTATCTGCATCATTTCCAAAATCAGCCACGGTAAAGGCTTTATAGGTGGCGGGCGCAATGCGGGTAGCACGTAGTTTGTTCACGTCTGCCAGTGCCTCATCTAACTTGTTAGCACGGGCATTGCACTCCGCACGGGTCAGGTAAAGCTCTGGTACGCCGAGGTAATTGTTATAATAGTCCCCGCGCAGGAAGATGCGCACCCCGAAGCGGTTCATGTAATTGTAAGGCGGTGCAGGCGGCCATCCGTTGGCATAATACAGGTTCCAGCGGCAGTCGTCATTTGTAAACAAGGCCGTGAGCTCCGGCGATGCACAAACATCCATGCCCAATCCAAAAGGCCGCAGGAAGTGCCTGGCCACAATCGTTTCAGGGTTCAGTTGCGCATCCGGGATATTGGTCCATCCCAGCGGTGCACCGGGCACATTGGGGAAGGGACCGGGTATGGTCACTTTGTAGGTGTTCATATCCGTGAGCCCACTTTGCAGGGACAAGGCCAGGTCTGCATTCTTTTTAGCATTGTCATAATCGCCCATGAACAGGTAGGCGCGGGCAAGCACCGCGTAGCCGCCGGCTTTGGAAGCACGGAATTTCGTGAGCTTATGTTGCAGGGGCAGGTCTGCCACGGCGGCGGTGGCATCTGCGATCACCTGGTCGTACACTTCTTTCACCGTATTGCGCACAAACTTGGCATTGATGTCTGCCACCGTGGCAATGGGAATACCATAATCCTTTGCAGCGGTAGCAGCATCATAGTGCTGGGCATACACGTTCACCAACTGCAGATGCTCCATGGCCCGCCCCAGCAGCGCTTCTGCGCGGACACTGCGCTTGTTGCCATCCGTGCCTTCCGTGGCATCCATGATGTTATTGATCACGGTATTGAAATAGAAAATGCGTTTATATCCCTCGCTCCAGAGAAAATCATTCGCATTGTCTTCATATGGATGATTATTAAAAATATAAGCTTTACGGCCATAGAGCTGCTGCTTGCTGTAAAGGTTACCTGGCTCCCCTTCCGGCAGGAAGGCATCGTCAGATCCCAGGTCCCAGTAGTAGTCGCCGTAGTTCACCATGGTGCCGGAGTTCAGCATGTTCTCAAAGTCTGTCACCGTGGTGGGAATGAATTTGTCCTTGGGCTTAATGTCCAGGAATTTGTTGCATGCGCACAGCGTCAGCATGGCGGCGCCAATCGTATAAAGAGTGAGTTGCTTCATGTGTTGCAGTGTTAGAAGTTCAGGTCAAAACCGGCCATATAGGTAGGCATTATAGGTGTGGTTCTCCGCATCTGAGGTGCTGCCATGTAGTAGGCTTCCGGGTCTATACCAGGCCCGTTCCTGAACCAGGCAAACGGGTTCTGTACCTGCAGGGTGAAGCGGGCGGAGGAGAATTTGTTTTGCCAAACGCTGCCCGGCAAGGTATACATCAGGGAAATGTCCCGCACCTTTATGTAGTCTGCTTTCAGGATGTTCTTATCTGCCGCAAACCACATGGTAGAGAAGTAACTACCTCCATTGCCCTGCAGGTCCGGCGCCGGGATAGTGGAAGGGTTCTTTTCATCCCCCGGCTTGCGCCAGAAATTCTTCACGCGGCTGTCCTGGTTAAAAGTGATGTTGTAATAACTCTGCACGCCTACCACATCACGGAGGGCATTACCACCGTTGGCAACCAGGATCACGTTCAGCGTCAGTTGTTTCCAGCTCACACTGTTGGTAAAGCCGATGGTGTATTTGGGGCGAAGTGTGCCACTGTACACCAGGCCATTTACATCTGTCATATTAGACACGATGTTGCCATTGCTGTCGTAGTTCTTCACCACCTTACCGCTGGCATCGTACACCATCTCAGAACCATTGGTAGGGTCCAGGCCTGCGTAGCGGAAGCTGTACAGCGCGTCCATTGGCTTGCCTACCACGTCTACCCCGTATCCATTGGTCATGCCGTAGATATCCGGTGTGCGGGTATCTATGCGGGTCATCTTGTTGTGGTTAATGCTCAGCGCCAGGTTGCTGCTCCAGTTGAATGTGCGGCCGCGCACGTTCACGGTGTTCAGTGCCAGCTCGAAGCCTTTATTGGTCATGGCGCCATAGTTGATCAATGCGGAAGGGAATGCATTGGTAGGATCCGTGGCGCGCTGGCCCAGCAGGTCCGTGGTATGGCGGATGTAATAATCCACGGAGCCGGAAATACGGTTTTGCAGCACGGCAAAGTCTAACCCGATATTGGTGCTGGCTGTTTTTTCCCAACGCAGGGATTTATTAGGCGGGTAAATAATATCCGTAGCAGTGGCACCGCCCTCCAGGAAGAAAGAGCTCTGCGCCTGCAGGTAAGGCCCCACAGTGCGGGCCACGTTGCCGCCCAGGCCATAAGTAGTACGCAGGGTCAGGTTGTTAAGCCAGGCCACCTCCTTCAGGAAATCTTCCTGCATAATATGCCAGCTGGCGCCGGCAGACCACAGGGGCAGGTAGCGATAACGCGGGTCGGTGCCAAACAGGTTGGAGTTGTCCACGCGCACACTACCGGTCAGGTTGTACTTATCGTTGTAGGTGTAGCCAATATTGCCGTAGCCGGAAATATAACGGTCTTCCCCGTACGAAAAGTTGTTGTTATTATTATACTGCAGGGAAAACGTGTTGGTAAGGGATTCCGTGCCCTTCAGGCTGCCCAGGGCTATCTGGTCCACCGGCAGGAACTGCAGGTTATTATCGCTGTATCCCATGCGGAATACGGAGGTGGACGCACTTACAATATCACGGCGCTCCCCGCCTGCCAGTGCGGTAATGCGGTGCCGGGAGCCAAACTTGCGGTCAAAGTTCAACTGTGCCCGCGCGGTATAGGAATGTGAGTCGCTACGGGTTTCCGCTACCTGTCCTCCATCCGGCACGTTCCTGGTGATCTGCCCGTCAACGATCTGGGTAGCATCGTTGATCATGGATTTAACGTAGTAGGAATTAGCCGTATAATAGGTTTTATTATAGCCGGTACCGCGCTCCGTCTGGTACTTGATATCCAGGTTGAGGCCAGGCATAAACTTCACCGTAAATCCACCCTGCAAGCGGAAGTAGTTAGAAGAATACACCGGGAACGACTGGTTCATTTCCAGCAGGGGATTGTAGGTTTCATCATACAACCCAAGGCTTTTCAGGCGCTGGATCTCGTATTCGGATTTAGGCTGGGTGAAAGAGGCATAGCTGCCATCAGGATTTTTAAGGACTTCATAGGGCATGTTCAGGTACATGCTTGTAGGATCAAGGGTCATAAAAGTGCCCTTGGTAAGATTGGTGGCAATGCCTGCATCTGCATCCAGCCATTTGAACACCTTCACCTTTTCCTTCAGCCCTATATTTACCTGCTGGTCGCCGCTGCGCAGGCCATTACCCCTGGAGCCGGTGTAGTTCATGGACAGGTTATACTGTTGTATATCGTTGCCACCGTCTACAGACAAGGCGTAGCGCTGCCGCGCGGATTGGCGGGAATACAGGTCTTTCCATTGCTGCGGCCCGTTTGCCTGGCGCAGGCTGTTCAGGGTACTATCCAGTTGCTGCTGGGTAATAATGCCTTGTTCCGCGTTGTACAGCGCAGTGATGGCGCCCGGTGTGCGGCTACGCTGGGTAGACTCCGTATAACTGGGATGCCAGATGTTGAAATATTCCTGCTGGAGGTCTACCATTTCTTTTGAATCGAGGAAATGCAGCTTTCCTTCATCCGGCACCGGCGTTATCATGATGGAGCTACTGAAGTTCACCTTCGTTTTATGGTTGCCGCCACTGCGGGTGGTGATGGAGATCACACCATTTGCCGCGCGCGTACCATAAATGGAAGCAGCTGCCGCATCCTTCATCACCGTTACGTTCACCACGTCCGAGGGGTTAATGAAGTTGATGTCCCCTTCGTACGGGAATCCATCCACTACATACAAAGGCGCCTGGTTGCCATAGAGCGTGGCCAGGCCACGGATATTTACACCGCCATTGTTCATGAAAAGCCCTGGTACCGTGCCTTCCAGGCGGTCCAGCACATTGGTTTCCAGGCGGGTGCTCAATGTTTTTTCCGTTACAATGCCGAATGCACCGGTAGCGCGTTCCTTGGGGATATTCTGGTAGCCGGTGTTGGCAGACACGTTGAGCGCAGCGAGGTTAGAAGTGCTCAGGGACAGGCCGATATTGCCAACCCTTTTTGCCTGCACCATACCAGCAGTGACAACGATCTCTCTAGACCCATAGCCTACGAAACTGATGCGCAAGGTATGACCGGCGGCAGCTTCCACGGTAAATTCCCCGGCGGTATTGGTCATGGTGGATTGATGCGTATCCAGGTTGGTCACCGTGGCGCCAATGAGCGTGCCACCCAGGCTGTCTGTTACACGGCCGGTTACCGGAGTCAGCACCAATGGTGCCTCCGCTCCCGCTTCCGCTTCATGCTTACCAAACAGCATGATGGTATTGCCGGCTATTTTGTAGCGGATGGACTGGTCCTGCAGCAATACATCGAGAAAGTCGGTGAGCGGCATCTGCTTCGCGGAAAGCGTTACCGGGTGGGCATTGTGGAGCAATTCAGATTTACCCCAAACAACATACCCCGTTTGATGTTTGATCTCGGAAAATACTTTTTCCAGGGAAACACCCTTGCCGGAAAAAGTGATGCCTTGTGAAAATGTAGTGGCCGACACATGAAGGCACAAGACCAACAACAGCACGGAAGTGAGTTTCATGATCCTAACGATTTTGGTTGCGAGCCGGCATGGCAGTCCCGGACGGCTCCTGTAAGCAGTTTTTTGCATAGATTTGCAATGTTTGGTTGATAAATGAAGGGCTCGAAACCAGGTTCAGATCAGCCAGACGATAGTTTTGCGCAAGCAAAGCCTACCGGAAGTGTTAGCGCACTTCCGTTTTTTGTTGGTTGACCTCTTCCTTTACTTCTTTACGATTGTTAAAGCGATCTTATGATTTTGGTTATCTAATGAACGTTGTTTTAATTATCTGTCAGCAATTAATATGCTTATGGCATCACCACCAGTCGCCTGCCCGCTTCCAGCCTGAAATGCACGTCTGACCGTTCCAACCCCGCCAGCACATCGGAAAGCTGCAGGTTGCGGCTCATTTCCCCGAAGAACTGCACATCCGGTACATTTCCTTCATACACTACCTGGAGATCATACCAGCGTTCCAGCTGGCGCAGCATGGCGTGCAGGCCTACGCCGTTAAAGTTGAACAGGCCGTTCTTCCAGGCCAGGGCAGTTTCCGTATCGGCCTGCGCCTGCAGTTGCAGTACACCTTTACCCGCCGCAACAGCCTGCTGGCCTGGCTTTAGCGTAACACTCGCATTGCCGGATGATACCCGCAAAGCGCCGCTGATCAACGTCGTGAAGCTACGCTGTTCGTTCGTATAGGCGTTAACGTTAAATGCCGTTCCTAATACAGTAAGGTCTTCGTTATTATTTACCTGCACGTGGAAAGGCTGGGCACTGTTCTGCCGGATGTCGAAATAGGCTTCGCCGGAAAGCTTTACCTGGCGAATGTCCCCGGTGAATGCTACCGGGAATTGCAGGGTGCTGCCGGCATTCATCCATACCTTGCTGCCATCAGGCAGTACCAGCTGGAACTGCCGGCCGTAGGGAGTGGACACGGTATTCCAGGATGCATCATTCGCTTTGCCGCTACCAGCCTCGTACTGCAGGGTATTGCCTTGCAGCACTACACGGGTGCCTTGCTGGCGGGCCACTACTCCATTGCCCATGCTATCCAGTGATACCTGCTGTCCGTTGGCCAGGGTAAGGATAGCGCCGTTGGACGCGGGGCCTACGTCTGCCAGTTGCCCGGTAAGTGGCTCCCGGGACCTTACAGGACGCTGCGCATGATGCAACCACCAGCCCCCCACGGCCACCAGCACGATGATGGCTGCAGCCCAACCCGCCCGGTGCAGCACCGGCACCTTCCGGCGCAAAGGCACAATGGCAGCATCTTTCAGCCTGTCGGCCGCCAGGATCTGGTCCGCCACCCTGGTCCATTTGCCCGCATCGTAAGCAGGTAGCATGCCCGGCTCCGGCAGGTATTGCTCCACAGCATCCAGCAGGGCGCCACTTTCATCGGCGGCCACCAGGGCTTGCAGTTCCTGTAGTTCGGCGTCGGATGCAGTTTGTGCCTGCATGCGGTCCAGGAGATATTTCAGGCGGCTTGTTGGTTCCATGTACTAATAAGACAAATAAGTGGAAGGATGGTACCGAAAAAAAGCAAAGTTCTTTTCACTACACCAGGAGATCGATCAAAATGGCCACCAGCAGGGGGTAGCCGGCATGCTGCAAGGCGGTGCGGATATTTTTGAGGGCCATCACCATCAGATTTTTAACCGTGCTGGCGGCAAGGCCCATTTGCTCCGCAATTTCCGCAATGCTAAGTCCCTGCTCTCGACTGAGCTGGTACACCAACTGCTGTTTGGCAGGCAGTTGCCTCACGGCCTGGTGGAGCAGGGCCAGTAGCTGGTGAAATTCGGCAAGCTCTTCAGCCGGCAATCCATGGGCATCCAGGGCCTGGCGGTATTCCACCACGTCCATGATCTTACTGCGCAATTGCTGGCGGCGCAGGTGGTTAATGGCCAGGAAGAAACAGATCTTCTTGATCCAGGCTTCGGGGTGCTCCACCTCGGTAAGCTGGTCGCGGGAAAGCCATACTTTCAGGAAGGTATCCTGCACCAGGTCGTCTGCTACGGCGGCAGATCCGGTAATACGGGCGGCCAGGGCCAGTAAGCGCGGGGCATGGTGATCCACCAGCTGGCGAAACGCCGCTTCACTCCCTTCCGCTACGCGGCGGTATAGCAGGTGTAGTTCCCCTGGATGCGATGCACTCAATTGGTTGGCATTAGAAATAATAGGCAGCGATAAAAAACATTCACGCCAACAAGTTATACTTTTAGGTTAATATTTAATAATCCGTTCATCACATCCTGCAGGAAGAAAAAAACCGCTGCGGAGAGCAGCGGCAATGAACTTACCATCTAATCCAGCGACGCCATCAACGGTTCCACCTCGATACATGTATACCATTTTTCGCTGTTGCAGCTAATGCATATACTACGTCACGTATTCGTTGTCACCTCATCCCAATCCTGCTCCTGGTACCGCACCAGCCAGTTAAGCGCATAATGCCTTTCATATACCACATCAGCGTTCAGATTTCCCCCGGGTGCCTGCTGCTCCAGGCGCGCCTGCACGCAAGCCCAGTGCATACGGTATGTTTGGTCCAGGGCATCCAGTATCTCATCCACGCTACGCGGGCGGGATTGAAACGTCATCATGGTGCGCGGTTGCCTGAGCATAAGTGCAATGATACCATCCACATCGCATATCTGTTCCGGATATGCCAGGTCTTTTACCAACCCCAGCGCCCAAAGCAGCACGTTCAGGCTTTCATAACGCCAGGCGCATAATGAAACCGCTTTGGCATCCAATTGCGCCATTTGGTAGTACCGGTCCTCTTCCGGAGAGAGTTCCTTCACGTCAAACTCCTTACGGGTGCCATCCAGGCGCTCCTTCGGCACGCCGGCACCCAGGGCGGCGGTAACCAGCAATGCATACGCTCTTTCAATAATAGTTTCCTGGGCGCGCAGGTTCGTCTCCCCGGCATCCGGCACGCAAGGCAAATGGGTATTCACGCGGATCCCTTTTTCCCGCAACAACGCCTCGGTGGCGGCTTTACGTGCCAACTGCGCATCCGTGGCAGGCTTTTGCCCGTCGAAATACTTACTGTCAATCTGTATATTTATCTCGCCGTCACCGGTACTCCCTTCCGCGTCCATGATGTTGCGGAACCGGCTGTCCTGGAATTGCGGCACACCGGTTTTATTGAGCGATGTTTTAACGTTTGCGAAAAGAACAGCGTCATAGTCCCGGGCCAGCTGTTGCAAAAATTCCTGAAATGCCGCAGACAGGTCCGGTCCCAGGCTGATAGCAACTTCTGCGTTTATTGTCTGTATCTTCCGGAGCAGGCGCTCCTTCACCGCACTGTCTTGTGCCTCGATACCGGCTACGAAATTGTACATACCCATGAGCTGCGCGGTAACCGGGCAGGTAGCGCGCTGCAACTGGTAGCCTGGCTGCTCCCGCTGGCGGTAACTAATGTCCAGGAAGCGGCGCCTACCCAGGAAACCGGAAGTGGTGGTTATTTCTATCTTTTGAGAGCCGTCTTGCACCTGGTTGCGGATCCTGGCCTGGGGAAAGGCTTCCCGGGCCTTGGCGAGGAGGCCTTCGTAATCGGGCCTGTGAAAGTAAAGTGTGTAGGTTTCCATGCTGCCTGGTAAACTGGGTGAAAGAGCAAGTTAGGAAACAAATGGGATTTCCGTAAGGCCTATCGCATCGCCCGCCGCCCGTTGTGAGACGATAGCCCCGGGCGTGTATCTTTGTTCAAAAATCCTTAACATATGATCAAAAAAACATTCCTACTTTTAGTTATCGCAACCTCGTTCATCTCCGGGTTCGCCCTTAACAACATTTTAAACAAATCAAGTAAACACCCCGCACCCATGAAACGCGTAACAGGCATTGGCGGTATCTTCTTCAAATGCAAAGATCCCCAACAAACAAAACTTTGGTACAAGACCCACCTGGGAATAGACGCCGGCGACTACGGCGCCACCTTCACCTGGCGGGAAGACACAGACTCTACGAAAAAAGGCCAAACCCTCTGGACCCCCTTTGCAGAAAAGAGCAAATACTTTGAGCCTTCCTCAAAAGATTTCATGATCAACTACCGCGTTGAAAACCTGGAAGCCCTTGTAGCCGAGCTCAAAAAAGAAAATGTAACTGTGCTCGATGA
This sequence comes from Chitinophaga parva, assembly GCF_003071345.1. NCBI lineage: Bacteria > Pseudomonadati > Bacteroidota > Chitinophagia > Chitinophagales > Chitinophagaceae > Chitinophaga > Chitinophaga parva. The sequence continues at coordinate 2,233,138 of NZ_QCYK01000002.1, read as the reverse complement.
AATAGCCACATACGACTTCGGCAAGTTCGTGCACATCCTCGATGCAGAAGGCAATAAGATCGAACTATGGGAGCCCATCGATAAGCAGTAAGACCTACATAAGGGGCTGATCTACCTGCTTTAAAGGAAGCAAGATCCACAACCAAATCCAAATACGCGGTGCTCCTGGCAGGCGCACCGCTCCCTCCTTTTACGAAAACGATTTCGTGCCCAAACCCAATGCCAGCAGTGCTTTCTCCGAAAACGATTTCGTAAATAAACCTGCTGAAATATTAGTTAAATCCCCGGCACTGCCCGTACTTTGATCTTATAAATTCCACGAGCAAGTACTTTTATCACATTAGCACTACCACCTACACGCTTTTACATTTTTCAATAGTAAAGCCCGGATCAGACACGTAAAGCGCGCAGCCGCTACAGGCCTTCTCGTATCCATACTAACCGTAACGTTTCACTGCCCTTTGCGCGCATTACCCGCACGCAACCCGGCCTACCATTGCCCATACGCACCATTTACTTTATTGAGCATCGTTTTTTCAAACCTCAAACCATAAATTCCAGATTATGAAAAGGAACATCCTGTATGTATCTACCATGAGCTTCATCCTGGTGTTGTCAGCCGTGTTGTATGTCAGCTGCAGCAAGCAGGCTGCAAGCCCCAAAACCCAGGGCGACCAGGTATCCAGGCCCGCCGCTATTACCTCCTTTGTGCACCCTGGCGTGATCAATACTACCGCCAGCCTTGACTACATCGGCGGGCAGGCCAACAGTGGCAACACCGACCGCCTCAATGCCTACCAGAAAGTACTGGATTTTGTAAATAGCCAGTCTGTGCCCACCTCTTTCTATTCCACGGTGGTGGTAGGCTCCAATGGCGACTCCTCCCCCTCCAAAGACCAGATCCGCCGCGATGCCGTACTGGCCTATGCCCTGGCGCTTCGCTGGGCTAAGACCGGTACTGCTACCTATGCGCAGCAATGTATCCAGATCCTCAACGGCTGGGCCTACACCTTCCAGAACTACGCGCTGAAAAGCAGCACCACCAACCAGTACCAGCCTTCCCTGGAAGCCTCCTGGACCACGCCCAGCTTCGTAGCCGCCGCAGAGATCATGCGCTACTACAAGATCAATGGCGCCACCGGCAGCGGATGGTCTCAAACTGATATCAACCAGTTTAACAACTACCTGAACAACGTAAAGAACAACTATATCAACAACACCCCGGTGTATAACAATAACTGGAATGCTTCCATGGGCTATGCTAAAATGGCCATCGGCGTATTCCTGAACAGTGCAACGGTATACCAGAACGGCTACGACGCTATCACCCAATACATGCCCATCATCATTGGCTCCAACGGCTATATCAATGAAATGTGCGACCGCAACGACTGCGTGCACTACCAGTATTCTCTCACCGCATTTGCGTACGCAGCGGAAATAGCCACCATCCAGGGCGACAACTCCCTATGGACTTACAACAGCAGCTTGCTGAGCAAAGGATACGACTTCATGCGCACTGCCTACACCGGCGCTTATTGCGGCGTATGCTCCACTTCCAGCCCGGTATTCCCTGGCACCGAGGTAGCAAACCATCATTACAATACGGCTAACCTGAACTACCTGCGTGGCCTGCAGGATCCGCTGGGACTCACAGCAGACAAGACTTTCCTGGGCTTTACCACTTACACGCACTACAACGTGAGCGTGAGCGGGTTTTAATGATCACACCTGGTACAATTTTTCAACAGGGCAGCCATTACCGCTGCCCTGTTGCCGTTAAAGTTGCCGCGTGGCAATATAGAAATGATCTTCATCTACCGCAAAGTCATCTGCCTGTAGATGTGGGATGGTGATGGTTTTCCAGCTGGTGGTTGGATAAATGAACGCGGTTTTACCCGGCGCGCTACTCACTCTTACCGGCATATTAAAACCCGCTTCATCGGCTTTCCAACGGTAGCGTAGCTGTAACGATGCCCCCTGTTGCCGCAGGCTGTATTCCAGTACAGGAATGCTGGTGTGCTTCAGGTATTGATCAAAGAAAGCATGAAGATCTTTGCCGGTTTGCCGGCAGATGTAGTTTACCAGTTCGTCCGAAGAGAGGGTCTGGTAGCGGAAATGCGCCTGTATATCCCGCAACAATGCAAACCAGCGGGCATCGTCATTTAATACACTGCGGAAGGTGTGCAGCAGTAAACTGCCTTTGCTGTACATATCACCAATGTCGTAGTGGATGTGGTTTACATTGTACACCCCGGTAATGGGTTCTTTATTCTTCACACTGCCGCGTTCCGCATTACTGTATTCTATGGCAACAGCACGTCCCATGCGGTCTTCTACAAACAGGGACTCTGCATAAGTGGCAAACGCTTCATGCACCCACATATCTGCAATATCTTTTACGGTGATGGCATTGCCCCACCATTCATGCGCTACCTCGTGCCACAGGACGGTCGGAAAAAAAACAGCGTTGCTGTCTTTTAACACTTTACCAATGCACACCCCGCTCTGGTGCTCCATTTGGTAAGGGCTCTCCAGCAGCGTAAAGCCATCCCGCGGGAAAGGATACGGGCCAAAATCGCGCTCATATGCCTTCAGCATGGGCTTCACCTGGGCAAACATTTCCCGGGCCCGTTGCTCGTGCCAGGGCAGCACATAATAATCAAGGGTCAGCGTATCCTGTCCATTACGCACCAGGTAGTCCTGCCAATGCGTGTATTTACCAAAACAAAACGTGGCGCCGTAGTTATTGATGGGATAGGTCACTTTCCATTCAAAGCAGGTTTTATCCGGGCCTACAGCGGTTTTGGACATCAGGCGCCCGTTTGATATTTCGGTAAAGCCATTAGGTATCGTAATGCGGATCCGCATACTGTCCGGTTCATCGGACTGGTGGTCTTTGCAGGGCCACCACAAACTGGCCCCGGACCCCTGGCACACCATCTGTACCCATGGATTGCCCTCATCATCATGATCCCACAAAATACCGCCCCACATGGATCTCCGGGCATCGCTTTCCTGGGGCGCGCCTTCATAACTGATATATAATTCATCTTCCCCGCTTTGCAACGTTACGGGCAGTTGTACAAACACCGCGTCAAACGCCCGTGTGTACGGTACCGGTTGGCCACGGAATAAGATCGTATCGATCTTCATATTGGCATACAGGTCCACCTGCATACGACTGAAAGGCGCTACCACCTTGAATTTAATGCGGTTATTGCCCCGCAGGTAATGATGTGCAAGGTCAATGTCGGCGGCGAGGTCGTAGTACGCTACATCATAGCAGGTACGCAACGGCGTAAGCATACCGCGCAGGGTATCTGCAAGCGTAAAGCCATTTTCCCGGTTGGAGATATGCACGGTATCTGTCGAAACGCCCATCGTTACACTGTCCTGGGGTTTACGCAGGGAGTCCGGCAGTTCCGGTAAGATGAAATTATAATGCTCCCAGAAAGCAGTATCTGTATGCATGCTGATCTGGTTACCCACGGAGTTCACGCGGTCTGCCACATTGCCGGTAAAGGGGCGCGTGCTGTCCTTATTCACACCGGTTATTTGCAAGGTAAAATCTCCCGTCCAGGGTGCGTGGTGAAGATTGCGCCGTGGGCTGTTCACGTCCAGGTTCCAATGCCGCTGCATGCTGGATAAATACCACTTGCCTTTGTAAGGCTTATACGTCATGGATGTTTTGATGTTGGTAAAATCCAGCGTGGCATGCAGTATAAAAGACATGATGCTGTAGCCCACGCCACCTTTGCCGTGCTTGTTCACGTAGTCCAGGCCCTCCGGCGTAATACCCCAGTCGCAACGCACAATGGCTTTGCTGGCATCATCCAGGTAAAGGGTGCCGTAAAGCAGCGCTTTTTTTTGCGGCTTCCTGGGTTTTATGTCAATGACCACCAGGCTGGAACTGCCTTGCTGCAGGGTTTCCAGGTAGGTGTAATTATAATAACGGAAATTCCGCTCCGCCAGGAACGACCATTCACTCAGCGCAACCTTTTGAATATCTTCTGCCAGTGAGCTGTAAGCGGTGTTGGTAATGTTACTGATAAAACTGTGAAAGCGCGGGTCTCCATGATCATCCGTGCGGACCTTGCGCCCTTTTACGATCCGTACCTGGTCTTTGTACGAGGCCGTGGTATTGTAGGTTTTGAAAATATCCAACACGGATTCATTATAGTTCAGTGTATCGTCGCGCAGGCGGATATATTCTCGGTAAAAGGCCGTAAGCCGCACGCCGGCTGTGTCGTAATTCCGGGGAATGCGGGCCACCGCCTCCTTCACCAGGGCCAGCCCATCCACCGCCGTAACCGTTACTTCCGGCAGGTGCACAACCGCCTTTTCCAGGTGCAACGTCAGCGCGGCCCCATTGGCCGGCAGGGCGATGGTAAGCGGTTGATAACCCATTGATGTAATAAGCAATGAATCGGGTAGCAAATGCCCGGGGGCTTTAAATACAAACTCACCCGCTGCATTGCAAGCAGTGCCCACCCCGGCATTTTTCAATTGGAGGGTAGCGCCGGGAATGGCGGCATGGCCCCCGGCTTCCTGTACATGGCCGGAAAAGGTCACATATTTTTCCTGGGCCCGCAGCATGCGGATACCGCAAAAAAACAAACAAAGCGTAAGTACGAAACGGAAATGCATGAATCCTTTTTGCAGCAAAACAAGGATTTCACACGCGGTGCAACTACTCAAATCCGGATTTGAGTACTAATTCTCAATGCATGGGCTGCTTTTTTTCGCTGGACTGGCTGATATATTCCCGGGGCGACACACCAGTGACCTGTTTAAAACAACGCTGGAAGGTGGCCTGGGAATTAAAGCCGCATTCGTACGCAATACCCATGATGGTCATGTGCGCAAACGCAGCCTCCCCCACCTTCTGCCGGAAAGCATCCACGCGGTAGCCATTTATATATTCACTGAAGCTTTTTTGTGCATGCTGGTTCAGCACCGCGGAAATGGTCTTGGGCGCCAGTCCCGTGTGCCGGGCCAGTAAGGCCAGGTCCAGCGCAGGGTCCAGGTACAGCTTGTCCTGCTCCATGGCTTTCTGCAGCAAAGGCATCGCTTCCTGCACTACCTCCGCCGGTGGCGCTGCCGTCTTTTTTACCGGTGCAGGTGCCTGGGCGGGCAGCAGGTAACCTTTGATGCCCAGTGTATAGATCAGCGCTACCATCGGAATGTACACCGGGTACCAGTCAAAAGTATCGAGCATGAAATTGGTGGTGGCCGGTACCACGTACGGCACCAGGTATAAAAGCCAGATGACCTGGAAGGCACCGAAGCATGTAAGGAACTGCCGGAACCACCGCCTGCGGGCCGCATCCAGCTGCGTTTGGGTGGAAAGACAACGGTAACTCAGCCAGAGGTAAACGCTCACGGACATCCAGCGGGGAATGTCAGCGTATACATTATAATCATCAATGGCCTGCCCCCAGGGCCCGGGGCGGTTGGGCGTAAGGTTCAATAACAGCCCGGCCATGAAAGTGATGGCCATCAGCTGCGGGCCCCAATCGATGATCACCGGTGCAAAATGCCAGCGTTGCTTTTTGGACAGCCGGAAACCGGGTTCCACATTGGCACGGATATAAAAATAGATCAGCGGTCCCACCGGCATGACCATAATACCGGGGAAAAAATTGAGCAGGAAGCCCACCCAGGGTGTCCCGAAATCGGTCTCGCTCATCCAGAGATAACAATTGCAAAGCCCCAGCAGGAACAGTACCATGGCCAGGAAGCGGTTAGCCGGCTTTTGGTGGCGGGTGCGGAACAAAAGCACTCCGAGGATAAATCCCTGCAGGGCGCCTAATAATAATATGGTGTGGAATATGCTGGAAAACTTCATCGTCCCGCTGATCTTTTTGGGTGCATGTATTGTTATAAATTTCCAGTAAAAATCTGGCATCTGCAAGTTTTTACGTGTACCTCAACCATGCACAGGCAATGCTTCCTTCCTGCAATCCTTGTGGCCGGCCTTTTATGCCTGCTAAAATTCAGCAGCATCAACCCGTATTTTTTTTGTATACTTACATGCTACCACTGACGCTACTTGAATGGCAACCGATGTATTTCCGCTCTCTGCGGCCGCCGTTACGGAAGGACTCCGGAACCACGACCCGCTTGTATTCCAGCAATTGTACAATGCCTTCAGCGAGGAACTTTACCTGCTGGCATTCCGCTGGCTGAAAGACAGTGGCCTGTCCAGGGATATGGTGCACAATCTCTTCGTGCGCCTGTGGACGCAGGAGCCTCCCCCGGATATTCATGGCAATGTGCGCCATTACCTCTTCCGCTCCATTACCAATGCCTGCCTCAATGAACTAAAGCGGCAACAACGCCAGCTCGGGGACGACCTGCTGCAGTTTCATGCCGACCCGGACTCCCATTTTGAAACGGCCGACTATATATTATTACAACAGGAGCTGCTCCGCCACATCCGCAACCTGCCACCCCGGTGCCGGGAGATCTTTATCCTGAGCCGTATCCAGGGGATGGAGCCGGCTGAAATAGCCAGCCAGCTTGGCATTTCCCTGAATACCGTTTACTTTCAGCTCTCCCTGGCCCTGAAAGCGCTCCGCCCCATCCTGCTTTCAAAAAAAAATAAAGCATAGCATCAAAGTTTGGCGCTTGCCAGTTGTCTTATCATTATACGCATATGGAAAACGAACTGCATAAGGTTGTGATAGAGTACCTCTGTGATCCTGGAAACCAGGAGAAACGGGCAGCGGCTGAAGCCTGGATGAAAGGCTCCCCCGAGCGCGTTGCCCAGTACGAGGCAGCGCAGGCAGTGTGGGATGCCGGCGCTACCCTGCCACCGGATGCGTTTGACAAGTCTTCCGGCTGGGAAGTATTGCGGCATGAATTGCAGTTGCCGCAAACGGGAACGCCTGTACGTAAAATAAAACCCCGCCACACCTGGTGGAAAGTTGCCGCAGTAGCCATTCCCCTGCTGGCGCTGGCCGCCTATTTCCATAACATGCAACACCATGAAGAGGCCTATACCACCTACCGCAATACCGGTCCCGTGAACACGATAGACACACTGCAACTGTCCGATGGCAGCCAGGTATTCCTGCGTCCCGGCGCTTCGCTCCGGTACAATATGAACGGGCCTTCCAGGGATATTATCCTGCTGGATGGGGAGGCGTTTTTCCGCGTGGCTAAAGATGAGCAGCACCCCTTTAAACTGCGCGTAGCCGGCGGCCTTGTTCGTGTACTGGGCACTTCCTTCAATGTGAAAAAGACCAACGCCTACAGTGATGTAACCGTGCTGGATGGCAAAGTGAGTGTGGCGCACGATGCTGCACCACCGGTGATGCTCACCGCCGGCCAGCAGGCGGTTATAAAGGACGACCAGGTGACCCTGCAGCCCGGAAATTATGCCTACCGCTGCGGATGGAGCAACCATGACCTGCATTTCAATGACCAGCCGGTAGCCACGGTGCTGCAAACCCTGGGAGATTATTACCACGTAAGCCTGGCACTCCATGACAGCACCTTGCTCCGGAAACGCATCACCATCCGGTTCAACAACGTCCCGCTCAGCGAAGCCCTTCCTGTAATGGGCGAAATGCTGGACCGGCACGCAAGCCAGGTGTCTGACACTCAGTACATATTTACTAACAAATAAAAGCCACGCCGGAACACTGTTCCATGGATTTACTGTAGAGAAATAGACCAGGATTTATTCGCTGAACATTTTTTATCGATGTTATCAACCATGCGGCGGTAGCCGCACTAAATCGTATTGCCCTTCCGCAACCGCTATGGCGCAGGCTTTGGCCTACCTGCCCGCTTCGTGCTAGCGGAATGGCACGCCCCGTAATTGTGTTTCTCATGCATTTAAAACACGCTGCAACATGAAAAATTTTCCCTGTACGCTCCTGCTTTGCATGCTGCTAGGCTTTGTGCTGCCATCCCGTGCGCAGGATAAAACAGACGTACTGTCGCACAAAATATCGCTGGACGTGGCCAACCAGCCCGCCACTGCCATCCTGGAACTGATTGAAAAGCAGGCAGGCGTTTCCTTTGCCTATCCTAACCAGGTGATCGCCAACAAGAACACTTATACCATCCACCAGCAAAAGACTACCATCAGCCACGTACTGCAATTACTCTTTCCCGGTAACCAGTATACATTTAAGGCAGTGGGCGCCCATATCATCATTAAGCCGGCCGAAACCCACGCTGCCACCATGCCTGACACTTCCACGCCGCGCACCATCGACATGAACACGGTGGTAGTAACAGCACTGGGTATTGGCCGCGTGCAGCGCTCCCTGGGCTATGCTTTCACGGATGTGAAGGGCAGTGAGCTTACCAAAGTGCGGGAAACCAACCCCATTGAAGCACTGAGCGGCAAAGTGGCGGGCCTGGATGTAAACACCACCAATAGTGGTGTAGGCGGCTCTGTGAAGGTGACCCTGCGCGGTGTAAAGGTGATAGGGGGCGATAACCAGCCTTTGTATGTGATAGATGGTATTCCCATCAACAACTCCTCTCCCGGCCAGGCAGACACTTATGGTGGTTACGACCTGGGTGATGGTTCTTCCATCATCAACCCCGATGAAGTAGCCACGATCTCTGTACTGAAAGGTGGCGCGGCGGCAGCATTGTATGGTAGCCGCGCGGCAAACGGTGTGATCCTCATCACTACCAAGAAAGGCAGCCGCAAAGGACTGGAAGTAGAATTTACGTCCAATGCAGTAGTGGAAAAACTGGTGGACAGTTATGACTTCCAACAGGAATACGGCAGCGGCCGTGATGGCCTGCTACCGCGGGATGTAGCCACTGCACGCGGTTACTCCCAGGCCAGCTGGGGCCCAAAATTCAATGCAGACAGCATGGTGTGGCTATGGAACGGCAATAAAGTTCCTTATGTGAATGCGCACAATAATATCCAGCATTTCTTCCGCAACGGCCTTACCCTTACCAACTCCGTAGCGCTGGCCACCGGCACAGATAAAACACAGCTGCGCTTTACCTACACCAATATTCATAACGATGATATTGTGCCTAAGAGTGGCCTTACCCGTCATAACTTTTCGCTGCGCGGTACTTCCCAGCTCACGGATAAACTGAGCATGGATGCCAAGATCGCTTACCTCAACGAAAACGTGGACAACCGCCCTGCGCTTTCTGACAATCCGAACAACATTGGCTATGTGCTGAGTGGCGTAGCACCCAATATTAACATTGACTGGCTGAAAGACTATAAGGACCCTGCTACTGGTTATTACATTAACTGGAACAATAACACCTACCAGGTAAACCCTTACTGGGCCATCAATGAGCAGCCTAACAACAGCGTGCAGGACCGCCTCAACGGCTTTGTATTACTGAAATACCAGCTGCTTCCCTACCTGTCTGTCCAGGGCCGTACCGGTGAAGACTATTCCAAATTCAGCTTCCGTGAATTCATGGAATATTCCACGCCCTTCAACACTACGGGCGCCCTGAATATGAAAGACCGCACCCTGCGCGAGGTGAACAGTGAACTGATGATCAACTACGGCAAGCAGATCAAAAAATTCTGGACGGGTGCTAACCTCGGTATGAACCGCATGGACTTCCATGAAAACCTGCTGAACACCACCGGCCGCGATATCAGCACCATGGGCGTGAAAAGCATCAATAACTTCCAGACAAAACTCAGTAATGAAGTGCTGGGGCAGAAGCGCATCAACTCTGTATATGGCGCCATCAACCTGGCTTACGAAAGTATGCTGTACCTGGATATCACCGGGCGCAATGACTGGTCATCCACGCTGGCGGCGGGCAATAACGCTTTCTTCTATCCATCGGTATCCGGCAGCTTCGTCTTCTCTGAGCTGATACATAAGAACAGCGTGCTGGATTTTGGTAAACTGCGCTTTTCCCTGGCGCAAACCGGTACAGACGCCATTGACCCTTACCAGCTTAACCTCACTTACGGCAGCAACCCGGACATGCCTTCTGTAGGCGGCTATGCCATTGGTGGCGTGGCAGTGGATAAAGTACCGTTCAAAGACCTGAAGCCCAGCATCAGCAAATCATACGAAGCTGGCACCAACCTGGTATTCTTCAACAACCGGGTGAACCTGGATGTAACCTGGTATCAATCCAACACCCGCAACCAGATCCTGAGTGCGCCTATCTCTACCACCAGCGGCTATACCACGGCGGTGATCAATTCCGGCAACATCCGCAACCGCGGGCTGGAAGTAACGATGGCCCTGAAGCCGGTTGCCACCAGGCACTTCACGTGGGACGTGAGCCTCAACTATGCGCGTAACCGCAATAAGATCCTGGCACTCAGTCCCCTGGTATCGGGCTATTACACCCTGGCATCCGCCCGCTGGGCCAACGCCAGCATCGTGGCAAAAGAAGGCGATGAATACGGTACCATCGTAGGCCGCAAGTTCCTGCGGAACGACGCGGGTAAAATGGTCCTCGATGCCAACAACCTCCCGCAGTATGATGCCGTGGACCAGAAACTGGGCAATGGCCAGTACAAATGGATAGGCGGCCTGGCTAACCGTTTCACATATAAAAACATCTCGCTGAATGTGCTGCTGGATGTAAAACAAGGTGGCAATATCTACTCCATGACCAACCTGCTGGCCTACGCAAACGGCCGCCAGAAGGGCACTTTGCAAGGCCGTGAAGGATGGGCCGCCTCAGAAAAAGCAAGGCTGGCTGCGAATAAAACACCGGAAGAATGGACGGTGACCGGCGGCCTGCCGGTGAGTGGGGTACAACAGACCGGTACAGACGCAAATGGCAAGGCCGTGTACAGGGACGTCACAGCCTTTGTAAGCCCCCAGGCTTACTGGCAGCGGGTTACAGACAACATCCCGGAGCCTTTTATCTATGATGCATCGTTTGTAAAGATCCGCTCCATGAGCCTGGATTATACATTTCCTAAATCCATGTTCAGCGGCAGTATCCTGAGGGAGTTGTCTCTTTCCGTGGTAGCACGCAACCTGATCACCATCAGCAAACACGTACCGAACGTAGACCCGGAGTCCAGCTACAACAATGGTAACGGGCAAGGATTTGAATATGGGTCCCTGCCTACCCGCCGCTCTTATGGTCTTAATCTTTTTGCAAAATTCTAAACTGGAAACAATGAGACGTAACAAGCATACTTCCCTTCTCTTTTTAGGTACGGCATTGTTCTTCAGCAGTTGCACCAAGAACTTCGATACCATCAATACAGATCCCACCAAAGGCGCCAGTATAGCGCCGGGGCAGCAACTGGCATCTGCCGCTTATTACCTGGATGGTGGCCGTGAAATGGGTTATCCTAACCTGTACCTGATGCTACCCAGGGTGCAGTATGTAAATGGCAGCTGGGGCATGCGTTCCGGCACCAAGTATATCCGCAATGATTTCTACAATGACCGGGTGTGGGAAACCTTCTATGGCAAAAGCGGCAAGCAGCTGGTAGACATGCTGGAACGTATCAAAGGTGATACTGCACTGGTGAACTATGCCGCCGCGGGCCGCATCCTGAAAGTGTACATCTTCTCTGTACTCACCGACAACTATGGTGATATCCCTTACACGCAGGCAGGCCAGGCTTACTATGAAAAAGTATATACCCCTGCCTATGACAAGCAACAGGATATCTACAACGATTTTTTCAAAGAACTGGATGAAGCCACCGCGCAATTCAATGCTAACAGTGAAGCCATTGACAATGATATTGTGTACAATGGGGACCTTGGCAAATGGAAACACCTGGCCAATTCCCTGCGCCTCCGCCTGGCCATGCGCCTTACCAAAAGAGATGCCGCTACCGCGGAAGCCCAGGTAAAAAAGGCCGTAGCCGCTGGTGTAATGCAAACAGCGGAAGATAATTTCCGCATGGTGCACGAAGCTTACAACTTCCCGGACCTGCGTGGCAATGGCCTCAGCCAGGCCTTGCAGGAAGAGCAGACCTACAATTATACCATTGGCTGCAATACCTTTGTGGACTACCTGAAGCAGGAAAATGATCCGCGCATTGCCGCTTTCTTTGTAAACAGGGATGCAAACGGCAAGGACATTACCAGCAAGACAAACTACCTGTCCATCAAGCCAGGCCTGTACTGGTGGGATGACTGGGCAGACTTCATCGCGGCAGATGGCACAGATATTCCCCAGGGTAACAAGTACACGCTGATAGCGCCGCCCTTCTATCAACTGCAGGCCCCCTTCCTGCACATGGGTATTGCAGAAACAGAGTTCCTGCTGGCGGAAGCTGCCTCTCGTGGCTGGATAGCGGAAGATGCCAATGCCCACTACCAGGCAGGCATCCGCGATGCCATGCAGCAGCTGGACATGTACCCCGGCATGGTCCCGGTGAGCGGCACTGAGGTGGACAATTTCGTACAGGCGCACCCGTTAGACGCCACTAAAGCCATTGAGCAGATCAATATGCAAAAATGGGTGGCCCTGTTCCCGAATGGGTACGAGGCTTTTGCCAACCAACGCCGCAGCGGATACCCGGTACTGGCAGCAGTGGATGATGTGGGCGGGGAATCTGAGACGGGTTCCAAGCCATACCTCCGGCTCTTTTACCCCAGCACAGAAGCCTTTAATAACACGCAAAATTATAACGACGCCATTGGCCGCATCGGTGGTAAGAACGACTGGATGCAACCGGTATGGTGGGATAAACAATAAACAGATATGATCAAGTACTGGACTGCACTGGCCTGTATATATTTGCTGACCAGCTGCAGCAAAAAAACAAACGGACAGGTAATACCGGGTACCGCCCGGGCGCATATCCTTGGCTATTGCATGCGCCAGGATACATGGGCCGCAGCCGTAAGCCAACTGGACCTGTCCAGGCTTACTGATTTAAACCTCGCCTTCTTCAACCCCACCGCTGATGGCAGTTTCAGCGCCTGCAACATGGCAGACCTGCAACAGGTGATAACATCGGCGCATGCGGCTAACGTACGCGTATACCTGGCCATTGGCGGCGGCGATCCGCCACCCACTATGGCAGACTGGATGGCGGCAGACAAGCGCCATACACTGATAGCCAACATCGTATCACTGGCCCATGCAGTGAACGCAGACGGTGTGGACGCAGACCTTGAAAACACGCTGATCGTGGCAGACACCGCACGCTACGCGGCTTTCATAGCAGCCTTGCAAACCGCACTGCATGCGCAGCAAAAACTCCTTAGTTCCGCCCAGGTGTACTGGAGCAGCACGCGCCAGTATATTTCAGACGCTACCCTGCAAAGGTTCGATTACATCAATATCATGTCCTATGACTCCACCGGTTTCTGGGATCCATCGCGCCCGGGGCCACACGCCAGTTATTCCATGGCCGTACGCGACCTCAATTTCTACCTGGACAGGGGCATTCCTGGTTCCAAACTCCTGCTGGGCGTACCATTTTACGGGTACGCATTTGGGCCGGGTTTTCCACCCACCGGTGCTACTGCCAGCTTCAATTACAAGGACCTGGTGCGCACCTACCCCGGCGCGGAGAACAGCGACAGTATCGTGGTGAAAGACAAGGGCACTATTTATTACAACGGCGTTCCTACTATACAAGCCAAGGTAGCTTATGCCAAAAGCCGGAACGCCGCCGGTATCATGATCTGGGAACTGCACCAGGACCTGCCCGCCAGCGACCCGGGGTCATTGCTGACAACCATTTACAATAGCCTGTACTGATATAACCCACATACCCTTTGCCAATTGGAGAGCTCCCGCGGTATGCGGGGGCTTTCTCTTTTTGTAAAAAAACAGGATCAGTAAAAAGTACCATAAATCCCCTGTTATTTACCGGCCCCTCCGGTACATCCTTGCTACCTTTGGTTCAACAAACAACACCATGGCAAAGCCCGTACTACCAACGTATAGCATTTGCAGCCTTACTGAAACGCCGCTGCTGCCCAGCGATTTCATGACAGACCGCCTGGACCATTACCTGGATACGCACCGTGATCTGCACTTCCCGCACAAACATGACTTTTATCATTTTGTATACTTTGCCACCGGCAGTGGCAAACACAGCATCGATTTTGTACCATTCCCGGTAAAGGCCGGCCAGGTCTACTGCATGGCGCCCGGACAGGTGCATACCTGGGAGTTCAGGGGCAGGCCCACCGGTTATATCATCAATTTTTCCGCGGCTTTCCTGGATGCATTTTTGAATAATGCGCGCTTCCTGGAGCAATTCAGTTTCTTTTCCGGCAATGCCGCAGAACAGGTGATCCAATTACCCGGCGGCATGCAACAGGAAATTTCACAGGTGCTGGAATCTTTATTGAAAGAAGATAAAGCCGCGCTACCAGGTCAGCAGGATATGCTGCGCACCTTGCTGGTGCAGTTGTTCCTGCTGTTGAACCGGCAGGTGACCAAGGGAACACCGCGCCCGCAAAGCCCATACAATTCTTTACTGTTGCGCAATTTCCAGCAACTCATTGCACAGCACTACAAAGAAAAGAAGCTCACCAAAGACTACGCGGCACTCCTCTATGTAACGCCCAACCATCTCAATGCACTGGCCAAAGACCTCACCGGCCGCTCTGCCGGGGAGCTGATCCGCGACCGCGTGATCCTGGAAGCCAAGCGCCTGCTCATCAATGCAGACCTGAGCATTGCCGCCATTGCGGACACGCTGGACTTTGCAGACAATTCCTATTTCTCTAAATTCTTCCGCAAGTACACCGGCACTACGCCGGAAGCTTTCCGGAAAGACAACATACACAACGCTTAAAACTGATCTTATATGTCAACGCACAGCCACTCCCACGATCATGAGGCGGCCCGCCATCCCAGTTTCTTCAACCTTTTCAAATGCAAATGCCCCCGCTGCCGCGAGGGTGATATGTTCGTGAATAAAAATCCTTACAACCTGAAAGAAACGATGAAGATGAACCGGTACTGCCCGGTGTGCGGGCAGCCGCTCAACATTGAAGTGGGTTTTTACTTCGGCTCCGGCTACGTGAGCTATGCACTGGCAGTAGCGGTGAGCGTGGCTACCTTTATAGCGTATTGGGTGCTGGCGGGCTTCTCCGTGTACGACAACAGTATTTTTATATGGCTGGGCATCAATGCGGTGGTATTGGTACTTTGCCAGCCTTATCTCATGCGCGTGGCGCGCACCGGCTGGCTGGCCTTCTTTGTAGGTTATGAACCTAACTGGCGCAGTATACCGCCGGATAACCCCGAGCGCCTCAACGACAGCCAGGAAGGCTCCTGGTAATTTAATAGGAAGGCTTATCCGTGAGCGCCTGCATAAAGGCCACCAGGGCCTTTTTTTCATTGGCGGACAGCTGTAAGGGGGTGGCGGCCAGGGTTTGGTTACTGGCATGCATACCGCCCCGGTCGTAAAACTCCACTACCTGCTCCAGGCTATGAAAAGCACCGTGGTGAAGATAAGGGCCGGTTACCGCGGCATTGCGCACCGTAGGGGTTTTAAAAGCGCCTTTATAGAAATCGATCCTGAAAAAATCATACCGGCCCAGGTCCGTATCTGCACTGCGTTTCACCAGGTTTTCCGTAAGCGGGGCCGCCAGCACTTCAAATTCTGTTCTATTGTACAAGGGCGGTGTAAGCCCGTTGAACACGGGTGCAAAATGACAAGTGCCGCATTGGGCCTTGCCCATAAAAATATTAAAGCCATGTTGCTGTAGCGGCGTCATGGCTTTTTTATCACCTTGCAAGTAGGTATCAAAAGCAGCACTAAAAGGCCTTAGTGTACGGATGTAAGCCGCCAGGGCACGCGTAACGGTGCCCATGCTGTCCAGGCGCAGGCGATGAAGCACACTGTCATCGCAGGCATTCATTTCATCAGGATTATGCATAACGGCCAGTACCTGCTCTTCCAGGCTTTTAACACGCCCGTCCCAGAACTGGGAATATTGAAAACAACTGTACAGGAGTGTAGGTGTATTGCGGGGCAACTTACCGCCGTTCAGAGCAGTATTGCGTTCCAGCCCGTCTGTAAAATAGCGGTCCGGCTGGTGGCAGGTGGCACAGCTACGGTCGTTGTGGCCGGATAAAGCTTTGTTGAAGAATAAGGACCTGCCTTGCTTTACCAGCATGGTATCTGTATTGCTGCCGCCCGGGAAAGCTTTCATGGAAAAGGCATCAGCGCTGAAAAGGTTGTCAGCAGCGGGGTTCAGCGTAACAGCCGTATTCAGTTCAAGCTGCTGCGTGGCAGCAAAGGTGCGTAGTTGTCTTTGCAGGGGAATGGCGTAATCTGCTAAAAATGTAAGCCGGTTAAAATGATCAAAGGAGGTGTCTTGTTGCAAATAGTGAATGTTACGGGTGATGCCTGCTTCCGCACTGTCCGCATCAAACATGGTGTACACGGAGTCTAATGCCTGTAGTGCCGCGATGGCTTCACGCAATCCGCTCTTTGCCATCGGCGCATCGTACCCGCTGATGTACAGGCTCATGATCCGCACCAGTTCCAGGCGGGTACTTTCCAGTATCTGTGCATCGGTGGCGGTGAAGTGGTAGAACAGGCCGGGAATATCCCGGGCAGAGCTGGCTATTACCTGTGCTTCCTCCACCATAGCGGGTTTACGGACACAGGCGCTATCGTCATATAACAGGGCTTCCAGCTGCTGCAGGCCTACCGGTTGTTCATACTCCATGAAAGGCTCTTCTATCTCGTATTTAGCGGGGCTGTTGAATACGTAGGCTTCACTGCTGAAAAAGTATTCCAGGAAAAATGCCAGTTGCTTGTACTGCACCCGGCAGGCGGCCAGGTCTTCGCGGGCCTGGTGCAGGGTTTTGGGATAGCGGCCATCAAGGGCTGCAACGCTTTGCTCCAGCTGGCGGGCGCTGGCTGCAAAGGCCTGCTGCCGGCGCGTTAAAAAGCCCAGCACACGGGCGGTATGGGACGCAGGTGGCAATGACCATGCAATGATGGCCCAAATCAACAATACTGCACCTGCGCCTTTCCGCACCCATTGCATACACAAAACTATTTCGAAGCGATCACTGTAAACGTATCTTCCAGGCAATTTTGTTTGTCCCTCACCTTGTACACCTTCGTACCAGCCTGGGGCTGAATGGTAATACTGCGGCCCGTTTGTGCCTGCCCGCTCCAGCTGTAACTGCCCACGTAAGAGGCCGTAAGCGTAAGCGGCGTGCCCGCTTTCACATGCAGCACGTTATGCCGGTTTACATTTTTCATCAAAGTAAAATGGTCCCTGATCACGCCATCTGCACAGATCCATTTCAGGTCCAGCCGGTTGCCCTGCACTTCCAGCAGGGAGGCGCCCCCCTGGTCTGCATTGGAATAGTACATGGCATCGTGGGGGAAGCTGGGTTGCTTTCCACCCAATTTACCAGCAGAGCCGCTCACCACGTATACGGTACCGCGGCCGGTGCTGTCTTTGATATAAGGACAAGCATTATCACTACCGTCGTACAGGCCGGAAGAGTTACTGAGGTTATGTTTTGCGGCGCTGAAAGTAGCCTCAAAACCGTAGTGGCCCTGGATAAGGCGGGTGCGCTCATAATCGTGGCTATGGCCACATAGCACCAGGTCCACCCCTTCCCTTTCCAGGATGCGGATAAAGTTTTGGCGGATGTAGGTCAGTTCATCCGTGTCATCAGAGCTATGAGACCCCATGGTATAGGGCGGATGATGCCAGTAGGCCACAACCCAGTCTTTGTTCTTATTGGCGGCCAGGTCTTTCTTCACCCACTGGACCTGCGGCCCCAGGGTATCATAGAGACGATATTGGCCATCTTCCATGCCGTAAGAATCAAGGGACAGGAAGTGCACGTTGCCAACATCAAAAGAATAAAATGCCGGTGTACCGGAAGCAAGCCCGCCGGCCTCGCCTTCCACTGGCATGGTGAAGTTCTGGTAATAAGCGGTCTGGTGGCTCTTTTGCGCCGCTTCAGACGCACCGGGAAAATCCTTGTCGTTGTAATCATGATTGCCCGGGCAGGGATACAACGGGTAATGTTTCAGCAGGTCGTCCTTATAGATATTAAAGAACTTGCTCTGGAACTCCGCATCTGTGCCGCTTCCATAGGCATTGTCGCCGAGGAGCACCCAGGCATCCAGGTAATTGTCCCCTAAATATTTCAGCATGGCGTTGCGCACATTGCGCTGGTTCACGGAATTGTTACCACAATCGCCAAAGGCTGCAATGCGGTACATGCCTTCCTTACCGGCTTCCGGCAGGGTATAAAAATAATTGTCAGCGTTGCCCTGCAACACGCTTTTAAAACTGCCAAAGCTGTAATAATAACGCGTATGGGGCTGCAGGCCGCTGATCTTTACGCTATGTTCCGTACGCAGCAGGCTATCGTCCACTACATGATCCAGCTGGCCTGCCTCCGTGCCAAAATGCACGCGGCTGCGGGTAGCAAGATCGGTACGCCAGCGGATCACCATGCTGGTGCCGGTACCCGCCTGGAGGTAAGGCCCTCTCAGCAGCGCTGCCGGTGTGGCGTCCGGGTCATCTACCTGTGCAAAGGCGCCCACACCGGTAAAGAGGGCCCCCACTAACATGCACGCACGTATGAATTTTGTCATTCCTTTTTGCCGTGAAATAATGGTTAAATTCTTAGATAGTTAAATTGTCAAATTGTTAAATCATTGGATTGCCGGTTACCGGTGCTTGCCATGCTTACGCAGGTAAGCCAGTAACGCTTCGGGATAGTTGGTTTGGATCACGTTGATCTGCTGCTTTTTGCAAAGCGCATCAAAGCCACTGCCGGGGCGCACTTCCTCCATGTCATCATAATCGCCCAGTGCATTGGCCCACACCCTTACGTGTGCGTTACGGATGGTGGCCATCAGGCTATCGCTGTAAAAACTGTCATCCACGTGCAGCACAGGAAAATGCCGCATTTGCAGTACCTGTTCCACTTCCCGCGCGTTGTGCACGCGGGGCATAACAGGCAGCGTGGAGTCCAGCGCCAGGGCCGGGGCTATATCTGCCACATCATACACGAAGAAGAGCACCTGCTTTTGCATACCATATTTTGCCACCAGCTTGTACACGGAGGTGCGGGCGCTTTCCGTTTCCGCTTTAAAATCAATATCGATCATAATGCGGTCCTTAGCGGCCAGCAGCGCGGCTTCAAAAGTGGGGATACGCTCTGCCGTAGCCAGCGTATCGCCCAGTTTCAGGAAAAGCCCGCCCAGTTGCGCGTAGGTAAGGTCTTCCACCTTGCCTTTACCCGTGGTGGTGCGGTCTACTTTACTGTCGTGCATCAATACCAGCTGCCCATCCTTTGTTTCCCTCACGTCCAGCTCTACGATGTCTATACCAGCCCTGATGGCGGCGCGGATGGCACCCAGGGAATTTTCCGGCGAGTGTGCATGGTCTGCCCGGTGGGCCGATACCAGGATGTGCTCCGGGTGATGATAGAAGTCGTCGATGATCTTGTCTGCAGGCGTTAGCAACATACCCGCAATGCAAAGTGACAGGAGTAAACTACGCATGCGTTATTTTTTCAGGTACCACATTAAAGTTGTTGTCTTATCCGCACCCTGGGTAGCTACAGCTTTGTTGTAGTTATCCGCATTCAACGATGTTTCCAGCGTAGGATACAGGTAACGCGCAGGAATGGTGCGGAGGGCACTGAGCGGGCCCAGTGTAAAGGCGGGCAGCCCGGTACGGCGGTTATCAAACCAGCCTTCAAAGCCCTTCATAAACCCGGCAATCCATTTTTGCTGGATGAGCTGCTTCAGTGTGCCATCATACGCTACGCCCGGTTGCTTCAGGTAGCTGTCCTGGGCGGCACCGTCAATCTTGTAAGCACCCATGGAACCCCTGATACCTTTCTCATACAGCGTTTGCGCGGTTTCACCTTTTACCGTTACGCCACCTTGCTGCGCTGCTTCTGCGAGGATAAAGCATTGTTCTGCGTAGGTCATCAGGCTGGCTTTCAGCAGGGGATCTGCATTGCTGAAGAACAGCGGCGCCAGTTCAGAGATATGCGCCTCACCCCCATTGTAATCATACGGGGCGGGGATGGCGTTTGGTACGCCTACATATTTGTTACCGTCCACTGTATAGCCGGTGGCCTGTTCTACCGGGGCAATCCATACCGGCAGGCGGGGATCATTCAATGACAGCAGCGCGTCCACCAGTTCTTTACTGGGCTTGTATTTCTGCGTTTCTGTTACACTGTTCACCAGGTTGCCGCCAGGCCAGCTGTCAGACTTGGTTTTGCCGAGGTAAGGAATGCAGGCCTCTTCTTCAAACGTGGTAAAGAGCGGGAAGCGGCTGGCATCGTTCAGCATGTCCTGCATCTGGGTAAATGCGGTCTTATCTTTGGAAGAGATACGCATCAGCAGGCGCAGGTGCAGCGCGTTGGCAAATTTCCTCCATTTCAGGAGGTTGCCACCATACATGATATCGTAGGTCTTGTCCACGTCCAGGGTGGCATTGGCCAGGCTGTCATTGGCCGCCGTGAGCCTTTTCAACAGGTCTGTGTAGATATCCTGTTGCGCATCATACCTGGGATGCACATTGGCGTTCTCTTTCAGCTGCAGCGCTTCACTGTAAGGGCAATCGCCATACAGGTCTGTGATGCGGGAAAAATTGAATGCGCGGAGAATTTCAGACACCGCCATATACTGGCCCTGGTGCTGCGTTTTGGCAAAGTTGTACAGTTGGTAGTTAAGTGACAGCGTATTGTAATAGCCATCCCAGGTTACGGAAGACCAGCCAAAGAGGTCATCTGCCTCGTTGCGTACTTTGGTGAAATAACGGCCGGCTTCACCGGGTTTGTCCATGTAGGCATCGTCCTGGTAAGTGTAGGCGCTGTTTACCAGCACGGTAGACAGCAAGTACTGCGGGTTCAGCGAGGTGGCCGTGTTAGGATCTGTATTGATCTTCACGAAATCCTTGCGGCAGGCGCCCAGCAAAAGCGAGCCGCCGATAATCGATATTGTAATGAGTAACTTTCTCATGATGCGCTGCGTAAGAGTTTAGAAATTAACGCCGAGTTTCACGCCGTAAGAACGGGTGTAGGGCAGCGTCCAGCTGGTGGTACCGGGCGTAATGCCGCCATTGGTAATGGTCATGGAGGTTTCGGGATCATAGCCTTTGCCCGCTGCGGTCCAGCTAAAGAGGTTGCGTGCAATGAAAGCCAGGGAAAGGTTATTCACCGGCAGGCGGCCCAGCTGTGATTTGCTGAACTGGTAAGTGAGGCTCACTTCACGCAGCTTTACATAGGTGGCGCTGAAAGTGTTGCGGGCATGCATTTTCCAGTAGTAGTCGCCATAGTAGCTTTCCGGGTCTGTGATGTTGGTGTTCTTTACATACGTGCCATCACCATTGTCAATGTACCCGTCTTCTATCATACCGTCATGGCGGTCATTGGTGCCATCATTCCAGGCCAGGCCACCATGGGCAGCATCACGGCCTTTGAGGGTATTGGTGGTGCGGCCGTCAGACAGGAGGTTCATGTACACGTAGGAGAAAAACTGGCCGCCCTGGCGCCAGTCTATCAGCGTGTTCAGGGTAAAGTGTTTGTAGGTAAAGGTATTGGTGATGCCCACCATGTAATCAGCATTGTAGTTACCCACACGCACAAAGTCATTCGTTTGCTGGGAGTGGCCGGTATTGTCCAACAACTCTTTCCCTTTGTAGGGCCCATCCGGTACCGTGGTCCATGTGCGGCCATAAAAATCGCCCAGCGGGCGGCCTGCCTTGATCTGGTACTGCACGCCTTCCGCGGAGCCACGCAGATAGCTGGGTACATCATCCCTCAAAGCCACCACCATGTTGCGGTTGCGGGTAAAGTTCACATGCGCGTCCCAGATCAGCTGCTTGTTTACCGGCGTACCTCCCAGGCTGATCTCCCAGCCACGGTTGCGGATCTCGCCGGCATTTACCAGCATGGCGCTGTAACCGGTAGTTCCCGTTACCGGGATGTTCATGATCTGGTTACGGCGGTCTGCATCATAGTATGCAGCGTCCAGGGTAATGCGGCCATCAAAGAAACGCAGGTCCAGCCCATATTCCTTGGAACTCAGGATCTCCGGTTTCAGGTTATGATTGCTCAGGACCGTATTGTTCATATTCCCCAGCTTCACATTGCCCCAGTCCGGCGACATAAACACGTAGCTGTTGTTCAGCTGGTAAGGATCTGTGTCATCACCAATGCGGGACCAGTTTACACGGGCCTTTGCAAAAGACAGCACATTGCTGTGCAGGTGCAGCATATCCGTGAGCACTACAGATAAAGAGGCGGAAGGATAAAAGTAAGAGTCGTTCTCTATCGGCAGGGAGCTGCTGTAGTCGTTGCGCGCGGTCAGGTTCAGGAAAGCATAGTTGCGGAAGCTCAGCTCACCCATGCCATAGATACTGTTGATCTGTTTCTTATACAGCTTGGACAGGTTGGCAATGGTACCGGCGGCGCCATTGCTGATATTGTACAGCCCCGGTACTACCAGCGATCCCGCACTCTGTGAAGTGACGGTGGTCTTGGTGTTCATATGGTTTGCACCGGCAGACACGTTGAAGGCCCAGTCACTGTTCAGTGTTTTCTTATAGGTCAGCAGGAAGTCTGTGTTCTGCTCCATGAAAGTGCTGCCGCCAATGTAATAGCCACCCAGCTTGTTCTGCACCGCGGAGAAGGCACGCTTGCTTTCTTCCGTCTGGTTGTAGTAATCCAGCCCGGTGCGGCCCATCAGGGTCAGGTCCTGGGTGAGGTTAATGTTCACCTGCACATCGCCTGTAATGCGGTTACGTTCATACCCGTTCGTTAGTTCATGTGCTACGAAATACGGGTTGTCCGTGCTGCCCAGGTCCTGTGAAAACTGCTGCAGGCCTTCCAATCCGGGCTGCCAGTAGTTTTTCAGCAGTTTGGTGTTAATGTTGGCAGGCATGGTATACACAATAGATTCCGCGCTTCCACGGTTGAACGTGGGCCGGTTGTTACTGTGATTGTTTGCATAGGCTATGTTGGAGCTCACGCGGATATTCTTGTTAAGATCGCGGGAGGCGGCCAGGTTCAGCGTATTACGGGTGAGGTCTGTATTAGGGGTAATGCCTTTGTTAGACATGTTGGTGTAAGACAAACGGAAGTCCTTCCCATTCACCGCCACATTGCTGGTGTAGGTAGAGCCGGTCTGGAAATAATCCTTCACCCGGTTAGGGTAAGAGATCCAGTCGGTGGCTACCAGGTTGCCATCCTTATCGGTAGGGCTGTTCCATTGCAGGTGCTTGGTGCCCTGGTCCAGGCGGGGGCCCCAGGAAGCGGTGGAGAGCGTGTTGGTGGGGTCTACTGCATCGGTAGCATCGCCTGCACCAAATTCGTTTTGAAACTCGGGAAACTGCCAGGCCTGGTCGTACAGGGCGGAGAAGTTCACATCCACATCCAGTCCTTTCTTGCCGCCGTTGCCACTTTTGGTGGTGATGAGGATCACACCATTAGCACCACGGCTGCCATACAATGCAGCAGCAGCACCGCCTTTCAGCACGGAAATGGAGGCAATATCGTCCGGGTTAACGTCGGAGATGGGGCTACCATAATCCACTACTACCTGTCCTACGGGCGCCTTGGCACCCAGGTTGGTAGAGTTGATGGGCACACCGTCTACTACAAAGAGGGGGCGCTTTTCACCGTTCAGTGAAGAGTTGCCGCGGATGGTCACCATCACGGCCGCACCAGGATCGGAGCTTACCGAGCGGATCTCCAGGCCCGCCACTTTGCCGGACAGCCCATTGGCTACGTTCACATCTTTTACCGTATTTACTTTAGAGCCGTCCAGCGTGGTCATGGCATAGCCTACAGACTTTTCAGAACGCTTGATACCCAATGCTGTCACCACTACAGACGACAGGTTCCTTACATCCGTCATCAGCTGCGCATTCAGCATGCTGGAAGTGCCGGCTTTCAGGTCGCGGGCAACAAAGCCGATGCAATGTACCGTCAGCACCGTTTCTGCATTGTCCACATCAATGGTGTAGCGGCCTTCCGCATCTGTGATCACCGATTTGCCGGTGGTCTTGTTCGTGATCACCGCGCCGGGGACCGGTTCGCCCTTGTCGCTGGTAATGATGCCGCTCACTTTGTGATCCACGAACGTGTATTCGTTTGGGTTAGTCACGTTCATCTTGACAACGGGACGGATCGCATAGTCGCTCCCGGCCAGCTTTACCAGGGCAAGGCCCAATGGTTTCAGTGCGCTGGACAAGTTGGCCTCATTAAAGTTGTTGCCTTCCGGCAATGCGGCGGCCGGGATAAATTTATTGGCCACCACCGCGTTGCTGTAATTGAAATTCACGTGGCAGGATTGCTGGATCTTTTCCAGCGCCTCGCTGAGCGCAATTACGTCATTGTAGGTAAGGGAGCTGGCATACAGCCTGCTGGCAGGGGTCCCTGTGGCCTGTACCCGCGGGAGCTCAAGCAATAGCATGCCCGCCAGGACCAGTGCCCTGTTCATTTTGATCTGCATAAAAGCGTTATGAGTTTCTTTTTAAGAAGTGTGATGTCTTTATTCGAAAACGACTGTTTTATCGTGAATGGTTACCCGCATGTCAAACGCGGATGCAATGGCCTGCAACAGCAGGGGCGCATTGTTTGCCCGGCAGGAACCGGTAAAGGTTTCATCCTGGCTGTGGGCCGACTTCCACTGTACATCATACCCGTAATTATCTTCCAGCACCTGTATAATTTCGCTTATAGGTCTATTATTGAAGGAGAGGCGCTCATGCCGCCACTGCCCGTACTGCCCGGGATCCACTTCCTTTGCGGCCAGCTTGTTGTCCTTTAATTCCAGCCACTGGCCGGGGCGCATCTCAAAATGCAACACTGGTGCGTCTTTCGCGGTAGTATTGGCTACTACTTTTCCTTGCTCCAGCACTACATCCACACGGTTGCGCCGGCTGTATACATTAAATTCAGTTCCCACCACGTTTATATCCAGCCCGTTTGCATGCACCACGAACTTGGGATGGAAGCCGGCGGGCTTTTTCGTCACGGTAAAGAATGCTTCTCCATCCAGCCACACTTCCCGCTCTTTCCAGGAAAACCAGTGTTTCTTAAAGCGGATATTACTGTGCGCATTCATTAATACGGTGCTGCCATCCGGCAAGGTTACCGTCCTGAGGTGCGCATAA
Organism: Chitinophaga parva; assembly: GCF_003071345.1. Classification (NCBI taxonomy): domain Bacteria; kingdom Pseudomonadati; phylum Bacteroidota; class Chitinophagia; order Chitinophagales; family Chitinophagaceae; genus Chitinophaga; species Chitinophaga parva. The sequence continues at coordinate 2,208,077 of NZ_QCYK01000002.1, read as the reverse complement.
TCTGTTACCTGCATGTCCTGCCCTTCCAGGAAATAATACGTCATCATGCCCATCACCAGCATGGCCGCGGCGGCCACAGCGGCCCATTTGCGGAGGCCCACCATCCTGCCGCCCTTTTTCCGGGCGTCCAGCATCGCGTCCAGTCTTTGCTTCACGGCGTTCACCTCTTCCACGGTGGGCAGTGCAGGCTTTACCTGCATATGTAGCAACAGGGCCTTTGCTTCCGTCACCAGGCCGTGTTGGTCCGGGTGCACCATCAGCCATTGCTCCCATTGCTTTACCGCCCCAGCGTCTGTATTATATATCCAGGCGCGGAAGCTTTCGTCCATCATCAAACCGGCAGTTGTATATTGGTGATCGTGCATTTTCTGTGTTACTGTTATTAAGAGGCGGGCTTGCAGGCGGATGCCCTCACGCAAACCAATATTTTTTTAAAAAATTTTCAGGAGATCGTTTAAGAGCGCATCAATGCGCCCAGGGCGCCACTGCGCGCCACCAGTTCCCGCATTTCATCCAGGGCCCGGTAAATGAGGGTGCGCGCGTATTTCACTTCCTTGAGTTGCAGTATTTCCGCGATGGAATCATAGCTTTCGTTCTCATAGAAATAAAGGTAAACGGCCTCCCGCTGACGGGGTGTAAGCTGATGCAGCAGGCCTTGCATGGCCACCTGGCGCAGGTGGGATTGTTCCCGGGAGATCAGCTGGTCGTCTGCTGCCAGTTCCAGGTGAAAGGTGTAGGCGTCTTCATTTCCCGCCAGTTCCTGGTGCTCATCCCCTGCCCTGGCAAGACTGCGCAGCAGCTGGCGCCGCACGGAAACCAGCAGGTAACTTTTTAGGTGTTGTATGGCGGTGTGGCGGGGAGGTTTGGTAAAAAGCTGGAAGAAAAAGTCCTGGAGCACGTCCTGTATAAAGGCACGGTCTGTGGTGAAGCGGATGCAGTATTGGAATAACTGGGGGAAGTAGGTATGATAAATAGTATCGAAGGCGGCGCGGTCACCTTTGCAAAACCGCTCCCAGTGCTGGTGTTCACTGCCTGGTTCAATTGCCTTTCCTCGCATAGTTACTTATTGGTTCTCGGCTGACGTACGCACATCTTTCGCCCAGGCGCAAAACTATGAGGAAAGGTTTAAGAATGATATTAAGTTTATGTTAATGCAAAAACGGCTGCTCCCTATTGAGCAGCCGTTTTTGCATGTAATATTATTTACTTCCCAAAGGCAGCACTGTACGGCCATACAGCTCATTGAGCACCTGTGCCATGCTACCATAAAATGCGGCCAGCCCGCACACAACACCCTCGTAGCCTGCAAAAGTTTTCAGGGCCGCATTGCCGGTATAGTCGCCAATGGCCAGCAGGAAGAACAGCAGGGTGAGTGTGGCAAACACCACCTGCAGCAGGCGGCTGAGCCGCAAGCTGCCTACAAACATGAACAGGGTGAACAGCCCCCAGAGGAACAGGTAAGCGCTCAGCCCTTTTTCATCAGATGCATAGGCAGCCCCCCATGACATCTTCGGAATGAGCCAGATGGCCACGAGCGAAAGCCAGAAGAAGCCATAGGCTGTGAATGCCGTGGCGCCAAAAGTGTTGTTCTTCTTCCATTCCTGCCAGCCGGCCAGCACCTGGGCAATGCCGCCCACGAAGATGCCCATGCCGAGGATCATGGAATTGAGGCCATAAAAGCCAGCGTTGTGTAAGTTGAGCAGTACGGTGGTCATGCCAAAGCCAAGAAGGCCCAATGGAGCAGGATTAGCGGTGGTATCCGTTACCAGCACGCGGGTTTGCGGTGTGTTTTGCATACGTGGAATATTAAGTGTACGGAAGATACCTAAAATAATCCCGGGATGCAAGCACAAAAAAAATCCCGCAGGCGATGGCGCCTGCGGGGCATTTATTGGGTTCAGTATAATGACGGCAGGTAATAGCGTTTTCTCATGAGCCCTACACGGCCAGTGCATTCACCCGGCGCTGCAACTGTTGCTGCTGCAGTTTCAGGTCAAAGGCGCTGCAGATGTTGCGGGTGAATTGTTTTCCCATATCCGTTACCGTTAGTACGTCATTTTCCAGGCGAACCAGTCCATCCGCTTCCAGGCCTTGCAGCACCGGGAAGCTCACGGCAGAAAGCCATGGCATATCTTCGCGGCGCAGGCGGGTTTCCCCTTTGCAGGCAATGTCCAGGATGTAGCGCTTGCAGGCCTGGTCCTGGGCGTCCAGCACATAGCCTTTGCGGATAGCCAGTTCCCCGTTGCGGATGCTGCGGTAGTAACCCTCCAGCGTCTTATCGTTCTGTGCAAAAGCATCCCCGCTATCGCTGATGGCAGACACGCCCAAACCCAGCAGCAGCGGGCTGTCTGCCACGGTGTAGCCCATGAAGTTACGGTGCAGGCGCTGCGCTCTCCTGGCTTCACACAGCTCATCTTCCGGCAGTGCAAAATGGTCCATGCCAATATCTTCGTAACCATGTTGCAAGAACAATTCCTTGCCTTTGCGGTACAACTGCAGTTTTAACAAAGCTTCCGGCAGGTCGCTTTCATCAAAAAGGCGCTGGCCTTTGGCCGTCCAGGGCACATGTGCATAGCTGTAAAATGCCACCCGGTCCGGCCGGAGGCTGATGCAGTCTGTAACCGTGCGCTCAATGCTTTCCAATGTTTGCAAGGGCAGGCCATAGATCAGGTCAAAGTTCACAGAGGTGTACCCCAGCCCCCTGGCGGCATGCGTTACTTTGGCCACCGTTTCAAAAGGCTGTTCGCGGTTGATGACACGTTGCACTTCGGGATCATTATCCTGCACACCCAGGCTCAGTCTTGTAAACCCGCGCTGGTACAGTACCGCCAGGTGTTCCCAGGTGGTATTGAGCGGATGCCCTTCCAGGCTGAATTGATGCTCGGGATGCACATCACATCCCTCCAGCAGCTGGTCCAGCAGGTAACCCAGGTTCCGCGGGGAGAAGAAAGTGGGCGTACCCCCACCCAGGTGCAGGCTGCGAATGAGCGGCCGGCCCGGCATCTGTGCCCGGTACAGGGCCCACTCTGCCAGCAGCGCTTCCATGTATTCTGCCTCCACACTATGATTGGTCGTGATCCGTTTATTACAACCACAATACGTGCACAATTTCTCGCAGAAAGGCAGGTGCAGGTACAGCGCAATGCCTTCGCGCGTGTTCACCTTATTAAAACGCCGCGTCCACGCGACATTCCAGTGATCCACCGCCAGGCCATCCTGCCAGTAGGGCACTGTAGGATAGCTGGTGTAGCGCGGCACAGGCACATTATATTTCTGCAGGAGGGCAAGATCGGGAAGCATAAGAAATCAATTTTGATTACAAATGTAGCGGTGGCCCAAAGCCAGGGGAATGATTTTTATCATTGTTTGCAATGATATAACCTGTCAACTTTGTGCTGCCAATATTAAGCGCCATACCTAACTTGCCTGAACATGAAGACTTACTGCGTTGTATCTGACTGCCAGCACTGTGAACAACGGTTTACCTCCCTCCTTTGCCGGTCCAGCACCGAGCACCTGCAACAATTCAATGCGCAGAAAGTAAGCAGCCATTACAAAAAAGGCCAGGTGATCTTTAATGAAGGCGCTTATCCCTTTGGTATTTACTGCATTAACAGCGGCAAGATCAAACTCTCGCGCCAGGGTGATGATGGCAAGGAACATATCACCCGCCTGCTGCGGGGTGGAGACCTGCTGGGCTACCGCGCCTTGCTGAGTGGTGGCCGTTACAATGCATCTGCCGTAGTGCTGGAAGACACCCAGGTGTGTTTCATCCCCAAGGAGCTGTTTGTAACCGCATTGAAGAACGACGCCACCCTGTCTTTTGAAGTGATGAAACTGCTCAGCACAGACCTGCAGCGGGCGGAACTCAAGATCACCCACCTGGCCCAAAAACCAGTCCGGGAGCGGCTTGCGGAGACCCTGCTCTTCATTAAAGAAACCTATGGCTATGAGCAGGATGGCATTACACTGAATGTGCGCCTTTCCCGCGAGGAGATAGCCAACCTGGTAGGCACGGCCACGGAATCTACCATCCGCCTGCTTTCTGAATTCAGGAAGGATGGGCTCATAGACCTCGACGGCAAGAAGATCAGTTTCCTGGATATGCAGGGACTGGTAAAGACCGCCAACCTGCAGGACTGACCAACATCACCGCCCGGCATGATAAAAGTCACCTGACCTGCTAACTCCTTCCATTTTCCACGCACCGCTCCCAAGCTATTTTGCATAAAATTTTCCATTATGCAAATGACGCCGGCCGATGAGGCCCTGCAGGAGTACTCTACGGAGGAACTTTGTACGCTGATCGCCAACCGATACCATTCCAGCATTACCCAGGCTTGTAACTTCCTGCAGGAACATGTATTGCACAACACTTATATCCTTTCCCTTCCTGATACCAATGTAGAACTGGCCCATGTGCTCTTCATCAAAATGCAGGATGAGCTGAAACACTTATTCCTCAAAGAATCCGGCATCCTGTTCCCCTGCATCCGCAAGCATTTTTCCGGCAGCGACGCCTGCAATGCGCCCCGCTGCACCAAGTATAGCGTGATCACCACCATTACGGAACAACACCTGCAGATCCTCTCGCTGTTCAACCGCATCAAGCGCCTGCTGCTCATAGACGATATGCTGTACATCAGCAATGTATCATTGAAAGCATGCCGTGATCATTTCATGGCACTGGAAACAGATATGCGGCAGTGGATGTACATAGAGCAAACATTGCTCTTCCCCTGGCTGCAGTCCATGTATTGTATCACAGCCTTAAAATAAGCACTATGGCGGTCCTTACCCAAAGCACCTGTTTTCATTGCGGCGATGATTGCGGCCGCCATCCCATCCTGGCGGAGGGTCATACCTTTTGCTGCGAGGGTTGCAAAACAGTATACAACTTATTGCACGCGCATGGCATGGAGGCCTACTATGCCTTTACCACGGCGCCCGGCAGCTCCCGCAAAGAAGGGAGCCGCAAAGATAAATTTGCATTCCTGGACCAGGCAGACATTGCACGGCACCTGCTGCAATTCCAGGATGCAGCAGAAACGCACATTACGTTGTACCTGCCGCAAATCCACTGCAGCAGCTGTCTCTGGCTGCTGGAGCACCTGCAGCAGCTGCATCCCGGCATTCTCAACTGCCGGGTGAACTTTGCCCGCAAGGAAGCCAGTATCATCTTCCGCCAGCGCGATATCAGTTTGCGCCAGGTAGCGGAGTTGCTCAGCCGCATTGGTTACGAGCCGGCCATCAGCCTGCAACAACTGGATGGAAAACCCGCACCGGCAGTTGACCGCTCAAAGCTCTACAAGCTGGGCGTAGCGGGCTTTTGCTTCGCCAACATCATGTTATTCAGTTTCCCGGAATACCTGGGCATCACCTCCGCCGACCTCCGGTTGCGCCACCTGTTCTGGTGGATGAATGTAATCCTAAGCCTGCCGGTAGTGTTTTACAGCGCTTCCGAATTTTATATCACCGCCTGGAAAAGCCTGCGCCACCGCTTCCTGCACATTGATGCCCCGATCGTAGTGGCCATTGCCGTTACCTTTTTCAGAAGCCTTTATGAAGTATTCACACAAACAGGTGGAGGCTATTTTGATTCCATGAGCGGCATCGTGTTCCTCATGCTGGTGGGGCGTGTGCTGCAGGATAAAACCTACCAGCAGTTCAACTTTGAACGGGACTACACCGCATATTTCCCCATTGCGGTAACAAGGCTGAGAGGCAGGACCGAAGAAATGGTGACACTGCCTTCCGTGCAGGTGAATGATACCCTGCGCATTCACCATGGTGAACTGATACCGGCCGACGGCATCATCGTTTCCGGCCAGGCCATGATCGACTACAGTTTTGTAACCGGGGAAAGTATACCCGTGATGAAGGAAACCGGTGAAATGGTATATGCCGGCGGCAAACAGAGTGGCGGTGTCATGGAGATACTGGTGGTAAAAGAAGTGGCCCAGAGTTATCTTACCAGCCTGTGGAACCGGTCTTCCATGCAGGGAACAACCGCCCCGCGCAAGTCTTTTGTGCACCTCATCAGCCGCTATTTTACTTACGGTGTGTTTACCATTGCCATCATTGCCGGCTTGTACTGGCAGGCCTGGAGCGTGTTTACAGCCGTGCTGATCGTAGCGTGCCCCTGCGCATTGTTATTGAGCAATACTTTCACCAACGGTAACATTCTCCGGTTGCTGGGCCGTCACCAGTTCTACCTGCGCAATGCCCAGGTGATCGAGAATCTCTCACAGGCCGACTACATCGTGTTTGATAAAACCGGCACCCTCACGGATGCACAGCGCCAGCAGGTGTATTACGAAGGACAGCCCCTGACCCGCACCCAGGAGATCCAGCTGGCCACCCTGGCCGCCCAAAGCACCCACCCGCTCAGTAAAGCCCTGCTCAGCGCCCTGGACACCGCTGCCCGTGTGCGGGTGACCGGCTTCCACGAGCTAGCAGGCAAAGGCACGGTGATGGGCGATGGAGCGGAACAGGTAGCACTGGGCTCACACGCTTTCATCCTCCCTGATGTTGCGCCTGCAGACAATGCCACCGCCGTATACGTATCCATAGGCGGGCATTTCAAAGGGCGCTTCGTGATCCGTAATCAATACCGTGATCATATTGATAAATGCATTCTACAGCTGAAAAAACATTTCCGCCTGGCAGTGATCAGCGGTGACAATAACGCGGAATCCTGGCCCCTGCAGCAATTGCTGGGCACCGGCACCACGATACGTTTCCGCCAGTCGCCGGAAGACAAACTTTACTTCGTGGAAGGCCTGCAACAGCAAGGCCACAAGGTGATCATGATCGGCGATGGCCTCAATGACGCCGGCGCCCTGAAACAGGCCAGTACCGGTATTTCCGTAAGCGACGGGCACCACAACTTTACGCCCGCCAGCGATGCGATCATTGCGGCGGCGGCCCTGCCGGTGCTGCCACAGCTGCTGCGGCTCTGCAAGGCAAACCGTTACATCATACTGGCTGCTTTTATCATCTCTATCCTGTACAATATAGTGGGGCTTTACTTTGCCTGCACGGCACAGTTGTCACCCATGATAGCGGCTATCCTCATGCCTGCCAGCAGCATCAGCATCATCGCCATTACCGCAGGTTGCAGCAATTTACTGGCAAAGCTTACACTGACGAAAGTCATTCCCACCAATAAGCTTGCTCATTCCGATCCACGGGGTGCGCAGGTAATTTTACAGCATCAATCCGGTTCTTTATGAGCGTGATCATTCTTTTACTTCTAGCCTCCATCAGCGTGGCAACTTTATTCCTGGCAGGTTTCCTGTGGAGCGTAAAGTCTGGACAATATGACGATGCAGACAGCCCACCAGTAAGGATCCTCTTCGATCAGAAACCAACATCAACAGACAATATCCTTGACCATGATTGAGCATGTACCTAATGCCGGATCCGTTCCCGGCCATCCGCAACCAGCGCCCCGGGAAGGGCAGCTGGAGCACTTCTCGTACGATAATAAGATTGTGCAGCTCTTTGCCTTTGCCACCATATTCTGGAGCGTAATAGGCATGCTGGCCGGCCTGCTGGCGGCCGTGGAGTTGTACTTCCCCGCTGCCAACCTGAATATGGCCGCCACTACCTTCGGGCGTGTACGCCCCGTGCATACCAATGCTGTGATATTTGCCTTTGTGGGCAACGGTATTTTCATGGGCGTATATTATTCCCTGCAAAGACTTTGCAAGGCCCGCATGTTCAACGACAAGCTGAGCCGCATCCACTTCTGGGGATGGCAAAGCATCATCGTAGTGGGCGCCATCACGCTGCTGGCGGGCTATACCACCGGTAAAGAATATGCAGAACTGGAATGGCCTATTGATATAGCCATTACCATAGTATGGGTGCTTTTTGGCATCAACATCTTTGGTACCATTCTAAAAAGAAGGGAAAGCCATTTGTATGTTGCCATCTGGTTTTACATTGCTACCTGGGTTACCGTGGCCATGTTGCATATCGTAAACTCTTTTGAGCTGCCATTCAGCTGGCTGAAAAGCTACAGCTGGTATGCAGGCGTACAGGATGCGCTGGTGCAATGGTGGTATGGGCACAATGCCGTGGCCTTCTTCCTTACCACGCCCTACCTGGGCCTCATGTACTACTTCCTGCCCAAAGCCGCCGGCCGCCCGGTATACAGCTACCGGCTGTCCATTGTTCACTTCTGGTCACTCATCTTCATTTATATCTGGGCGGGCCCGCACCACCTGCTCTACACGGCCTTGCCGGATTGGGCACAGAGCCTGGGCGTAGTGTTCAGTGTAATGCTTATTGCACCCAGCTGGGGCGGTATGCTCAATGGCCTGTTCACCCTGCGCGGTGCATGGGACAAGGTGCGGGAAGATCCCATCCTCAAATTCATGGTGGTAGCGGTAACGTGCTACGGTATGGCCACTTTTGAAGGCCCCATGCTGAGTTTGAAAAATGTGAACGCCATTTCCCACTTCACTGACTGGACCATTGCACACGTGCACATTGGTGCCCTGGGCTGGAACGGCTTCCTCACCTTTGGTGTACTGTACTGGATCATTCCAAGACTGTATAACACCACTCTTTTCTCCAAGAAGCTGGCCGGCACGCACTTCTGGATGGGCACCATCGGCATTGTACTGTACGCGATACCGCTGTACTGGGCCGGCTTTACACAGAGCATGATGTGGAAGTCCTTTACAGAAGAAGGCCAGCTGCGCTACCAGTTCCTTGAAACCGTGCAGCACATCCTGCCGCTTTACGTAACCCGTAGCATAGGTGGCGCCCTGTATCTCAGCGGTGTGCTCCTGATGGTGTACAACTTATACAAAACTGTAAAAGCAGGAAACCTGGTGCGCAATGAAGATACTTCCGCCTACCCCCTGCCCCGTGTTATAGCTTCCCACAGCAAGGAGCACTGGCACCGCTGGATAGAGCGCAAACCAGTACAGATGCTGGTTTTCAGCCTCATTGCAGTAGCTATAGGCGGCGCACTGGAAATGGTGCCCACCTTCCTGATAAAGAGCAATATTCCCACTATTGCCGCTGTAAAGCCTTACACACCACTGGAGCTGCAGGGACGCGATATCTATGTGCGGGAAGGCTGCTACAACTGCCACTCCCAGATGATACGCCCCTTCCGCGATGAAGTGGCCCGCTATGGCGAATACAGCAAAGCCGGCGAGTTTGTATATGACCACCCCTTCCAGTGGGGCAGCAAGCGCACCGGGCCAGACCTGGCCAGGGAAGGTGGTAAGTACCCGGACAGCTGGCACTACAACCACATGATGGACCCGCGCATTATGAGCCCCGGCTCTATTATGCCCAACTATCCCTGGTTGCTGACCAATGATATCGACACCGCATCTACCGGGGCCCGTATACGCGCCATGCAAACGCTGGGTGTGCCTTATCCCGCCGGGTATGATGCCATGGCCAATGCAGACCTGCGCAAGCAAGCCGCTGCCATCCGCGGGCGCCTGGCAAAAGACAAGATCACTACTTTTCCCAATGCAGAAATACTGGCGGTGATCGCCTACCTGCAAAGGCTGGGTACCGACATTAAAACCACTAAACCCTGATCATGAAATTCATTCACTACCTGGAAAAGATCATGGGCGTAGACATCTTTGCCATCAGCGCCTTTGTTATCTTCTTTACCATTTTCATCGTCATGGCAGTTTGGGCTTTCACGGCAGACCGTAAGCTCATCACCAGGATCAATTCCTTACCGCTCGATAATCAATAAGCATGTCACCCGTCTTACTACTACCCTTGCTTTCAGCAGATGCCCTGCACAATCCACTGGGCATCGTACTTACCGCAGTGATCATTGCCCTGGGCCTCATCATCGTGTTGCTGGCCTATGTGCTGAACGGCGCCGCTGAAGTATACCGGGAAAAAGATAAAGCACAAACACAAAAAGAATCTAAGGCTTCCCCCGTTACCCCCATGCTCATCCTGCTGCTGATGGCTGCCCTGCCTTCCAGGGCGGCCGATGCGCAGGATGCAGCCACCGCGGTGGTGCACACGATCTCAGGCCTCAGCCCTTTAATTTACTATAGCCTCGTTGGGGTTATTGCATTTGAAATAACAATAATCCTTACCATTCTTTTCCTGCTGCAAAGCCTGTTGCGGGTGGAAAAAGCAGCGGTGGTGGCCACCGTGGCCGAGGCACCTAAATGGAAGCGGCTGTGGCTTAAGGTGAACAGCCTCAAACCCCTGCAGGAAGAGGCTTCCATCGATACCGGGCATGACTACGACGGCATCCGCGAGCTGGACAACCGCCTGCCGGGCTGGTGGCTCTGGGGCTTTTATTGCTGCATCGTATTTGCCATGGTATACCTGTGGCGCTACCACGTAAGCCACACCGCCCCGCTGAGCATAGATGAATACAAGGAAGCCGTAGCCGCCGCGGAGGAAGCTAAAGCTGCCTACCTCGCCAAAGCGGCCAACCAGGTGGATGAAAACACCGTGAAGCTGCTCACCGATGCACCCAGCCTCGACGCCGGCAAAAAGATCTTCACCAGCACCTGCTTTGCCTGCCATGGGGCAGACGGCGGTGGCGGTGTAGGCCCTAACCTTACAGACAGTTACTGGCTGCATGGCGGCGATATCCAGTCCGTGTTCAAGACCATCAAATATGGCTGGCCGGATAAAGGCATGAAGAGCTGGAAAGACGACTATTCACCACAACAGATTGCACAGCTGGCAAGCTATGTAAAATCGCTGCATGGCACCAAACCCGCAGCGCCAAAGGAACCGCAGGGCGTACTGACAAACGATTAGTGTATGGACAGTTTCAGAGACCAGCTGGCTACGCTGGATGACACCGGGAAACGCAAATGGATCTTTGCGCAGCAGCCAAAAGGACGTTTTTATAATTACCGGAAAGCGCTGAGTTATGCGTTCTTCCTGCTTTTCATTGCCCTGCCTTTTGTGCAGGTGCACGGACAGCCATTTCTCATGCTCAATATACCCGCCGGGCGGTTCATACTGTTTGGCAAGATCTTCTGGCCCCAGGACTTTTTTGTCCTGGGGCTGTTGATGATCACGTTCATCCTGTTCGTGATCCTCTTCACGGCAGCTTTCGGGCGCCTGTTCTGTGGATGGATCTGCCCGCAGACCATCTTCATGGAAATGCTCTTCCGCCGTCTGGAATACTGGATAGTGGGCAATGCCAATGAACAACGCACGCTGCACAACCAGCCCTGGAACGCCCGCAAGATCCGCATCCTGGGCACCAAACATATAGCGTTCTTCCTGTTATCTTTCTTCATTGCCAATATTTTCCTGGCTTATATCATTGGCATGCCGGCGCTGTGGGAGATCATCAGCGGCCGCTTCTTTGACCACATCGGTGGCTTCCTGGCCATCCTGCTGTTCAGCGGCGTATTTTATGGCGTATATGCATTCTTCCGGGAGCAGGTATGCACCGTGGTGTGCCCGTATGGCCGCCTGCAGGGCGTAATGCTGGACAAGAACAGCATGATCGTGGCTTACAATTACAAACGGGGAGAGCCCCGCCACAAGCCCTCCAAGGTCAGTAGTGACGGACTGGGAGATTGCATTGATTGCCTGCAGTGCGTAAAAGTATGTCCTACAGGTATAGATATACGGAACGGGGTCCAGATGGAATGCGTGGGCTGCACTGCCTGCATAGACGCCTGTGACCACGTGATGGAAAAGATAGGCAAGCCAAAGAAGCTGATCAGCTATGCATCTGAAATTGGCATCGCGGAGAACAAGCCCCTGCGCTATACCACGCGCATGAAAGCCTACACGGTACTTTGTGTGCTCATCCTCTGCCTGGATGCATTCCTGCTGGCAAGCAGGCAGGCGGTGGATATCAGCATTGTACGCACACCGGGCTTACTGTTCCAGGAGCGGGGCAAGGATAGCATTACCAACCTGTATAACCTGCGCGGGGTAAATAAAACCACGAAGGACGTGCCCCTCACCATCCGGCTGGAAAGCCCGGCTGGCGGGCGGGTACAGGTAGTGGGCAATCCCCTGGTAATGATAAAAGGGGAAAGCCAGGGCGCCGGCACCTTCTTCATCGTCCTGCCGGCAAAGGCTATCCGCCAGCAAAAGACCATTGTAACGCTGGGCCTTTACAATGGAAATGAAAGAATAGACCGCATCCGTACAGCATTCATAGGTCCCGTTCAATAATCTTTTAAATCTTTACAGCATGAGTTGGGGAAATGGATTAACGCTCGCCTTCCTGGGCTTTGCCCTGCTGATAGGCACCCTGGTATACAAGGCTACCCACACCCGGTTTGACCTCGTATCTGAAAAATATTACGAAGACGAGATCCGCTACCAGGAGCAGATCAACGATGCACATAACGCCGCAAAACAGCCGGCCGTAGGCATTTCACAGGATGAACAATACGTAACCCTGCAACTGCCGGATACCGCTGCCACCACCGGGCAGGCCTGGTTCTATTATCCTACGGATGCCCGCCAGGACCAGCACATTGCCCTGGTAACCAGGCAGGGCCTGCAGCGCATTGACAAAACACAACTGCCCAAGGGCCGCTGCCTGGTAAAGCTGCACTGGACGGCGCGCGCAGTACGGTATTATACAGAACAGGAAATGCAGATCAACTAATATGGAAGCGGTACTGACAGGCGCGCTGGTATTGGGTTTCATTGGCAGCGCGCATTGCGTGGGCATGTGCGGGCCATTGGTACTGGCCATGCCCTTTTCTGTGCAGGGCCCGGGCCGGCGCAGGCAGGGCATGCTGGCCTACCACGGCGGGCGCATTGGCATGTATGCCTTACTGGGCTCCGCTTTTGGGCTTATCGGGGAAAGATTGAAACTGGCAGGATGGCAACATGCGTTGTCTATCGGTGCCGGCATACTGTTGCTCCTGTTTGCCCTGGCCACCCTCCTGCCCCGCTGGTTCCCGGCCACAAAGGCATTGCGCGGTTGGCAAAAATTATGGCAACCACTTATGCTCCGGCTAATGCAACGCCCCGGCACCCCGGCTATGCTGGCCTTGGGTATGCTCAATGGGTTACTGCCCTGCGGCATGGTGTACATGGCCATAGCCGGTGCACTGGCGCTAGGCGGGGTATTACAGGGTAGTTTATTCATGATCGCTTACGGGCTGGGAACCCTTCCCGCACTTTTATTACTGTCCATGGTAAGCTGGAAAATGGATGCCTCTACGCGGCTTTACCTGCGCAAAGCAGCGCCCTATCTTGGTATGTTACTGGCGGCGCTGCTCATTGTGCGGGGACTTATGCCCGATGCGGCGCACGGGCTGTTCCGGCACTTCATCCGCTGCGGGCATTAATGCCCCGCTTCCACAGGAACAACCACCGGCTCCTCTACCGGCATATAGTCGATCGTGGCTTTCATGCGCAGGGGTAATGCCTTTCCTTCCGTATCGTAATACGCCCAGGTGCCATTTTTCTTTGCCATTACCGGGAAGCTAAAGGCAGCTTCCCCGAAGTAAAGCGTATTGTCATCCAACAACACCTCTTCAAACTCCACCGGCAGCACCACTTCCCCATTCCGGCGGATGATGCCGGATTGCTCACCAGCTTTTACCAGGAAATATTGCTTATTTTCCGTAGCACGGATCGATTCATATTTTGCAGGGATCACCGTCTTTCCATCCAGGCCCGCAAAGCCTTTCAGCACGGTACCGTCAGGGCCTCGTTTCACCAGCAGCAACAGGCTGTCCCGGAGATAATCTTCCCGGTCACCCGGCAGGAAATCATATTCCATGGGCACGAAGAGCTTTGTGGTACTATCGCCATAACCGTAGTGCGCGGCCCCGTTGGCATCGCGCTGCACAAAGAGGTAGGTGTTTTCCATCACCGGGTAAAGCATATCATACACCGGTGGGATCTTAAAATTACCGGCGGTATCAATGATCCCGATCTTATCATTTTTCATGATCATTGCCTTATCCTGGTAGGGATAAACCAGCTGGGGCAGGCCATCCTGTGTGTAAGCACCTTCAACCGTCTTCCGGGTTGCCAGGTCAAACAGGGCATATTGCCGCTTGCCAACGTGCACGCCTACACGGTCCTTATAACCACCTGGTACCACCGTATCATAAGGCAAGGCATACCGCTCATGCGTACGGCTGTTAAATACTGTGTAACGCAGCTTCTCCGACAGGGAATCACGGCGGGATATTACAAAATAATTGGCCAGGGTATCTGCCTGGTCAAGGCGCTGGCGGGAAAGCACCGGGTACGCCACCTTACCTTCCAGGTCCAGCAGGCCTTCCGCTTTATCATTATCCCTTTGTACAAAATACAGTTCGTGGTGCGCCACCGGTGTAATATTGTTATAGCGCGCCGGTATTACGAGGACATTTTTGACATAGTCGTAGATACCGTATTTGTAGTTAATTGCCACCTGCGCCTGGTTAGGATAACCGTTCGCCAGGAACTGTACATCGTCAAAGCGGGGTGGGATGATCACGGTGCCATTGGTGTCTATTACACCCTGCCTGCCATTCTTTTCCGCCATGAGGTAGTATTTCCGGCTTGTATCCGTATCATAAATGTAGCTGTATTGTGGTGCCACCAGCTTGCGGGTATGCAGGTTATAGAAACCCATCAGCTCTCCCCGGACCAGTTTCAGGAATGCCGTTGTGGTATCGCTATCCATGGGGCGCCAGGGGCGGATATCGTCGTAAGCGCCTTGTAATACCGGCTGCCCTTTCGTGTTGAATAAATAGCACTTGTTTTCCCTGACGGCTACCAGCAGGGTATCACTGATCATCATGAAATAATCATCATACAGGGGCTGAATGATCATATGGCCGCTGGTATCGGCAATGCCGCTCTTACCTTGCTGGCTGATCTCTACCAGTGGCCTGGGCAATGCGATCCCATCGTAGCGGATGGATTCATATTGCGTGGGCAGTACTTTCTGGCCATCCGCATTTACCATCCCGTATAATTTCCCCTGTCGTACAGTCCTGAAACCATCCGCCAGCAACGGTGCGCTGTCATCCTCCCTGTCCAGGCAGCCGCAGGTATCTTCTGTTACCGCCTTGGTGCGCAGGTTAATGAGCAAGGGCTTATTATCGCGTGACAGGCATTGCACCCATTCATCACTGCGCATATTGGCATGCTGGTGGTCATATTCAAAGGGCAATAATATGTCATTCCGGAAACTGATGACGCCCCACTTGCCGTTCTTTTGGGCAAATGCGTAATCTCCTTTGCTTTCACAACCAAAACAGTAGTCCATGTCTTCGTACACGCAAGGCGTGGTAAGTTTTGCGGCCCGCTTGTCATAAATGCCCCATTTATCATCCTGCTGTACGAGGAAACAGTTGCCGTCCAGCTCATTCACCGCATCAAACAGGAAAGGCAGGGCGAAGCCAGTAGCCTTGTACAGGGTAGACTTCCCACCCTTTGTTACCCTCCATGCTTCCCGGTACTCCGTGGCAATGCTATCATACTCCGGGCGCAGCATCCACTTCCCGGATAGCAGCAACACGCCCTGTTTTTTGTCCAGGGACACCAGTTTAAAATACTCCGGCAGGTGGCCCTCCGCGGTATCTGCACCGGGTATGATGCCATCATTGCCAGCCACGGGCACCACGTCAAACGCATGGCCGTCCCGGTCCAGTATCCGGTCAAAAGCACGCTTGCCGGTACTGTCAATATAATAATAGTCGCTTCCCTGCTGCACGCGGGCAAATCCATGGACAAAACGGGAGCCTCCCTCCAGTTCCTGGGCAACAGCCCGGCAAAAAAATGCCAGTAAAAAAAGGCTGCACAATAGCAGGGGTTTCCTGTAAAAACGGGTGTTAAACATGATCAAATGGTTCATCGGTTATATGGCGCTGGAATAAAAATACCTGGTCACTGTCAGGGCAAAGATGGGATCAGTAGCGGCTATTTCCAAATAAACAGGGTCTACAGCCTAACTACAGGGGCGTCTACAAAACGTCTACCGGGGGCCCACAAAAAAGCCGTCCACACGCGTGTAGACGGCTTGGTACCAAGAGAAAAACCGGATACCTATTTCAATGCATTGCGCAATTCATTGCCGGCATAGCGCATGGCAGATTGTACCGCAGGCACCGTGGCAATGGGGTTGAGCAGGCCATAGTCATGGATCAGGCCATCAAAACGCACCAGTGTAGTGGGTACGCCTGCCTGGTCCAGTTTGCGCCCATACGCCTCGCCTTCATCGCGCAGCACATCATTTTCTGCTACCTGGATGAGAGCCGGGGGCAAGTCTTTCAGCTCGTCCAGGGACGCCTTCAGCGGTGTTACATAATAGGCCATGCGATTATTCTTCGGGGTGTAAGCGTCCCAGAACCAGATCATCATGTTGCGGGTCAGGAAACGGTCAGTGGCAAACTCCAGGTAAGAACCGGTGTTGAAGTTTGCATCCGTAACAGGCCACAGCATTACCTGGAGCTTCAATGCAGGGCCATGCTTGTCTTTTGCCATCAGGGCTACGGCCGCTGTAAGATTGCCACCTACACTGTTGCCGGCAATTGCCAGGCGGGAAGGATCTACATTGATCTCCGCCCCATGCTCCGCCACCCATTTGGTGCCGGCATAGCATTCAATCAGTGCGGTAGGATAATGTGCTTCCGGGCTACGGGAGTATTCCACGAATACGGCCACTGCACCGGAGTTCACCACCAGGTCGCGCACCAGGCGCTTGTGCGTGGCAAAGTCGCCCAGGATCCATCCACCACCGTGGAAGAACATGAACACGGGCAGCGTACCACTCACGCCTTCAGGGCGCACCACGTACAGCTTCAGGTTCAGCCCGTCTTCCTGCACGTTCTTTTCGGTCACCTCAATGCCGGAGACATCCACCTGTACGGATTGCTGCGCGCCTTCCAGCACCTTGCGGGCATCCGCCGGGCTAAAGGTTTCCAGGCCTTTGGCTCCCGGTACGTTCAGCACTTTTAAAAACGCCTTTACTTCCTTTCCGATCTTCGGATCTTTCTGCGGGTCCAGGGTCTTCACCTGGGCATGCGCAGCGCCGGCCAGCAGGCTTACTGCCAGCGCCAGCTGCATAACTTGTTTTTTCATTGTTTTATCAGATTAACGAGTGAGTAAGACAAAGACCGCTACCAGCATTACTTCCCGGCATGCATCGCTGCATCTGCGATCACTTTCGCTACTTCCGCGGGGTGAGAGATGAATACAACATGGCTGCCGTTGATCTCCGTGGTGCTGGCACCGCTGCGTCTGTACATGGTGCGTTCAATGACAGGGTTGATGCATTTGTCGCCAGTGGCTACGATCGCCCAACTGGGCTTGGTTTTCCAGGCGGCCACGGTGAGCGGTGTGGTGGGGCCTTTGGCGCTCCATACCCCCTGCGATGCACACATGAAAGCTGCTTTAGCCGCGGGCAGGTCTGCGCAGAATGCCTTGTGGAACTTGGCTTTATCAATGTAGATATTGCCTTGTGCATCCGGCGGCAGGATGCCATATTCCGGCAGCGTGGGCGCTGAGCTGGCCAGTTGTAGCACGGTTTCACCTACTTCCGGCTGGAATGCGGCTACATACACGAGGCCTGCTACCTTGTCTGAACCACCGGCCTGGGTGATCACCGCACCCCCCCAGGAGTGGCCTACCAGGATCACCGGGCCTTCCATCTTGTCCAGGATCCGGTTCACAGATGCCACATCATCTTCCAGTGAGCTTAACGGGTTTTGATCTACCACTACATTGTAACCTTGTTTGGTAAGGATGTTGTAAACGCCTTCCCAGCCGGAGCCGTCTGCAAAAGCGCCGTGCACCAGGATGATGTTCTTCACCGGTCCCTGTGCCAGTGCGCACAGTGTACTTGCTACTGCCAGCGCCAGCGTCATAAAGATCTTTTTCATAGTTTTTAATTTTGCCCCAAATGTAGAACCACTAACTACCACCGGCCATTGCTATTCTGGCTTTTGCGTTGTGACATTTGTTACTTGGGCTAACAACAGAAAAACAGGGGGAAAACAATCACGATATATCGCGGTTTTGCATAAAAAAAGCCCGTTGCAGGAATACAACGGGCGCGGTTTTTTATAGGATACGTACAATAGATTATTTACCGTGGGTCACATCCGCCATCACGGGGAAGTGGTCAGAAGGCATGCGGGCCGTGCCCGTATCGCCATCCTTGCTTCGGTAGGTATCATCCAGGATGCCGTAACGCTGTACGGTGAAGTCCTTGGTGAGGAAGATGTGGTCAATGCGGCTGGTGGTGGCCAGGTTTGGCTTAAAGGCGTTGAAAGAACCGGTCAGCGCATAACGCAGCTTCGTGGTCTCGTACGCATCAAACAGCACATTGCTGGTGGCCAGCAATTTGTAAGACTCGCTGGTCTGGTCCACGTTGAAATCACCGGTGAGGATCACGGGGCGGCCATTGGTCATCTCCTTGATCTTTTTCAGGATCAGCTTTGCACTTTCTGCGCGGGCTTTCACACCTATGTGGTCCATGTGCAGGTTGAACATGTAGAAGGTAAAACCAGTCCTGGTCTCCTTAAACAGGCCCCAGGTGCAGATGCGCGGCAGCACGGCATCCCAGCCTTTATTAGGGCGGTCTTCCACTTCAGAGAGCCAGAAATTACCCTGCTGCATCACCTTGAATTTTTCCGTGTTATAGAAAATGGCGGAGTGCTCTCCTGCTTCCTTTCCATCATCACGCCCTACCCCGATGTAAGCAAAACCGGGCAGGCTGTCCTTCAGGTTTTCCAGTTGGTGTTTCATACCTTCCTGGGTGCCAAAAATATCGAACCCGTGAAAACGCAGCAGGTTCGTGATCACCGGGTAGCGGGTTTGCCAGCCGTTGCCGTTCGCAGCATCTTCCTTGTTGTTGTCGTTGCGCAGGTTATACGTGCCTACCGTAAAACGCTGGGCCATGGAGGCCTGCAGCCCTGCGAAAAGGCAGATCACTGCCATCCAGATATTCTTTCTCATGGTTTTCGTTTATCCGTTCAAGATACTAAAGTTTATCCCAACCTTCGTTCTGCGTCAGGTTCGTGTTCAGTTGCAGGGCTGTGAGCGGCAATGGGTACACGTACATGAAGGGCTGGAAGGTACGGGAAGTAGCATCCTGCCAGTGCAGTTCACCATAAGTATCGTTAGACAGGCGCTGGGGGTTGGCTACACCGCCCACGGTGGCGCCTACATTTACATAGGTAACACCCGCTACAGGATTAGCCGGGGCGGTATCCTTGTAGAAGCATACATCCATCACACCGTCGGCATTCAGGTCCATCGGTACATTGAGGGCCGGCACGTACATGCCATTCCATTTTTTCAGCAGCAGGTCGCCATGCGCCCAACGGGTCAGGTCCATCCAGCGGAAGCCTTCCAGGGCAAGCTCAATGGCGCGCTCACGGCGGATCTCCATAGTGGTAGCCTTGGTCACGTCCGGGTAGTAAGTAGATTGCATATACGGATCTATCACGGTAGGCATTGCATTAGCATTGGCGATGCCGGCGCGGGTGCGCAGGGCACCAATGGTCTGCTGCCAGATCGTAGCACTCATCTGGTTCAGTTCATCCATTGCTTCCGCGTAGTTCAGCAGGATCTCCGCATAGCGCATTACCGGGATACTGTTGGTATTGTTTGCACCGGCATCATAGGTCATGTCATCCAGGCACCATTTAATGGGCTGGTAAGCGGTGTAGGTATAAGAGAACACAGGCGGTGCTGCCTGTACCTTACCGCTGTTGATACGCGTGTAACCCGGGGTGCGGATGGTCTGCGCCAGGCGCAGGTCGCGGTTTTGGGTTTCATGTGCCAGGGTCATGGTGTCATGGCCGGCTATGCTGGTAAAAGGTGTACCGTCTGTCATCAGGTAAGTGTTGATGAAATCGCGGGTGAAGCTGAAACGGTTGCCATACGTAGCACTGGTGTAAAACCAGTTGGCATCATTGTACTTGCCCAGGGTGCTGCTGGCCACGTTTGCCAGCATTACTTCACTGGATACCGGCGCAGGGCTGATGAACAGGTTGCGGTAAGCCAGGGTGCCCTGGTTCAGGGAATATTTACCACCATCCATTACCGCCTTGGCAGCGGCAGCGGCCTGGGTAAGCAGGTCTGTGGAGCCGGGCAATGCATCACCGCGGTATTTGCGGAAGGTACCTTCAAACAGGCACACCCGGGATTTGAAGCCCAGGATCACGTTCTGGGTAATGGTGCTGCGGGTAGCATCTTCACCGGCAATGATGTGGCTCGCGGCCCAGTCCAGGTCAGCGATCACGGAGTCCATTACCAATACGCGGGAATCGCGTTTGGCGTACAGCAGGCTGTCGTCTACCGCCAATGGATGACTGATCCAGGGCACATCGCCATAACGTTTTACTTTTTCAAAATAGAAGAACGCGCGGAAGAAACGGGCTATCGCGGTGTAGTTATCGCGGGTAGCCTGCGGTATCGCCGGGTTTACGTTGTTCACGATGAAATAGTTCACATTGCGCAGCGGCTTCCAGTTCCAGTTATCGGCAGCTTCCGATTGCGGGGTGTACACACCGGTACGGATAAAGTCAGGCACGGTGGTCACTGCGCCAAAATCAGACAGGTTACAGTCTGTACGGAAAGGCGTGTTGATGTCCGGCAGGATATCATATAAAGAAGTCGTATACAATTTGAGGCCGGCTTCAGAACCAAATACCGCCGCATTGGTGGCGCTGGCCTGCGGCTGCTGGTCCAGGGCCTTGGTACAAGCCGCCAGCAAAGCGGCGCCAGACAACATCACAGCAGCCCATTGTTTTTTAAAGGGTATATGCATCACACTGAGTTTTAAAGGAAGGATTATAATGAAACTTGCAGGCCAAACGTAAAGCTCTTCAGGATCGGGTAGTTGTTACCATTACCATTGTTGGAAGTGCCAGTGAGCAGTACGTCAGATTTACCGATGTTCTCCACGTCAATGTTGCGGGTCAGCTTATACAGCGGGGACGCCGTCCACAGGTTTTCGCCGGAGAGGAAGAAGCGTGCGCTGCCCAGGTGTGCCCTTTCTACCATGTTGTGCGGCAGGGAGTACCCGATCTGCAGGTTCTTGAGGCGGATGTAGCGCACGTTCTGCAGGTACTTGGTCTGGGCAATAGACAGCTCGTTACCACCCTGTGCTACGTAGCCGCGGAAGCGGGGGAAATAGGCGTTCGGGTTGTCTGCTGTCCATTTGTTGCCTTCCTGGTATTTCAGTGCATAGTTGTAAGGACGGTTGTACTGGCCCCAGAATGCATCTGCTTCCCCACCGGGATACCAATCCTGTTTGCCTACGCCCTGGAAGAAAGCGTTGATGGAAAAGTTATTCCAGGAACCACCCAGGCTGATGCCGTAAGTGTAACGGGGTGTGGTGTTCCCGATCACGCGCTGGTCTCCCGGGTCTTTCAGCGTATTGGAACCATTGGTGATCTTCTGATCGCCGTTCAGGTCCTTGAATTTCAGGTCGCCAGCCAGCCAGTGGCCGGAAGTGGAAGACTTGTATTGCGTGGCCTTCATGGCGCCGCTGTTGTAAGTATCCGCGTCCTTGTCGGTCATGAAGCCATCATTCACCAGGCCCCAGATGTCACCTACGTGCTGGCCCTTGTAGTAATCCGTGAGAATACCGGAAGCATTGTTGTAACGCGTGATCACCGCGTTGTAATCAGACATCCACACGCCTACGTTATAGTTGAAAGGTTTGTTGGCCACGGTGAATTTGTCGTGCCAGTTCAGGCTCACTTCCCAGCCGCGGGTACGCAGGTCAGCATAGTTGCCCTTGGGAGGATCTGCACCGAAAACGTCCGGCAGGGTGGGCCCTACGGTAAACATGTTCAGCGTTTTGCGGGTATACACATCACCGGTTACCGCCAGGCGGTCGTTCAGCAATGACAGGTCGATACCGCCATCCGCAGTGCGCGCGGTTTCCCAGGTAAGGCCATCGGGCAGTACCACCGGGTTATTGGTCTTCTGCGGCAGCACCCCACCGATCACGCGGCCGGATTGTGAAATATTGAACAGCTCCTGGTAAGCATAGGAAGCTACGTTACCATTGCCCAGTGAACCATAGGAACCGCGGATCTTCACGTCAGACAGGATCTTCGGGTTTACATGCCAGAAAGCTTCCTGCGACAGGCGCCAGCCGGCAGATATGGAGGGGAAGAATGCATAACGCTGGTTAGCCGGGAACTTGGAAGAGCCATCGTAACGGCCGTTCACTTCCAGCAGGTAGCGCTCTTTGTAAGAATAGTTCAAACGGCCAAAACCACCGAGGATGGCCCATCTGTCCCAATAGCCTGCCGTGCTGATATTCTGGCCCAGGGCCAGGTTCAGGTTATTGGCGCCGGGGTAGGCCAGGCCATTGCGCAGGGCAGAGAAAGCGGAGTAGGAAGACTGCTCAAAGTTGTAACCTGCCAGTGCCTTGAAGTAATGATTACCAAAATGGTTCTCATATTCACCATAAATGTTGGTGGCAATGTAGTTGGTCTTGGCAGTCAGGTTCTGCAGGTCGTTGTAAGCGGAACCCACATAAGCGATCACACCGGGCGCAGTGCTGTAAGGCACCGGCACACGCTTCTGGGTTTCACCATTGTTCATGTACTGGAAGGTAAAGTCGCCTTTTACGCGGAAGTGGTCGTGTGCAAATCTGGCCACAAAACCCGTGGTGTTGCGCAGCTGCTGGTTGGTGGTATCAATACCGTTCCTGCCATAAACGAAGTCGCCCACGGTGTAAGCGGCAGAGAAGGTCAGGGTACCATCCGGGTTGAACAACATGGAGGAAGGGTGGCCTTCATCCGCCATGTTACGCCAGATGCCGCCGCCTTCCCCCACGTTCAGCGGGTTGTGATAAGTGCGGTAAGCAAAGTCGGTGCTGTTATTCAGCTGCAACCAGGGCAATACCTGGAGGCTGCCTTTAGCGCGGAAGTTGTAGTTCTTGAAGTTGTCGGAATTGTAACGGAACAACCCTTCCTGGCCAAAGTAACGGCCGGTGATGTAGTAGCTGGCCTTTTCGCTGGCGCCGGATACCGCCAGGTTCTGGTCCGTGGAGAAGCTGTGGTTCTTGTACAGCAGGTCATACCAGTTGGTATTGCCATAGTATACATAGTTACCGTTGGCGCCCACTTCCACTTTTGGCAGGGAAGGATTTGCATTGCGGTTCTTGTATTCCGCCAGGTAAGCAGCGGAGAAAGGCTGGGTTTTATTGATATTCTGCGGGGTCTGGGAATAGTCGTTCCAGGCAGACCATGCTTCATTAAACTCCGAGGCGTACTGGTAGCCATTGTCCACGATATCCGGCACGGAGGTAGGGCTTTTCAGAGAATAGTTCGAGGAATAAGTAACGGTTGTTTTACCCTTTGCAGGATTCTTGGTAGTAATGAGCACCACCCCAAATGCAGCACGGGCGCCATAGATAGCCGCGGAAGACGCATCTTTCAGTACGGTTACACTGGCCACATCGGCGGGGTTGATCAGGGAAGGATCACCCTGCACACCGTCTATCAGCACAAGGGCACTGCCACCCTGGCCAATGGAGGTAGTACCCCGCACATTGTAAGTGGGGGACTGGATGGGCTTACCATCGCCCATCACCAGGTTCAGGTTGGGAATGGTGCCCTGCAGGCCCTGGCTGATGTTGGGGATAGAGCGATTGTCCAGCACAGCGCCGGATACCTGCGACACGGCGCCGGTAAGGTTAGCCTTTTTCTGTGTGCCGTACCCCACCACCACTACGTCGTTGAGAGAGGCCACTTTGGTTTTCATTTTCACCAGGCCGTTCTCCGCCTGGATGGCAGGCACGGTGTCGGTGTTAAAACCCACATAGGTAAAGATAAGTTGCGCGCCAGGATCGGCGTTAAGGCTGAACGCTCCTTTTGCGTCGGTGCTGGTGCCAAGACTGGTACCCAATACTTTTACCGAAACGCCGGGTAATCCCTGGCCGGTTTCATCGGCAACCTTGCCTTTTATCATGCGGGACTGTGCGTGAACACTTGCCACACCGCCTGCCAGGCAAAGCATACAAAACCATTTTTTCATGGTGCGTTGGTTGTTTAAGAGATTGTTAGTGACAGAAAAATTGATGGCGCGAAATAAGGAGGCGCATCCTAATGAAGGGGATAACGGAAGATTAACGGGCGGGCGCGGCATTGTCACAGAACAGGCCATGGTAGCTGGTTACAGGTCATTAACCTTTATTAACCCCGGGCATCCGGTCACATTTCTTAAAAATTTGTTAACATTACCCGTACCCAAGCTTGGGTATTTTTGTGCCGTGAAGCGATACAGATACACAGGTTTACTAGCAATATTAATCTTGTTACTGGCACACTTTGCCCATGCTCAGGAAGGATACGGATTAGAGTTCAAGGCCAAGAACATTGTGCCTGAACAGCGCACCGCATTAGCCATCCCGGATGTGCAATTGTCTGCCGGACACGATTTTACACTCTCATTTGATCTCTCCTTTGTTCCGCAGTCTTCTACCTACTTCGGCTACGTGTTCCGCCTGATCGATAATAAGGAGCAGAACATAGACCTTATATATAATGTACATGCCCGCGCATTGCAACTGGTAACAGGCAATGAATTTTCCGGTATTAACGATTACATGGAAAATCCCGGCGCACTATCCCGGGAGTGGCGTAACATCCGGCTTAATATCGGGGTTAACGCCCGCCAGATCGAGCTTTGGAGCGGAAACCAGCTTATAGGTAAAGCCCTGCTGAAAATGACGCTGGGCCATTCCCTGAGATTATTATTCGGGGCCAACCATGATGGCAGTTTTAAAAACATAGACCTGCCTCCCATGCGCCTGCGCGATGTAAAAGTATACCGGGGCGAAAACCTGCAATATCATTTCCCGTTGGCGCAAACAGGCGGTACACAGGACACAGACCTGGTACGCGGCAAGATTGCTTATGTGAGTAACCCCGTGTGGCTGCAACCCCGCTACCACCACTGGCAGCCCGCCGGCAGCTGGACGTTGAGCGGCAATGCCAGCCTGGCTTTCAACAGTAAGCAAGGCATCGTCTATATCATGGGCCAGGATGAATTACTGCAAATGGATGTAGCGCACCGCCACCTGCAGACCATCCCCCTCACCCGGCACACTGGGGCGCCCCCCGGCAACCAGTCGCTCTACGATGAGCAGCACGGCCAGTTGTATAATTTCTTCCCGGACACTGCATCCGTAGCGGTGTTCGACAGCGCGCACCAACGCTGGAGCTATGCGCTGGACAGCAATATCACTACCCATTTCTGGCACCCGGCCCTCTTCTATTCCAACGTGGACAGCGCCATGTACGTGATAGGCGGTTATGGTGATTATCAATACAAAAACCTGCTGCGCCGGTACCATCCCGATACCCGCCGATGGGACACCCCCTCCGTGCACGGCGACCGCTTCACACCGCGTTACCTTTCTGCGGTGGGCATGAATGCGCAAAGCGACACGGCTTACATCCTGGGCGGCTATGGCAGCATCCAGGGAGAACAGCTGCTCAATCCCCACAATCTCTACGATCTAACGGTGTACGATATACGAAACCGCCGCTATAAAAAAATCTATACCCTGCCCAAACCCGCGGCACCTTTTGCCTTTGCCGGCAACCTGGTGATAGACAGCATGCAACACGCCGGCTTCGCCCTGGTGTTTGCCAATGACTGTATGCAATCATCCCTGCAGCTGGTAAAGGTAGACCTGCAACACCCGCAATACCAGCGCCTCGGCAGTGAGATCAGCTTCCCCTTTATCGATACCAAATCCGATGCAGCCCTGTACTACTGCGCACAAACGGGCGAACTGGTAGCGGTGACCTACTATGCAGCAAACAATAAAACAAGCGTAGTAAAAATGTACACCCTGCTCATGCCAGTGAATGTGCCACCACCCATTGCCGTAACATCACGCTGGTGGCGGATTTCCAGTAAATGGAGGGCGGGGGCCGCAGTATTGTTCCTGCTGGTGGCGGGATGGTGTGGCTGGCGGTTTCTGCGGACACGCAAACGTACCGGTGAGATCACTCCCGCACCGGCAATACCTGAAGCACTTCCGGAGATAGAGGCTGCGCCGTTGATGGAAACGCATATGGGGCTTGAACCAGCGCCACCCGCGCAGGCCGCACCGCTCTCGGAAATACCCCCGGTTGCGCACGCTGATACGGAAACCCCGGCAGCTGTTGATGCGTCCTTTAAACCGGTTGCCACCATCACGCCACCACCAGATACGCCGGGACCCGCGCCCACAGCCCATTCCAGTGTGCGATTATTTGGCGGCTTCCAGGTACTGGATGCCAACGGGGAAGATATCAGCCGGCAGTTCAGCCCATTAGTGAAAGAATTGTTCCTGCTTATTTTGCTCCCCAATATCATGGGCAGCCATGGCATCACCACGGAGCGGCTCACGGAACTGCTTTGGCCCAATATGACGCCCGCCGCGGCCAAGAATAACCGCTCGGTGAACATTGCCAAGCTGCGCAGCCTCCTGGAGAAACTGGGCCCTTATGCTTTGGTGAAGGAAAAAGGCAAATGGAAATTGCTGCTGGATGAAGACAACATTCACATTGACGTGCTGTCATGGCAGCGGCTGCCGCCCTTTCATGAAGACCCGGACCAGCACCTGGCCCTGCTGAAGAATGGAGCGCTACTGGACGGGCTGGATTATCCCTGGCTGGATAGCTACCGCAATGAAATAAACTCCCAGGTGATCACCGCGCTGGATACGTATTTGCAGGCCAGGCATGACCAGCTGTCGCCGGCCCTGATGATCACGTTGTGCAATTGTATGCTGCAGTTTGATGCGCTGAGTGAAGATGCGGTGATCTACAAGTGCAGGGCGCTGGTACAGCTACATCAGCATGCGTCTGCGCGGAAGATCTACCAGCGCTTCCAGGAAGAGTACCTGTCGATCTATGGGGAGAAGTTTGAGCGGGATTATGCGCAGTCTTCAGTGTGACCGGGGCCTGCCCCCCCAGGCAACATCCTCCCTCACAACACACTTTTATGCTTCTTCATTCCTTCCTCCCAGCCACTTCCCAGATAGGCTTCTTCATTCTGCACTATCCGTTTTAAAATCGCAATTCCCTGCTGCTGCACTGTCGCTGGCAAAGCGTAAAACGTAGCATCCACGCGGGTTTGCCGGCCCTCATCCAGGTCACTGTCCTGGTGGCGGATAGCGATCTTCTGTCCTTTATAGACCAAGATCAGCTTTAACCGCCCACCATTACCGTCCTCCTCTCCTTTTGTGCTGTAGGCAATGAAAACATCTGCAAGCCCGTCTCCGTCCAGGTCTGTAAAAGCGCAGCTTTTGCTCCAGAACCAAATGGAAATTTCGCCTGCCGTTTTATCGATGAAATCATTGATCTCCCAGTTCTTAGTGTATCCGTCACCGTTAGCAACAACGCAAACTGCTTTGATGGCGCGGTGCAGGGTATCCGCGTTGGGGCCATCGTGGACAATACTATCCTGCGATTCCGTAAGCAGCACATAATTACTGCCATGCCGGTCCTGGAAGGCAAAGGCTTTAAATACCGGAAACTTAATACCCAGGCGGGCTTTCACGGTCTCGGGGAATAACGTGTTCACTTCTCCTTTGGAAAGGGGCGCGGGGTCCTGTGCGCGGGCTGCCAGGCCGGCAAAGGCAAGAGCGCACCATAATAATATGCTCTTCATTGGGCTGAAAATATAAAATACCGTCTGCTGATACGTTTATGCTAAGGTACGGATGAACTGGTCCAGGTTTTCGTCTTTGTCTAATCCCAGTTTTTGTTTGATCCGGTAACGCGCCATGCGGATACTTTTTGCCTCAATGCCCAGGCGCACCCCTATCTCTTTATTAGATAACCCCATTAAAATGTAAGTGCAGTATTTCAGGTCCACGCGGGTAAGGCCGCCCTGGGCCTTTTCCTGCAACTGGATCACAAAGCTGGGGTGGATCTGGGCAAAGTCCTGTTTCAGGGATTCAAAGTCCTCGTCCAGGCGGGTGCGCTCGGTGATAATGCGGCCTACCTTGCGCAGGCGGGGATCTGTCTCTCCTATTTCCGTGATCTTTTTTTGCAGGGATTGCAGCAGGTCATTTTTCTCTTCCAGCTCCAGGGAGCCTGCCAGCAGTTCTTTTTGCAGGAATTGCTTCCGGGCCTCCAGCAGTTGCTGTTCTGCATACAGGCGGGCCGTTTCTTCCTGTTGCAGGCGGGCGCTCAGTTCTGCTTCTTTCTTTTGCAGCTCCAGTTCGCGGGTTTTGCTGGCGGCTACATCGGCCTTTAATTGCACGTCTTCTTTTTCCTTTTGCAGCAGCTTTTGTTTTTCGATGGAGGCACGCAGGCGGAAGTGATAAGCGCGGAACAGGAACAGCAGGGCCAGCAGGCAGGCAATGATGAGCACCACGTAGATCACATTCAGCTTTTTGTTAAAGGCGGCCTGTTGCTGGGCCACCAGCAGGGCGCGTTCCTTCTTTTCCGTTTCGTAGCGGGCTTCCAGCTTTTTGGCGGCGGCCAGCTGTTCCGCGTCAAAGAAGTTCTTATAATACTCCATGTAGGATTTGTAATATTCCAGGGCTTTCGTCTTATCCCCCCGCTGCTCCGCAATGTTGCCCAGGTTCTGCATGATGTGCAGGCGCACCGGCCCGTTGGCAATGGCCTGGGAATTCACTACTGCCAGGGCTTCCAGCAGGTAGCTTTCCGCGCGTTTGTAGTCGCCGTCCAGCACAGCGTAGTCGCTCAGTTGCCCAAAGCAGCTGGCCACCACGGTCTTCTGCCCGGTTTCCCGGGCGGTTTGGAGGGCAATATTAATATAATGGATGGCGCTGTCTCGGTAAGTGGGTGGGTAATAAGCGGCATATACATCGGCCATATTGAGGGCTACCACGGCAATGATGCTCGGGGTGTTCAACTTGTTGCGCAGCTGAAGCGCGGTCGTATAGGCCAGGCCGTTATACTTCATACACTCCTGGAGCAGGGCCTTGTCCGAGGAGTCTTTCCGGAAGCGGTACTCAAAACTGCTGGCCATGGTCTGGTAGCCATTGCACAGGTCATCCGGCAGGCCACTCTTCCGGGCAGCGTCCAGGCACAGGCGGGCATATTTTTCCTGGCTGGCCAGGTCACCTTCATCGCCATAAGTACCGGCCATAAAATAATAGATGCCGCCCAGCGTAGCATAGTCATTACTGCCCTCCAGCAGCTTAATGGCCTTGAGAAAACTGCTCACCGAAGCCTCGATACGGTCCTGGAAATTATCCAGCTTCCCCTTCCGGTACCATACCAGCCCTTGCATCACTTTGTCCCCGCTGCGGTCTGCAAAATAAAGGGCGCTGTCTATGTTCCGGGCCGCAAGGTCGGTGCTGTCCATAGCCAGGTATACCTGTGACAAGCTGACATAAGCACTGGCGTAAGCAAGGTCGCTCTTATCTTTTTTTGCCAGCTCCATGGCCTGGAAGGCAATGGGCAGGCCTTCCCTGGGCGCATTAATAGCCGTGATCCTGGCCAGCTGGCCCAGGGTACGGATGCGCTGGAATGTGGTTAATTCCTTTACGGCCAGTTCGCGCCGCAGGGAATCCATAGCATATTGCTGCCCCCGGGCAACCGGGGCACCTAATAACAAGAGTAATAAAAACAGTAGTGGGTACTTACGCATAGACCTGTAGTACAGTCGGGCCGCATCAATTCGTAAAAGCGGGCCGGGTAAAAGATATGGAATTGCCAGCAAATTACATCCCTTTTTGATAGGACTGTCTACCAATCCGGAAAAAAACGCCTCAGCACTCCATTGCGCAACCAAATTATTATCAATGCCTTAAATATTAAAGTAGACGTTTTGTAGACGCCTGTTTTTCCCCCGGTAGACGAATCATAGGTGCTCAAAATTAGGCGGGGGCAGAAAGCGCCGCTAAGTTTGCAGCATCGAAACCAGGCAACCTTTCCATTAACCTTCAAACATAAAAAACCCGGAATTATGAACAACAAGACTTTAGCCGCCATCTCGTATGTAACCCTTATTGGTTGGATCGTTGCTTACGTACAGTACAAGAACAGCCAGGACAAAAGCCCCCTGGTACGTTACCACCTGGCGCAGGCCCTGGGCCTGGCCATTGCTTCCATTGTGTTGAGCATTGCCATCGTGATCGTCACTTCCATAGTGCCTTCACTTGGTGTCATTTTGTCGTTCGTGACCTTTGTACCCCTCATCTTCGCGGTGCTCGGTATCATTGCGGCACTTAATGAGGCCAGCAAGCCCCTGCCCGTTATCGGCGGCATGTTTACCAACAAGTTTGCCTTTCTCAACTAATCCCTATGCCCGGCCTTTCATCCGTACAGGCAGCATGCGCCGGGGCCCCAAGGTAACTTTCTATCAGGGCCGGGATCCGTCCCGGCTTTGATGAAATACCTTTAATATCTTTTTGTTGATCAAGGCTTACCCCTGACTTACAATTGTTATCTCCCATACACGCTTCCATTTCAATATGCATTGACGGGAAACAAGCTTCAATGTGAACAAGACAAGACTATAAATGCCAAAGGCCGGATTCCTCCGGCCTTTTCCCGTGGAGGGATGTACAAAAATTCACAACGCCTCTGCCTGTTCCACCAGCGCCGCCAGGATAACCGCCGCCGGTGCGCGCAGGCTTTTATTGGCAGACTGTCCCGCCCACATGGCCACAAACTCGTTGTCGTCTGCTTTTTGGGCGGCTGCGCGGATAGGCGCCACCAGGGCGTTCTGTACCGGGTAAGGTAAAATGGGGATGCCCGCTTCTTCCACCAGCTGCATAAAATGATTGCGGATGCCCCTGGCCCAGCGGCCGCTGAAAGCGCGGGTCAGCGCGGTGTCCGTATCGCTGGCAGCCAGCAGCGCAGTCTTGTAAGAAGGAATGGCATTGCTTTCATCACTGGCTATAAAAGCGGTACCCGGCTGCACACCCTGCGCACCCAGTTGCAACGCGGCCTTTACGGTATGGCCGTTGTAAATCCCACCCGCTGCCACTACCGGTTTCCGGGTAATGCCCGCTACCGCCGGCACCAGCGACATTACGCCCACCATGGGCAGGGGCTCATGCTCCAGGAAGGTGCCGCGGTGGCCACCAGCTTCTATGCCCTGTGCCGTAATTACATCTATGCCGCGCTGATCCAGCACCATGGCCTCTTTCGTGCTGGTGGCAGTACCGATCAGCACTACACCGGCGGCTTTGAACGCGGCAATGTAATCATCGTCCGGTATGCCGAAGGTGAAGCTTACCACCGGCACCTGCTCCTCCAGCAGCACCTCCATCTGGTCGCGGTAACTGAAAAACCGCAGGCTTTGCACATCGGTACGTGCCGCGGGCAACCGGTGCTGGGATGCCATATTAAAAAGGAAGTCTGCCATGATGCCGGCATGAATGGGATCCACCGGCGCTATTTCATGCGCAAAGAAATTCACGGCAAACGGCTTGTGGGTAAGGGCCCGGGTCTGGTGGATGAGTGCCCGCACCTGCGAAGGCGGCAAACCACCAATGGCCACAGAACCCAGTCCGCCAGCGTTAGACACTGCGGCCGCCATCTCCGGCGTGCTCACCCCCAGCATGGGCGCCTGTATAATGGGATACTGTACTTTCAATAGGGTGGTCAGCTCGTTTTGCCATTCCATACAACATGGTTTTTGATAAAGTTACGTCACCCGGTAAAAACCAGGTCACAAAAAAAACAATGCGCCAGGATGAAAAACCTGCTGTGATGTACATATCCCGCCGGTTGTTGCCTGTTTGCAAACACGCCCCTTTTCCTACCGGCGCAGCACACCACTCCGCTACCGGGCAGGACCGTCTTTACGCAAAGGTTTACGATTTCTTGACATGGGCCACCACGCTCCCTGGCGGATTTACCCTAACTTTGCGCGGCATCTAACAAGTACATGAGTAACATAACAGCATACCGCAAATTATTGGGCGTTTCCAAGACCACGCCTGTACAGGAATTAAAAGTGATCTACCGCAACCTGATGAAAGAATGGCACCCCGACAAGTTTGCCACCGCTGAAGAAACAGCCCGGCTGGAAGCGGAAGCCCGCAGCAAGGAGCTCATTGAAGCCTATAATTTCCTGGTAAGCGTAGCCCCCGAAACCATCGAGGCCGCGCTGCCCCAGTACACGGAAACGATCAACGCCTCCCCCCTCTCAGACTTCAACTATTCCAAGACCACCCTCACCCTGGTATTCCAGGACGGCAGCAGCTACGAATACTTTGAAGTGCCCAAAAACGTATACGTAAAACTCATTAACTCAGATACGCCCGGCCGTTTCTGCCGCCGCCACGTATTCCATGAATATGTGTACCGCAAAGTAAGCAGGGCAATGGAGGTGTAAAATACGTACAACGTACAATGTACAACGTACAATGTACAACGTACAACGTACTTGATCCAATAATTAGGGCGTACCCGGCAGGTATGCCCTTTTTCGTTTAAGCTCCACCCGTTGGAGCCAAAGTACGTTGTACGTTGTACATTGTACGTTGTACGATTTTTTTGTACTTTAACACGGTAACCTCCAATCCACGGAACATGAAAAAATATCTTTTGCTGGCTATAGCCCTGCTCCTGTTATGCCCCTCCCCTATAAGCGCCCAAACAGGCAAGGTATACGATAACCTTTCCCTGCCCAGTAAGATACTGAAGATGGATCGTAAGTTTGCCATCTACCTGCCGCCCGATTACGAAACGTCAGACCGCAGTTACCCCGTGCTGTACCTGCTGCACGGCGCCGGCGATGATCAAACGGGCTGGGTGCAGTTTGGCGAAGTGCAACGCATTGCCGATGAGGCGATCCGCAATGGCACCGCGGCACCCATGATCATTGTAATGCCCGATGCCAATACCGGCAACCGTGGCTACATTAACCGCATTGACGGCCAATGGAACTATGAAGATTTCTTCTTCCAGGAATTGATGCCTTATGTAGAAAAGAAATACCGCATCCGCCAGGAGAAGCGCTACCGCGCCGTGGCAGGGCTTTCCATGGGTGGCTGGGGTACGTTCCTGTATGCATTGCACCACCCGGAACTGTTTGCCGCAGCCTGCCCCCTGAGTGCGGCCGTGGGCGCCTTAACGCCCGAAGAAGGTAAACGCTGGTACCTGGAAAATGGTAAATACCAGATGCCCGATTCCACGACGTACAAAAATTTCTATAATAAATACAGCGTGCTGCAACTGCTCAATGACGTGCCGGACGACCACAAGAAAGATGTGCGCTGGTACATAGACTGCGGGGACGATGATTTCCTGTTTGAAGGCAACTGCCTGGCGCACATCCTTATGCGCAAACGCGAGATTCCCCACGAGTTCAGGGCCCGTGATGGTGGCCACACCTGGACCTACTGGCGCAGTGCCTTACCCACCGTACTGGAATTTGTATCAATGAGCTTTCACCAGTATTGACAGTTGCTATTTTTCCGCGGCCGGCTGCATCCACACTACTTTCTGTACAGATGCATGCGGCGCTGCCAGCACCTTGCCATACAGTTCCGGCCTGCGCGCGTTGCGGTAGCGGAAACCGCCTGCCAATATTCAGGGCGATAAAAGCGCCGCAGCTCTTTTTGCATACAAACCAGCCTTTGCCGTGTCTCCTGCGGCAGCTGCATATTGTGATGCGTACTGGTAAAACACCGGGTCTGTATTGTATTCCAGCATTACGGCTTCGGCTATACGCTGTATTTGCCGGGCGTCATGCACCTGCTGGTAATGTTCCATCAATGCATCCATGGCATCGTTCCACGACACCCGCTTGCTCACCAGTTGCGCCGCCAGCTTACCTTCCACGCTGCCGTCTATTTTAAAACTATCCGGGATGGGCTGCAGGAAAGGCCATCCTTTTTTCAGCAGCATCACGTCATATTGTCCAAACAAGGTATCCATGTTGGTCAGGGGCATATCCACCAGCAATTGCTCAAAGCTATACGCCTTCCCTTCCATCCCCGGCAGCGCCCGGGCACGCTCCATTGCCCTGTAAAACGCATCCGACAGCAGCGCATAACCATACAGGTTGGGATGCACATGCTCCAGCAAGGTTTCCTCCCCGATGACGCCGTGCGGGCTGTGTTCCACAAACACCGCGTGTGCATCCACCAGGTGCACGCCCGAATAACGTTGTGGCAATTGCCGTAATACTGCGTTCATGGCCTCCGGCGCACGGAAGCGCAACTGATCCAGGTCTTTTGCCTGGCGGAAGGCTGCAGCGGCCCTGGTGAAATCACCGGTGGCATACCATTGCCTGCCTTGCAGGAATAAGGCTTTAGCACTATCTCCCGTAAAAGGTGGCAGGTCCTTTTCATTGCTCACCAGTGTGCTGATAAAAAGCGGTACCTTCCCACGGCTGTACACGCGCGCCAGTGCTTCCATGTTTTCGGAAAACTGGTCCACGCCGGCCTGGTACCCGCTGGAATGCAGGGCTATGGCCTGTTCTGCAGCCATGCGCTGCATCAGGTTCTGGGAAGTATCAATATGCTGCCGGGAGGCAATGCTATTTTGAATAAGCTGTGTAAGCCGCAGATCGCGCAGGCCCAGCATGACGCGAACCAGCCAGCGCTGGTTGCCTAATTTACTGGTGGATGCCACGCCCTGCGCACCATAGTATTCATTGTGCCCGGTGTATACCAGCACGGCGTCCGGCTGGTAATGCAGCACCTCCTTGCCAAATGCCAGCACCGTGTAAGAATTCACCGCTGTGAGCGATACATTGATCACCTCGATATTGCGTGAGGGAAAGGTCTGCATGAACCGGTATTGCAACCAGCGGTGAAAAGAGCCGTTATGCATATACGGGTAGCCCACGGTGGTAGACTCTCCCAGCACAAACACGCGGAAAGTGCCGGGTTGCTTCTGCGCGCGGAATAGCTCGTAATTGCCCATGGTGGCATTATCTGCCGCCGTAAAGAATTTCTCCGATGCATACCGGTTCATCACCAGGTAGCCCGGGTGTTGCGGGTCGTTGATAAACAGGGCATGGGAATGCCCATAGCCAAACAAACGCAGGCCGGCCTCCAGGAGCAGCAGTACTGCCAATGGCAGCAATAAAGCAATGAGCCGGAATGAAAAAGCACGCCAGGACCGGGCCTGGCGCGCTGAAGGGTGGGTTATTTGCATACGGTCAAAAACTTTCTATCATGGATCATGTCTGTCAGGGCGCCACTTTCACGGAGGCTACTTTAGTGGGCAGCCATACTTCCATTTCACCCTTGCCACGGTTTGCCCACGCGTAATAAGGAATAGCCGTCAGCTTTTCCTGTTGCGCCACTACCTGCTCCCCGTTGGCAGCCGGCCTGAACACCGGCACCTGTCCTTCAATGGTCATTACGCCATCCAGCAGGTCCGGGCGGTAAGCGGTGGTAAATTGTGCATCCAGGGGCAGTATCATGTTATACACGCTGCCGGCATTATCCGGGTGCTCCACGCAATACACCAGCGGGCCACGCTGCAGGGCCACACGGTTGCGGTCCTGCACAATGCTGTCATTGGCCACTACCTTGCGCACATCCATAGGCAGGTGCAGCGCTACTACGTCTCCTTTCTTCCAGGTCTGGTTCAGCACCGCATACCCCGCTTCCATATTGTACCGGGCAGGTTTGCCATTCACCGTGATGGTAAACTTCGTCGTGTCCTGGTCCGCGAAACGGTAAGCGTTGCCAGGCACCGGCTCATTCATGGCCCAGCCAGGAATGCGCACGTGCAGGGGGAACGCCATATTACGTACAGGCGTTACCGTTATCTGCACATCGCCCTGCCAGGGATATTTTGTGGCCTGGGCAATGCCTACACTGCCTTTTTTCAAAGTAAGGTCCGTGCTGCTGCCAATGAAGAGATTTACCCAGATATCATTGTCATCCTTTGCATAAATGTAATCCCCCAAAGACTCTACCAGGCGCGCAATGTTGCTGGGGCAGCAGGCCGTACCAAACCACTCGGAGCGTGCATAATTGCCTTCGTTCGCCAGCGGGTTGCCGTAAAAGAAATGATCGCCGGAGAGCGATAGTCCATCCAGTGCCCCGTTGTACAGGCTGCGCTCCAGTACATCCACATATTTGCTTTCGCCGGTAAGCAGGTTCATACGCTGGTTCCAGAACACCATGCCCACAGAGGCGCAGGTTTCGCAATAAGCGTCTTCGTTAGGCAGGTCATAATCTTTTGTAAAGCCTTCATTATGGCCGGAAGAGCCAATACCGCCAGTGAGGTACATGTTGCGGTACACTACATCCTGCCACACGGTTTTCATAGCCTTCATGTAGCCGGTATCCTGCTTTGCAGCGCCTACATCCGCAGCGCCGGTGTACAGGTACATGGCACGCACCGCATGGCCGGAGATCTCTTTCTGGTCTGCCACCGGCGTACCGTCCTGGCAGTAGTCTGCATTGCTGCCGCCTCTCCAGATGCCACCGCGCCCGTAGCCGTGGCCGCGTTGCTGCAGGTACCAGTCTGCCAGGTCCAGGTATTTCTTATTGTGGGTGGTCTTGTAAAGCTTTACCAGCGCCAGTTCTATCTCTTCATGGCCGGATACCCAGTGGCGGTTGGCCAGGCGGAAGGTACTGTCTATATGGTCTGCAAAACGGGTGGCCACGGTGAGCAACTTCGTTTTGCCGGTAGCGTTATAGTAGGCCACCGCCGCTTCGATCAAATGCCCGGCGCAGTAGTCCTCATGCCGCTCCATGTCCGTCCAGCGGTTTTGCAGGCCGCCCAGGGTGTAGTAAGTATTGAGGTAGCCGTCCGGCTGCTGTGCTTTGGCAATGATGTCCGTCCATTGGTCAAATTTGGCTTCCAGCGCGGCATCCGGGTGGTTCTTCAGAGAATAGGCCATGGCTTCCATCGCCTTGTACACGTCAGAGTCATCAAAGTAAATGCCCTCGTGTTTTTCTCCATCGTTACGGGCTACTTTTTCAAAGTTGCGGATGCGCGGTGTCTTTACCTCCGTCTGGTCTATACACACGGGGATGGTCACCTTGGTAACCGTTTCCTGGCGCGGCGTCCAGAAAGCGTCATTGATCTTTACCTGTGAAAAGCCCA
Source organism: Chitinophaga parva (assembly GCF_003071345.1). Taxonomy (NCBI): domain Bacteria; kingdom Pseudomonadati; phylum Bacteroidota; class Chitinophagia; order Chitinophagales; family Chitinophagaceae; genus Chitinophaga; species Chitinophaga parva. Next base: position 2,171,139 of record NZ_QCYK01000002.1, on the reverse strand, counting down.
CCGGCTGCAGGGTATTGATCTGCGCAAAGGCAGGAGCGGTAAGGCTGAATGCGAGTGATGTAAGCAGCAAATGTTTCATGTAATGCATTTTGAAAAGCATCCGCACCGCGCCTGCGCAGCACGGATGCAGGTATAAACAAGGTCCGTTATTGTAGTTTTGGATTGGCGTTCACCACCTGTTGCGGCAGGGGGAAGATGGTCCGGTCGCCCGCATCCCCCGCATGGGAAAGCCAGCTTTTTTTCTGGAACACCCCAAAGCGGATAAGGTCCCGGCGCCGGTAAGATTCCCAGGCAAACTCCCAACCCAGTTCATCCAGGAAGCGCCCGTACGTGATCACATCCTGGTTGCCCGGGTCTGTGATCTTATAGTTCTTCACCAGCCCGTATTGATAAGCGCTGTTCTGTTTCAGCTGGGTCCCTGTCACCGTGGCTTTTGCAGGATCACCCGGGAAGTCCCGCTGGCGCACCTGTGTTACCAGTGCGGCCGCGCCGTCTGCATCACCGGCACGCAGCAGGCATTCGGCTTTCATCATCAGCACCTGTGCGTAGCGGAAGAACGGAAAGTCGTTACTGAGGTCTGTCTTGGCGCCTACTTTCACTTCAAACTTATTCATGCGGTAGCCTTCAGACTCTCCCGTATACATGCCATCAGGAATGTCCTTGGTAAAGTTCAGGGGCTTGCCGTCACTGCCATTGATAGGCTGGCCATTGTCCATTGCATATTGCTTGCCCATCAGCCAGGTGTCCGGCAGGCGCTGGTCTGCAGCATCATAAGTGTTGATGAACTGTGTTACGCCCATGGCAGAACCGCTGCCCCAGGGCGTGGTTTGCAGGTCTGCTTTAGCGCGCAGCGCACCATGCCAGCTGTACATATGGGGCTGGAAGCCACCGGCGCGGTTCTCATCAAACGGGATGGCCCAGATGATCTCCACGCTGTTTTCATTATCGGTCTTGAAAATATCCCGGTACTTCGGCTCCAGGTTATAGTGGCCTATAATATCATTGCACTGCGCCAGGCAACCGGCCCAGTCCGCGGTGCCACTGTACACGCCTGCATTCAGGTAAACGTTTGCCAGCAGCGCCTTTGCAGCCCACTTGTTAAAGCGGCCATAGGTAGATTTATCAATCTTCTCCGTAAGATCCGGCAATGCCGCGTTGATCTCGTCCACCACAAATTTATATACCGCTGCCCGCTTGGTCTTACCAGGATAGTCTGCCGGTGTGGCCAGCCCGTCCAGCGGCTCCGTTACCAACGGTACGTCGCCAAAACTATCCATCAGGATCCAGTAATAACAGGCCCTGGCCACGCGCATTTCCGCGATGAAATTTTCCTTGGTAAAGCCACCGGGTATTTTGATGGTGCCATCATCCAGTTGCTTGATCACGCGGTTCGCATCGCCCACGCCTTTGTAAATGGAGTTCCACATGTTCAGGAACTGTGGGTTCTCAGAGTTCCACGTGTGCAGGTGCATGCGTTTGTAAATGCCGCCATCGTCCCAGCCGGAGGCATTGGCCGGCATCACCAGTTCATCACTGCTGGTTTCCTGTACAATGTTCCAGGTCACGTGACCGTACAAAGAGCGGAAGTTTGCATACACAATGCCCATCGCATTGTAGGGATCATCATAGTTGTAAGTGTTCTGCGACACGCTGCTGTAGGGCTTTTCATCAAGATTATTGTTACACGCGCCCAACCCTACCGTGAGTGCCATGCCTAAATATATTGCAATGCGTTTCATGTCGTTTTGTTTAAAATGGATCAGAAGGAGAGGAAAGCGCCCAGGGTATAGGTGGATGTGGCCGGGTAGCGGTTACGGTCGTCAATGCCCGGTACCAGGGCGTTGCCGCCATAGGAAGTACTGATCTCCGGGTCAATGCCGCTGTACTTTGTGAACGTGATCAGGTTGCCACCGGATACGTACACCCGCACGCGTTTCAGGTACTTGTTCTTCAGCAGAATGTTATAGCCCAGGGTGATGTTATCTATTTTCCAGTAGTTCCCGTTTTCAATAAAATAGCTCACGTAGTTGAGCGACTGGTCATCCGCCACTGCGCGTTTGCCATACACCGGTGCATAGGTGCTGGTAAATACGTTACCACGGCCCAGGCTCACCGGTGTGGCATACCACATGGCCGGTGCATTCACGATCTGGAAACCAAAAGCGCCGCGCATGGTGACGGTCAGGTCCAGGTTCTTATAAGCAAAGCTGTTGTTGAATGCCAGGTAGCGCTTGGGCATACCATTGCCGATCACCTGCTTGTCATCTGCCTGCTGGTCATCAATGGATTTATCCTTGCCGTCCTTTCCCTGGATGATCCAGTGCCCGTTATCATCTATGCCGGTGGTCTTAAAACCCCAGAAATTGCCAATGGGCTGGCCTATCTGGATGCGGGTAAAGTTCTGCTGGATAGGCTCACTGGTAGGCCCTGCATCAAAGTAGCCGCTGGCGATGGAAAATGCATCATTGCTCAGGGATACCAGCAGGTTTTTATTGGCAGAGAAATTCACTGACGTATTCCAGCTGAAGTTCTTTGTCTGGACGGGAATAGCATTCACCTGGATCTCTATGCCCTTGTTCTGCATCACAGCCGCATTGGCCAGGATGCTGCCATACAGGTAAGGGGGCGTGGGCACCGGATAGTTGAAGAGCAGGTCACGGGTGGTACGTTTGTACAGGTCAATGGAGCCACTGATCACATTCTTGAACAGGCCAAAGTCGATGCCCACATTGCCTTCTTCCTTCTTTTCCCAGCGCAGGTCCGGGTTGGGGTTGGAGCTTTGGTTGATGGATTGCTTCCACACCCCGTTCTGGTAGTAATACGTATTAAAGTCCAGCAGCTTCAGGGAGGCGTAAGACTGGCTGGGCTCTGTGCCTGTAATGCCATAGCCGCCGCGTAATTTCAGCACGCTCACCACTTTGGAGGCTTCCAGGAAACTTTCTTTCTTGATGTTCCAGCCCACAGACACCGCGGGGAAGTTGCCCCACTTGTAGTTCTCCCCGAATTTGGAAGACGCCTCACGACGGATGCTGGCCATCAGGAGGTACTTGTCTTTGAACGCATAATTCACCCTGCCAAAGAAGCTCACCAGCTTGTTGTCTGTCTGGTAAGAATTTTCCACCGCTTCTCCCCTTTTCAGGGCCAGGCCGGTCTGCATACTGTTCCAGGTAAAGTTATCCGCCGGGAAATCCCAGTTCTGCATGTAATAATCCTCTTCATCGTAATAGCGCCAGCTGTAGCCACCCAGCACGGTGAACTGGTGGTCTTTGATGGTCCGGTCATACGTGGCGGTAAGTTCCAGCTGGTCATCCTGCTTGCGGCCTGCGCCCCGGCTCGCATAGCCGTTGCGGCTGTCATGCACCGTGGAATACTGCTTCTTGGTTTCATAGTAACCGCGGTCCGTACTCAGGATGTCCCTGGAGCCCAGCAGCCGGATGGCCAGCCCACTGACCGGGAACAAGCTAACGGTACCGTACATACGAAAATCTGTGGTCTTGTTCAGGCCCTGTGTTTCTTCCAGCAGGGATACGGGGTTCATGTAATCTGTTTTCTCCACGTGCTCCACCCAGTTGCCGGCAGAATCCCTGGGCCGGTCTGTAGGATTGTAGGTCAGTGCATTACGGTATACATCCCCCCGGAAGCTGGTGTTGGAGTTCAGGTTACTGGCGCCATCCGCACCGGAGAAGTAGGTTTGCTGGTAGCCGGTAAGGTTACCGTTGAACTTCAGCTTCCCGTCAAACATGGAATGGTTTACTTCCAGGCGGGGCGTGATGAGCTTTTGGTTAGAGCGCTTCATGATCCCATTCAGGTCGCGGTAATTGAGGTTGGCAATGTAGCTGGTGTTCTTGTTGCCGCCCTTTACGCTTACGTTGTACACTGCGCTGAAAGGTGTCTGGGTCACCAGGTCCAGCCAGTTGGTGTTGTAGCCGTAGTCCTTTGTATTAGGCTTGCCTTCTGCCACCAGCTGCCGGTACTGCGCCGCGTTCATAAAAGGCAGGCGCTTGGTGATATGCTGGGTAGTGGCGTACGTATTAATGTCCAGCGTAGGCGGCATTTCCCCGTTCACCTGTTTGGTGGTAATGAGGATCACCCCATTGGTGCCACGGGTACCGTAAATAGCGGCGGCAGAACCGTCTTTCAGTACGTCTATGGATTCAATGTCTTCCGGTGCTACCGTATTCAGGCTGCCGGGGATCCCGTCTATCAGCACCAGCGGCGATACGGCCGCCATGATGGTACTGATGCCCCGCAGGTTTACCTGGGTGGCACCGGCGGGGTTACCATCCGGTGTGGTTACGCTGAGGCCCGCTACCTTACCGCGTATGAGCGCACCAGCATCCTGCGCGGCACCTTTCACAAAATCCTTTGCTTTTACACTGGCCACCGCGGTGGTGATCTGCTCACGCTTCTGCGTGCCATAACCTACTACCACCACTTCATTGAGCCCGCCGTTATCCTGCGTAAGCGCCACGGTGAGGGATTCCTGCCCCGTGTATTTTATCTCCCGCGAGAGGAAGCCGATGTAGGTAAATACCAGCGTGGCATCTGCCGGCACCTGTAGCTCAAAGTTGCCGTCCGCGCCGGTTACCGCGCCCATAGAGGTGCCCTTTATGCGGATGCTTACGCCGGGCAAAGCCTGCCCCTGTTCGTTCACTACCTTGCCTTTCAGCCTGGTATCGCGCAGGGTTTCTTCTTTGGGTGCTATTACTACCAGACCGTTGTCCATCACTTTGTACTGCAGGCCGGGCAGGTAGTTGTCCATAATTTCTTCCAGGGTGGCATTGGTTACGTTAAGGCTTACCATTTTTTCCTTGAGCGCCTTATCATTATAGAGGAAGCGGAAGTTGCTGCCGGACTCCATGCGTTCAAACAACTTTTCCACCGCTACCTGTTCATAGTGCAGGGTAAACCGCTGTTGCCCGAAACCCGCGGCCGATACCTGCAGCAAGGCGCATAAAAGAAACGCGGTGAGGAAATTCATAATGAGGAATATTTTTTTTAACCGCCTGCGGCCAGGCCAAACCTTCTGGTTCTTTTTCATACATTTGTTTTGAGTAGTTAAAGAAGGGAGGGCAATAAACTTCCTGGCGGGCTGAGAAGCCCGCGCTTTAACGTTTTCGAGGGGAAGTGTTGCCGCACTTCCCTTCTTTTTGCCCGTTAAGCATTCATTATTAACTGTTGGTTGCTTTGTTGGACTTGGCTATGTGTTGTTTAGATGAACGTGGAATAAACCAGGATATACATTCGTTGATAAAGCTTCTTCTAAAATTTTGCATTCGGCACATTTGACCGCTATTTGCATCACTGTATGACAACCGTATCTCCCCGCATGCTGTAACGGAAGCTGGTAGTGTATTGCAGCGCTTTCAATGCCTGTGTTACCGTTTCCGTGGTGAAAGACCCGCTCACCAGCTCACTGTGCAATCCCGGCTGCTGCACTACGATGTTCACGTTGTACCAGCGCTCCAGGCGGCGCATCACATCATCAAAAGGTTCCTTCTTAAATTGCAATTCATTGCGTACCCATGCCGTGGCCGTCAGTACAGAATCCGGGAGATGAGGCGCAGCTGTAGCAGCAGGCTTTGCCACCGGCGCCACATCCGCGATGGTGGTTTGCGTACGGCCCAGCTGGTCTACGCGGAATTGCTGCAAAGGCTCCAGCACCACGGGTTTGCTGCCCGGCAGGGCTACGGATATTTTCCCATTCACCAGGGTGGCTTCTGCATACACATCTTCTTTGTAAGCCCGCACATCAAAGCGGGTACCCAGCACAGTAATGCTCATGGCAGGTGTATGCACCACCAGCGGATGCACGGGATCCGTCACTACATCAAAATAGGCCTCTCCATTGAGGTTTACCTCGCGGTGGCCGCTGGAAAAATCATCTGCATAGGTAAGCCGGCTGCCGGCATTGAGCCATACTTTAGTGCCGTCCGGTAATTCTATTTTAGACCGCGATCCATGCCGTGTACTTACTTCCGTATGCGGGGCTTTTGCCGCCAGCGCAGCATCCCGGGCACGTTGCACCCCGAAATAGGCAGCACTAACTATTATACCTATGAAAACCGCTGCCACAGCCCACTTCAGCCAGCGGCGATTGTGCGGCATTGCGATCACCGGCGCTTCCAGCTGCTGGCTTACGGCCGTCCAGCCTTTTTCCAGGAGCTGGCTGCCGCTTTCCACCTGCACAAAAGTAGGTTCCCTGGGCTCAAGCGACTGTAGCAGGGCCTGCAGGTGGCTGGCTTCCGGATACTCCGTTTCCCATTGCGCCAGCGCACGCAGCTCCTCCGGCGTAGCGTCGCCGGAAAGTTTCTTGCCGATCAATTCCAGGATATGCGTAGGTAGCATGGACATAAGTGTTCTACTATTTAAAGACACAGGTTTTTGAAAACACCCTGAAGTGGGAAAAAGATTTTTTAAATATTTTTTACGGGGGGAATTTATCTGCTCATGAGAATTTATCCGGCCACGGGTATTCATCTGCTCATGGGAATTTATCTGCTCATGAGAATTTATCTGGCCACGGGTATTCATCTGCTCATGGGATTTATCTGCTCATGAGAATTTATCCGGCCACGGGTATTCATCTGCTCATGGAAGCCCCTGGCCGCAAGGGCTCACCTGCTCACAGGAATACCGGCCTGCAATAGCAGCTCCTGCAGCCTGCGCAGGGCCAGGGTCATCTGGGTTTCCACGGTTTTTACGGAAACATCCAGCAGGGCGGCGGCTTCACGGTATTTAAGTCCGTCTTCCTTGATCAGTTTAAAAATGAGCTTACACTTGGGCGGTAGCTGGTCTATGCCGCGGCTCAATGCCTGGGCGGTTTCCCGGGAAATGGAGAGCTGCTCCGGGGAAGGAGAAAAGTGGATATGCGCGGCACTTACCTGGTCCAGGTCAATGGTGGCCGCTTGTTGCTGGCTGCGCAGGTGATTGCTGGCCCCATTGCGGCCGGCCCTCAGCAGGTAGGCCCGCAAATGGGTGATCTCCGGTAGTGATGCCCGCTGCTGCCAGAGCCTCACAAAAATGTCGTTGACAATTTCTTCCGCCGCCTGCTTTTGCCGGAGAATGGCATACACGAAATGGAACACCGGGAGGGCGTGTTGGTTGTACAACCACTCAAAAGCCTCCTGGTCTGCATAGCTGGCAATGCGTTGCAAATAGAATTGTTCGTTCATTACGTGGAATCTGACAGCCAATATAAAGGTTTTTTTGATAAGTGTAAAAAATACCCCTACACCGGTCCGGCCCCGGATTATTTTTTCACATTGACCCAAAATCTTTTGCACATCCGCCCATTGCCCCCGTTTCCCGGCTAAATTTGTTGCAGACACATTTATCCTAATACCGAAAGACCATGAAAAACTTGTGCTTGTTCCTGCTATTGCTTTGCTGCATGGCCATGAAACCCGCTTCACCCGCGCCCAGCTTTGATTTTCAAGGAAAACACACCACAAAAAGCAAAAAGCCCACTGCCCGGAAAACGGCCGCAAAACCTGCTGCAAAATCCACCACCGCTGCCGCCACGGCGCCTGCAAAAGAAGCCGTAAAAGAAGCCGTGCCGGAAGAGCTCCAAAGCTTTACGGAAGAAGGCATGCAGGTAAGCCGCTGGCAATACGGCGATCTTGATGCAGACGGCAACCGCCGGGATGCCCTGGTCCTGCTCACAGACATCCGCGAAGAAGAGGCTAACTACCGCGACTATACGCTGAAACCCCGTACCGTAAAAGTGCTCATCCGCGGCAACAATGGTAAGCTGGTAGAAAAGCTGCGCAATGATCATTGCCTGGCTGCCAAGGAAGAAAGCAATCCCGGTGCCGCAGATCCCTTCCGCCGCTTCATCATCCAGAAAGGTGATTTTATGCTGGTAGAGCAAAGCGGTTTCGGCAAGCTCCATTCCGAAGTATATACCACCTTCCACTACGACGGCACCCGCAACTGGAACCTTAACAAACGCACTGAAATAGGCTTCCGCGATACAAAACAGATCGGCAAAAAAATAACCAGCGGCAAGGACCTCGGGAAGACGGATTTTGAACATTACAGGAATGTGTAGGGAAATTGTCTTAGGTCTCAGGTCCTAAGTCTTATGTACCATTTACTATAGATAGGTATCCCTTGTAACACTGTAACTGATTGCCTAAGACCCAAGACCTAGGACCTAGGACCTAGGACCTAAGACCTAAGACCTAGGACTCAAGACCTAAGACCTAAGACAATTTTTGCCCCCACCCGGATATCCCGTAAATTAACGCATGAAAAATCAATTTCGCATTGGACTGATCCGGGAGGCGAAGATTCCACAGGATAACCGCGTGGCCTTTACGCCGCTGCAATGCCACTGGATCCAGCATCACTACCCCCACGTGCAGATGATCGTGCAGCCTTCTCCCCACCGCTGTTTTACGGATGCAGAATACCAGCAGGCCGGCATCACCGTGGCGGAGGAAATGGAAAGCTGCGACATACTGCTGGGCATTAAAGAAGTACCGGCCACACAGCTCATTCCCGGTAAAACGTACCTGTTCTTCTCCCACACCAAAAAGAAGCAACCTCAGAACCAGCGCATGTTGCAGGAGATCGCGGAGAAAAAGATCACTCTCATCGATTATGAATGCCTCACCCATGCGGATGGGCAGCGCATGCTGGGCTTTGGCTTCTTTGCCGGCGTGGTGGGCGCGCACAATGGATTAATGGCCTATGGCAACCGCACTGGCTCTTTCCAGTTTAAACGCGTACACCAATCGCACGACTTCCAGGAAATGATCGCGCACTATTTCGGGGTGATGCTGCCGCCCATGAAAATAGCGGTAACCGGCTCCGGGCGCGTTACAGCGGGCGTACTGGAGATCATGGGCCTTCTCGGTATCAAGTATGTAACGCCGGACGCACTGATCATGCAGGAGTTTGACTACCCGGTGTACACCCAGCTGAAAGCCGGGGAACTTTACCTGCACAAAACAGACAAGACCTACAACCGTCTTGACTTCCACCAGCATCCGGAAAATTATGATTGTAAATTCCGCCCCTTTGTGCGCGCGGCAGACATTCTCATCAACGGTATTTACTGGGACCACCGCATAGAACAGCTCTTTTCATGGGACGATCTGAAAGACCCGCTGTTCCGCATCCAGGTGATCGCAGACATTACAGACGATGCCAGCGGATCCATCCCCTGTAACCTGGGCGATGCCACCATTGAAGACCCGGTATACGGCGTGGACCGTCTTACCCGCGCACGCACAGCGCCGGCACAGCCTCAAAGCGTGGACATGATGTGCGTAGGCAACCTGCCCAATGAACTGCCCCGCGACGCCTCCCAATACTTCGGCGACCAGCTGATGAAATATGTGTTTACTGAATTACTTACACCAACAACAGATCTGGTGAAACGTGCCACCATCATGGATAAGGGCCAACTCACCGCGGAATTTTCTTACCTGCAGGATTACCTTGCCGGTGCATAAGCACTAGAGGTACAAATAATAGTCTTTCAAAAGATCCGTGAAGGCCGGCGAATACTGCTGGCCTTCTCCATGTATAGCCATTTCCTGCACTTCGGTCTCCACCTGGGTATCTCCAAAGATGCCTATGCTGCGGAACAGCGGATGCCCCTCGCGGTGCCGCACCTGTAGCAGCTTTTGCAGGTAAAGCCCTTGCCCTTCCGCCAGCGCTTTAAACACCCCGAACGGCGCGGCGGGTAACAACACGGAGCATTGCCCACCGGGTTTCAGGTGTTTGCGGATCACCTGCAGCAATGCCGGGAAACGCAGCTGTGTAGCATGCATAGCCTGGTTACGTTGCGCATCCCCGCTCTTCAGGTCATCTTCGTAAAAAGGGGGATTGGTGAGGATAAAATCAAACAAGGTGTTGCTTTCAAGAGCACGCGCATCCCCGCAAATGGCCGTGAGCCGGGCTTTCCAGGGCGAAGCATTGAAATTTTCCGTGGCCTGCATACAGGCCTGCCGGTCCAGCTCAATGCCTGTAAAATGCGCATTGCTCTGCTGGGCGCCCATTAAACTCAGCAATCCCGTACCGGTGCCAATGTCCAGCACCTGCTTCACATCAGTGCGCCCGCCCAGGTAATGCGCGGTGTAAGCGCCCTGCAGGCAGGCATCCGTACATACCTTCATAGCCGTACGGTCCTGGTGGATGGTGAATTGCTTGAATTTAAAATAATGGTTGCCCAAGAAAAATTGTATTTAGTAGCAGGTATTACGGGTGCGAAGATCGGTTTTTTATTGTTGTATGCAGTGGCATGCACCCGACACGATACGCACGGACACTTACTACATCATACTTAATACAATATTGGGTAGCCGCATGTCCCGGTGCACAGATACCGGTGCGTGGGGCTGCACTTTGATCATGTGGTAAGCGCCGCTGCCAGTGGCGGTTACAGCGGGCAATTGCTGGCGGTACAATTGCTGTGGAATATCAGGGTCCATGCTCCAGCGGGTATAGGCATGGAAGCGGTTCCAGTACTTTACCAGCAACTTGTTCTTCCCGGGCTGCAGGTGCAGCAGTAATACGCTGTGCTGTACCGTATCCCGGTCAGGGTTATTGTGCACATCCTGCAATGTCCCGTTCAGGAACACCTGCATGCCATCTCCACTGCGGAAGCCTACCAGCACATCCTGAGCGGCGGGAGCGGTGATATCCCGGCTTACCCACCAGCCGTCCATGGGGTGGGTACAGAAACGGTTGGTACTGTCAGCGGCATTGCCGGGGAAAGGCTGCCATGCCTGTTCTTTCATATCCGGCAGGTCATCCAGGCCACACCAGTAAGGACCGTTTATGACAGCGGGGCCCCATTGCACAGCAGATGGATTGCCGGGAAGCGGCACGGGTTGGCCTTTATCCAGTGTGATGGTTTGCGATTGTCCGTCTACGATCATGTCTATACTGCGGCCCTGCTCCTGTGCGGAATAAGTGACGGTTGGCTGCAAAGTCTTGCCAGCCGGCACCTGCAGCGTCCACGACTCCGCTACCGTACTGCGGTAAGTAGCGTTGTAGTCCGCACCGGAAAAGCTGTAGAAGGGCGTGGCATTCCGGCGGTCCAGGGTAGCAGGCAGGGAGGCCACGTGCGTGGGCAGTACCTCGTAAGGCCCGGCCATGGCCAGTTCCAGCACCTTAATATCGTTCCCCACCTGGAAGCCTGCCGGTAGTACGATGGTGATGCCGTCCTTACCTTTCGTTATTTTAGCACCCACGGGCTGGTGATTTTCCAGCAGCGTGATTTTTTTAATACTGCCATTGAAACGGGGCAGGGTAATAAAATTACCTTCCGGTTGTTGCAGCAAGTGCAGGTAGAGCTTACCGGGTTTCACCGTCACTTCCCCCCAGGGGAAACTGGTTTCAAACGGGCTGGCATTAGCGCCGTAAATGGCGTCGCCGTTGCGTTCCAGCCACTGCCCATTGCGCAGCAATACTTCTTTTTCAAACTCCACCACACTCCCGTCGCCCCGCGGGCCAATGTTCAGCAGGTAGTTGCCGCCACGGCTTACTGTTTTAATAAGGCTTTCCAGTTTTTCATGCGCCTTCTCCCCTGCATCGCCATGTTCCTGCCAGGAGCGGTAGCCCCAGGTTTCGCCATAAATAGAAGCCGGTGTTTGCCAGGGCGCTGCAATTTTATAGTCCGGGTAATCATTGTCGCCCATCACGCAAAAGTCGCCCGCATCATTGCCCAAACGCCCGCTCACCATGCATTCCGGCTGCAGGCGGTGCACCAGGTCTGCCAGTTCCCGGCTTTGCGCCGGCGTGTTGGAGCCCATGTCAAACCATAATTCGGAGATCGGCCCGTAATGGGTGAGCAGTTCCGTGATCTGTGCCTTATTGTACGCATGATGTTCCGGCGTGATCGGGTCACTGTTTGAACTGGAAATAGGAGACGCCTGCGGGTAATGCCAGTCTATTAATGAAAAATACAGCCCAAAGCGCAGCCCGTGCCGCTTACAGGCATCCGCCAGTTCTTTCACCACATCGCGCCCAAACGGGGTGGCATCCACCACGTTGTAATCCGTGGTAGCGGTATGGAACATGCAAAATCCATCATGATGCTTGGAAGTGATCACCACTGAGCGCATGCCCGCTGCTTTGGCCAGCAACGCGATGGAGTCTGCATTCCAGCGGGGCGCCTTGAACTGTTCCGCCACAGCTGCATACACGTCGCTGAACACCACCGCGTAGGCCTGGATCTGTTCACTATAGCCCCGCTTTACCGGCTGCCCTTCCCACACGCCTCCCAGGGTGGAATAAATGGCGCCAAAGTGAATGAACATGGAGTATTTCTGCGCCTGCCAGGCCGCCTGCCCGGGCTTTTCCTGTGCATGCACAATGGCGGCAAACAGGAACGCTGCAAGTAAGGTGAGTTTACGCATTGGGTGGATTTTGCGTAAATGTAACATGCGCGAAAGAATAGGTTGATACATTCTTCGCAGAGAAACATAATAAATTTCCAAAAGACTATTTCGGGGGCCCCTGGCCTAGCGCGGGCTGGGCACTACATCCAGGCCCACAAATTCTCCTGCCAGGTATTTGTAATGGGCGGTCATCGCGATCATGGCAGCGTTGTCCGTGCAGTACTCAAACTTGGGAATGAATACCTGCCAGCCTTCCCGCTCACCCGCTGCCAGCATGGCTTTGCGCAGACCACTGTTAGCGCTTACACCGCCGGCAATGCCCACCTGTGTGGCGCCGGTTTCTCTGGCAGCTTTGATGAACTTGTTCATCAAAATACTGATGATGCGCTCCTGTACACTGGCGCAGATGTCGTGCAGGTTATTTTCAATGAAGCGGGGATCTTTCTTCAGGTTATCCTGCAGGAAATAGAGTATCCCGGTTTTCAGACCACTGAAAGAGAAATCCAGTCCCGGGATCTGTGGCTCGCTGAATGTAAAGCGGTGGGGATTGCCCTGCTGGGCATATTTGTCGATCAGGGGGCCGCCGGGATAAGGCAGGCCAAGGAGCTTGGCTGTTTTGTCGAAAGCCTCACCGGCTGCGTCATCCAGCGTTTTGCCGATGATCTCCATGTGCAGGTGGCCCTTACACAGCACGATCTGTGTATGGCCCCCGGATACGGTAAGGCAGAGAAAAGGAAAAGTGGGTTGGGGATCGTCAATGAAGTTAGCCATTACGTGTGCATCCATGTGCTGCACGGCTATCAAAGGCAGGTCCAGCGCCAGGGCCATGGCTTTGGCAAAGCAACTGCCCACCAGCAGGGAGCCAATGAGGCCCGGGCTCTGGGTGAAGGCTACGGCCGTAAGGTCGTTTTGCGTGATGCCCGCTTTTTTCAGGGCCTGGTCCACCACGGGCACAATGTTCTCCTGGTGGGCACGGGAGGCCAGTTCCGGCACTACGCCACCATACTGCTCGTGCACCGTCTGGTTAGCAATAAAATTAGAATAGATCTTGCCGTCCTTGATCACGGCAGCACTGGTCTCGTCGCAGGAAGATTCTATGGCTAGTATATTGATAGACATGGGCGCAAAGGTAGGCAATTATACCGTGCGGATAGCCACCACCGGGTCCAGGCGGGACGCCACATACGCGGGGATAAAGCCAGACAGCACCCCGGTGACCACTGATACGGAAATGCCAAAGATGATATTGCCCGCGGTCATGATCAGCTCAAAGGAGGTGGTCGCATTTACGATCAGCGTAATGATCCAGATCATCAGGATGCCCATAGAGCCGCCTATCACACAAAGCAGCACGGATTCCAGGAGGAACTCCGCCAGGATATTGCCCCGCTTTGCCCCAATGGCCTTTTTGAGGCCAATGATCTTGGTGCGCTCCTTCACGGTCACAAACATGATGTTGGCAATGCCAAACCCACCCACGATCAGCGCAAATCCACCGATCATGATACCGCCGCCGTTTATGCCGGCAAACATTACGTTCAGGTCCTGGCTGATGGAAGAAATTTCATTGAGCGCAAAATCATCTTCCCGCGTTGGCTTCAGGTGGTGCCCCGCCCGCAGTACACCCCGCAGTTCATCTTTCAGCTGGTCTACCGAGGTGCCCTCCCGGGCCTTTACCATGAACAATGGATCTGAATTAATCCGCTCATCCACGATGGTGCGCCCAAAAAGATAAGGCACTACTACGGAGTTATCGAAATTGATGCCGCCCACCAGGGTGGAACCTTTCTTAACCAATGTACCCACCACGCGCACCGGCCGGCCTTCCAGCTGCACGATCTTGCCAATGGCCTGTTCCGGGCTGTTGAACAACGCGCCCCATACATTACCGCCCAGTACCGCCACATTGGCCCCGCTGCTCACTTCCGTAGGGGAAAAATAGCGGCCGGCATTGATCTTCATCTCCTGTACCCGGTCAAAATCCTGGCTCACGGCATCCATCTCTATCTGGTCCACATAGCTGTCGCCCAGCTCCAGTTTTTTGCCATTACTGCTAAACATGAAGGTAATAACCTCCGCTCCCTGCACCTTGGCCTGCAACCCTTTCAGCTCCGTGTATTTGGGCACGGGCCGGTTCACGTATTTCCACCAGGGATACTCCCCGCCCCCGCCCCAGGGCCATTTCTGTATGTACACCACGTCACTGCCCAGTGAGGCCACATCCCGGCGCACATTATATTCCAGGCTGGTGGTCACGGTCAATGCCGCCGTAATACAAAAAATACCAATGGTAACGCCCAACAGTGACAGGAAGGTCCGCAGCTTGGCGGCCCACATTTCCTGCAGGGCCATGGAAAGGCTGTTTGCTACAATTTTCAGGGAGGTGAACATGACCTAAATGTAAGGAAAAATGTACAGTGTACCGTGTACAATGTACAACGTACTGCATACCGTGATAAGATACCTCAAAACCGCTATGGACGGGGCTTTACAAGAAAAGTTTAGCAAGACAACGCTCCGTGTTCGCCATCCCGGCAAAACCCCGCTCCAGACCGGGGGGCGGTACATTGTACGTTGTACATTGTACGTTGTACAACTTTGCCTACCTTTGCACCCTATTTTGCAACAATGAAATACGACCAAGAGATAGACAAAAGGAAAACTTTTGCCATTATTGCCCACCCGGACGCCGGTAAAACCACGCTCACAGAGAAATTCCTGCTGTTTGGCGGCGCCATCCAGACGGCCGGGGCGGTGAAATCCAATAAGATCAAGAAACACACCACCTCCGACTTCATGGAGATCGAGCGCCAGAGAGGTATCTCGGTGGCCACCTCCGTGATGACCTTTGAATACCGCGACATACTGGTGAACCTGCTGGATACCCCGGGTCACAAGGACTTTGCCGAAGATACTTACCGCACCCTCACCGCGGTAGACAGCGTGGTACTGGTGATCGACTGCGTGAAAGGCGTGGAAGAGCAAACAGAACGCCTCATGGAAGTATGCCGCATGCGCGATACCCCCGTGATCATTTTCGTAAATAAAATGGACCGCGACGGTAAAAATCCCTTCGACCTGCTGGACGAACTGGAAGAAAAACTGAGCATCCGCGTACGCCCACTCTCCTGGCCCATCAACGGCGGTACCGACTTCAGAGGCGTGTACAACCTGTATGATAAAAGCTTCGTGGCATTTGCCCCCAACCGCAAGGCTACGGATGAAGACATTGTACAGCTGCCAGACCTTAGCAGTGATTTTGTAGACAAATACTTCAACACCAAAGACGCTGCCCAGCTACGCAACGACGTGGAACTGATAGAAGGCGTGTATGATGAATTTGATAAGACCCCTTACCTGGAAGGCAAGCTGGCGCCCGTATTTTTTGGCAGCGCCGTGAACAACTTCGGGGTAAAAGACCTGCTGGACGCCTTTGTAGAGATAGGCCCCGCCCCGCGTAGCCGGCCAGCCAGCACCCGCGAGATCGATGTGCATGAAGACAAATTTTCCGGCTTCGTGTTTAAGATCCACGCCAACCTGGACCCGCGCCACCGCGACCGCATCGCCTTCCTCCGCGTGTGCTCCGGCAAGTTTGAACGCAATAAGTACTTCCACCACGTGCGCCTGGACAAGGATGTGCGCTTTGCCAATCCATACAGCTTCCTGGCCCGTGAGAAAAACATCGTGGACGACGCCTATCCCGGCGATGTGGTGGGTTTGTTTGATACCGGCAACTTCAAGATCGGCGATACCCTCACCGAAGGCGAAAACTTCTACTTCACCGGCATTCCCAGCTTCTCCCCTGAACTGTTCAAGGAACTGGTGAATAAGGACCCGATGAAGACCAAGCAGCTGGAAAAAGGCATCAACCAGCTTACGGATGAGGGCGTGGCCCAGCTGTTCACCCAGCACGGGGGCAACCGCAAGATCATTGGTTGCGTGGGCGACCTGCAATTTGAGGTGATCCAATACCGCCTGCTCCAGGAATACGGCGCCTCCTGCGTGTTCAACACCCTGCCGTTCTACAAAGCCTGCTGGCTTACCGGCCCCAAAGACAAGCTGGATGAGTTCATCCGCTTCAAACAAGCGAATATTGTAACCGACAAGGACGGGCAACTGGTATACCTGGCCCAGTCAGAATGGTATCTCAACACCGAGCGTGCTAACAACCCGGATATACAGTTTCATTTTACTTCGGAGATACATAAATAAAATTGTACAACGTACAGCGTACCATGTACAACGTATTTATCTAAGCGAAAAAGGCCCGGACATCCTGCGATATCCGGGCTTTTTATTACGTTGGAAAGATTGTGTGTCCGGGCTCGGCTATTTCACATTCACGATCGCCTCTTCTCCGTACATCTGGTGCTTGTACTTCAGGCTTGGAGAGGGCCTGAACGCACCGAGCCCCAGCTTGCTCCATTTCGCATCTACGCTGGCGATGGTCTTGTCGTCTGCTACGATGATATTGGGCCAGTCACGCTGGAAATTGTCGTAGGCTTTTGTTTTGAGGGTGCCATCCAGGCCAATGCCGCTCACCACCTGGCCAGCTTCGTTGGTGAAGCGTACCACGAAGTTGTCGCGCTTGGGGTCCAGGTTATTGCAGAAGCGCCAGAGGGCAGCGGCAAGATCATTCACATCCACGGTGTGCTCTACATACAGGATCATCTTGATGCCCTGGATGGCGGGCATTTTATACAATGCTTCATTCAGCGCGGCTATGTGCCCTGCGCGGTTCTTTTCCACAGCTACCAGCAGGCAGGAAATATCGTCTTTTAACAGGCTGTCGTTGAGGCCCTTGATCTCGGGAAACGCATGTTGCACGGCAGTTGCATCCAACCCACCTTTGTAGGTCACATAGGTTTCATCCGCTGTTTCCTCTTCAAATTTGCGGGTACCGTCTATGCACATTTTACCGCCAAATCCCATCTTGGAGCAGCTGTGATCCAGCACATCCATCGGGCCCTGGCTGAAGTAAATATCGCGGGAGGGGTCCAGGTGGCGGAACATGTATTGCGCCAGCTTTTTATAATCCTGCAGGCCGCATTGTTCGTCCGTTACTGCCAGGATCTTGTTGAACATCATCTGGCCGGCGCCCCACATGGCGTTCATGGTTTTCTGTGCCTGGCCAGCGTAGTCTTTCTGGATCTGCGCTATTACCAGGTTATGGAATACCCCTTCCACCGGCATTTCCATGTCTATGATCTCCGGCACCAGCGTCATTTTAATAGGCGCCAGGAAAATGCGTTCCGTAGCCTTGCCTATCCAGGCGTCTTCCTGTGGCGGAATGCCCACGATGGTGGAAGGATATACTGCATCCTTGCGGTGGGTGATGGCGGTTACGTGGAAGCGCGGGTACCAGTCTGCCAGGGAATAGTAGCCCGTGTGATCACCAAAGGGCCCTTCCCATACCGGGGCTTCACTGGGCTCCACGTAGCCTTCTATCACAAAATCCGCATCTGCAGGCACTTCCAGCTCGGGCTGGGTAATGCATTTTACCAGCTCCACCTTCTTCTTGCGCAGGAAGCCGGCCAGCATGTATTCGTCCACGTTTTCGGGCAGGGGCGCGGTGGCGGAGTAGGTGTACGTAGGATCGCCGCCCAGTATAACGGCAACGGGCATACGCTTATTCAGTTTCTTATATTCGGAAAAATGTTTGGCAGATACTTTATGCTTGTGCCAGTGCATGCCGGTCATGTCTTTTTCAAATACCTGCATGCGGTACATGCCTACGTTGCGAGAGCCGGTGTTGGGGTCTTTGGTATGGATAACGGGCAGGGTAATGAAAGGGCCGCCATCTTTGGGCCAGCAGGTAAGCACCGGCAGTTTGCCCAGGTCCGGGTTAGTCATCACCACTTCCTGGCAGCTGCCTTTGCCGCTGATCACCTTGGGCATCCAGGAGGCAAATTGGCCCAGTTTGGGCAGCATGGAGAGTTTATCGAGGATGCTTTCCTTGGGTTTGGAAAGCATTTTAAAGAGGTTTTCAATTTCTTTGGCTACATCATCCAGTTCCTGTACGCCGAGTGCGAGGCACATCCTGCGGTAGCTGCCCATGGAGTTGATCAGTACCGGGAAGTCGTAACCTGTGTTCTCAAACAGCAGGGCCTTGCCCCCACCGGGCATTTTACTTACGCGGTCTGTGATCTCGGAGATCTCCAGGTGCGGGTCTACATATTCCTTGATCCTTACTAACTCGCCTGCTGCTTCCAGGGTATCGATAAAATGCTTGAGATGCTTGTACGCCATAATGCCGCAAAAGTACGGATTTACAGAGAAAACCGGGTTGGGTACGGGCAATAAAAAACCGGGAGGCTCACACCTCCCGGTCTATCGTATTTATCAGGAAAATTACCATCCTCTGTGACGTCCGCGGCCATAGCCATGTTCCCGGTACACCACTACCGGCGCAGGGCGGTAGTAACGGGGACGGCCGTAATAATAGGCCGGTGCAGGAGCGGCATATACCACCGGGCGCGGTGCGCAATAAGCGGGAGCCGGCGCATAGTAGGCGGGGCGTGGAGCGCAGTAAGCAGGTGCGGGTGCATATACGACCGGCGCGGGTGCTACTACTACCGGAACCGGGGGCACCGGGATGGGCACGTTCACAGATGCATGAATGAATACCTGTGCGGAACTACGGTTACTAACGGCCAAACCGGCTATAAGTGCTGCTGCAAAGAAGAGGATCTTTTTCATGGCGTAGTATTTTTAATGTTGCGTTAAGAGGATGTATCGGTTAATAGAAAATTCGGTTAAAAGGTTCTCGTACCTGCGTACGATCTAGTGGTGATAATGACGCACCGGCTTATGATGCGGGTGATGGTAATGATGATGATGATGATGCGGTACCGGCGGATGCGGGGGCCTTGGCGGATGCCCCGGGTGAGGGTGCGGCGGCAAAGGCGGATGCGGAGGTAACGGCGGGTGCGGTGGCGGCGGAGGCGGCGCGGGCAATCCCGGGGGATGCGGCGGTACCGGCGGCCTACCCTGTGCCTGGCTGGCTACGGCCCCCAGTAACAGGATACCTGCAATGATCAATAAGCGCTTCATGTTTTCAGTTTTAAAGGAATTACAACAGGATAAATGCGACGTTCTGAAAGTTGACCCTAACACTTACTATCTCCGCGATTTCTGCGCTGGTAAAGACTTTCAGCCGATCTCGCATTTCTGTTTTCCTGTCGTTGTCTAGCAATATTCCAAAAGCATGCCAATTGAAATAACGGCACTTAAATCCGGCTTAAAAGCACGTTATAAAAGGTTAAATGCTGTTAACCAGTGTTAACGAAAAAGGACCAGCTGGTGGCCGGCCCTTCCCTTATATAATATGGATAATTTGCTGTACTTCCAGGTGTTACCCGTGTTTAAAACTTAGGACAGGTGGATACCTTTTGCTTGCCCCACCTGCCGGACCCGCCTCCACCAAAACGGTAGGTAACGGTAAGGCCGGAGAAGCTGTACCAGTCCTTTTGCTTGGGATTACCACGGGGGAAGCCATCCGGTGGATAGGTGCCGGGCGTACCATTCTTCGTCAATTCATCGCCGCGGTAAGCCAGCTTCGCCGCAGTGGTGCCTCTTTCCAGGATCAGGGTGTTCTGATCCACGTAGCCCTTGCTCACATCATCAATATAATCCGTGAACGTTTTGCGCAGCCCTACTTCTATACCCATTTGAATATGGTCCGTTACATTCCATTTAAAACCTACCCCAAACGGGATAGACACCGATACCAGGTTGTACATGGAACGGTCCGGGTACTGCGGCAGGCCTTCGCCTTCGGTAGAATAACGGCGTAGCGATACCCAGTTGCCATTTGCCATGCGCGTGCTCGGGTAAAAGCTAAACAGGCCTATACCGGCAAATGCGTACGGTGTAAAACCTTTATCGTCTATATCCAGCAGGTTGCCTTCCGCGATCACCGCACCTTCCCAGATGGGAGAACGGAAACTCAGGTTGCGTGCCACCAGGTCTTTTGCTGTATTGGTACTATCGGCTCCGGATACACGCCCGTAAGTAAGCGAAGCGCGCAGTGTAAAATGCGGGTTGAAATCCCGCTTGATGAGCAGGCCCGCCGCAATACCGGTATAGCGGAAATCCACCCGCTTCTGTACCAGGTCGCCACTATAATTGGCCGCACCCAGGAATATACCGCCCTGCCAGTATTGTGCATACGTGGCGCCGGACATCATTATCAATAACAGGAGTAAAAGGGGAAACTTCTTCAAGGAGTATCAATTTAGCGTGATATGGCTGACTGCCTTAATAAACGTCTTTTTCCACAAAAAAGTATAGTAGCACAGCCCGCTGCAAAATTAAAATAATTCACGTTCAAAAACAGGATGGGCAGGAGCCGTTTTAGCGGTTTTTATAAACGGTTTGGAAATGAAGATCCCGGTTTTTGCGCCCATCGCCCCGTGGCAAGGTGGTCTCCCGGGTGCTGAAATACCGCGCTGTGGCGGTATCCGCAAAAACATTGTTATTTTATTTTATTTAATTATTATTTAATAGATTATTTTTTACTATACTTGTAATAGCGAAAAAGTTGTCCGGTTTAGCGAATTATCATTTCCCTGTAGCCAGTCGGCCTTCCGGCAGTGCCGGCAGGTCTTCCCGGGGCTAAACCGGTATCAGCAGGCCGTGGTGGCCCATTTTAGCTAAACCGGGCATAAAAAAGGATGGAATTGACAACCAGGAAACATATAAATAATGACATATAGTTACCTTGACACATATTGTTTTTGTTTTATTATTTGATTCCAATATGTTTAATTTGTAAAGGAGATTATCAAATAACCCCGGGTCCATCAACCAGTTTGTTTCGTTGCCAGGTTTCATCGGTCAAATTTATGCGCTGCAATCAACGTACGACATCACGCAAATCGAATCCATATGGGGAGCGTTAAGCCCAGTACATTACAACAGCATTGGGAGGTAGTATATAAAGCGATCTGCTATGCCGACAACCATCTGGCAGAGCCAATCACCCTGAAAGATGCGGCTTCGCACCTGTTCATGTCCTATTCTCATTTTTATCACGTATTTGAGAAACTTACAGGAGAACCTTACGGGCATTATCTCAAACGCCACCGGCTGGAAGTAGCTGCTGCCATGCTGCGTTACGGTGGATATAACATCAGCGAGGTAGGTGAACGCTGTGGCTATGCTACTAAAGCCTCTTTCTCAAAAGCATTTGCCAACCATTTTTCATCCTCCGCTACAGACTTCCGCCGCCTGCCCCAGTTACAGAACGAAAAGCGCACCCTGCACCTCACTGCCAGCAAAGTGGCGCCTACCACGCAGCCTTTTTTCGAAAACCAGATCGTGCAGGAAGTGAACCTGCCGGCTTTTATTTTATACTATGACCTGGTGCCCCGGGAAAATGATCCCATCGGGCAGCTGGTCCAGGGCGTGCCGCAGTACGACCAGCGCTTTCATGAAATGCTGGAAAAGATCCAGGTGCCCAATGCCCGTGTGATCACCGGCACGCTGGATTCCGTACCCGTGACCCACTACGAACAACTTTATATGTTCTTTGGCCTGCTGGTGCCCCTGAACGAACTGGCCGCGCACCAATACATCCTCTCCACTTACCCGGACCGCCTGTTGACCAAGGAGCTGCCAGCGGGCCGCTACCTGCAGGTAACAGTGCAAACCAATTTCGTGGTGGCCGGCATGCAGCTGTACGGGCTTATAGAGCGCATCCACACCGAAGGGTATTATAAGATGAGCAGCAACAACTTTTTCCTGGGCATTCTCCGCCCCGGCACGTACGAACTGAACGTACCGGTAGTGTAGCAACCCGGGCAAACGGCACAGATATTGTAAATCTGCCATTGGACGGTTTTCCCCGGGCCAATGGCTTTTTTATTCGTATTTTCCGTCAGTGCTGTTACAATCATTCTCCAATTACACTTTATGAACGAAGTAAGGCTCCCATTCAATGCCCGACTTACCTACACATTATTATCCATTATCCTGATCATCTTTATAGCCCATATGGGCCAGAGCATTATTGTGCCGCTGGTCTTTGCATTCCTGCTGGCCATCATGCTGCTGCCCTTTGCCAGCTTCCTGGAGCACAAAGGCTGGCCAAGGTGGCTGGCCGCCCTCGTCTCCGTGTTTGCCTTTGTGCTGTTACTGGCTGCTGTTTTTACGCTCCTGGGGGCACAGATGTCATCCTTCGCATCTGACTTCCCGCTGCTGCAAAAACAGCTTATGCGCTCCGTGTACAGCAGCCAGCAATGGGTGTGGCGGCATTTCAGGATCGATGTGGCGCGGCAGACCAACTACGTGGAAAAACTGGCCATGGGCACTTTGGGATCTGCCACTACGTTTATCAGCTCCACCGTGTTCTCCATTGGCAGCCTGCTGGTGTTCTGCGTATTTGTCATGTTGTATGCTTTCTTTTTATTGTTATACCGTACCCTCCTGCTCTCCTTCCTGGTAAAGCTGATCAAAGAGCAGCACCGCGACAAGCTGCTGGACATTGTGGCGCAAACGCGCTACATCATTAAAAGCTATGTGAGTGGCCTGATGCTGGAAATGCTGATCGTCGCCATCCTGAACTGTGCCTTGTTTGCCGTACTGGGACTGCGATACGGCCTGCTGCTGGGCATCATGGCGGCCATCTTTAACCTGGTACCTTACCTGGGCATCTTTACCGCCATCGTGATCAGCATGATCGTAACCCTTACCACCGGCAACCTTCTTGGCGCCGTGCAGGTAGGGCTGGCCCTGTTCCTGGTGCACCTGGTTGATTCCAACGTACTGCTGCCCCGCATTGTAGGCTCCAAGGTGAAGATCAATGCCCTTGTGACCATCATCGGCGTGGTGCTGGGCAACATGCTGTGGGGCATTTCCGGCATGTTCCTGGCCATTCCCCTTATTGCCATCATGAAGATCATCTTTGAGCGCATCGATTACCTGAGCGCCTGGGCCATCCTGCTGGGTGATATGCCCCATCCTAAAAAATCGCACCTGCAGCCAGTACCGGTGGACAGAACAAACCTGGAGGCAGATGGAACAATAGAAAAAACGGAGGAGATCTGAGACAATCGTGAATACTTTCAAAAACAGATTGTAAAATAAAAGAGGGCGTCCTGTGTGGGCGCCCTCTTTACATCTAACCAGTTATTTTTATTTAGCAGCAGTGGCAGGGTCATTATCCTTTACCACGTGCCGGTAGCTCCAATAAAATACGATCGGGAACACGAACAGCACAAAGATGGAGTTCGTGATCAACCCACCGATCACTACGCGGGCCAGCGGTCTTGCCGTTTCTGAACCAATGCCATGGCTGATAGCAGCCGGCAGCAACCCGATGGCAGCCATCATCGCCGTCATGATAATCGGGCGGATCAAGGCCTCCACACCCTCACGGATGGCGGTTTGCAGGTCATTGTCATCCGTCATGTGCATGGTGCGCATGTTCTCCTTAAAGCGCGACAGCAGGATCACCCCGTTCTGCACACAAATACCAAACAAGGCGATGAACCCGATACCACCGGAGATACTGAAGTTGATGCCCGTGATCCAGATGGAGAAGATACCGCCAATGATCGCAAACGGCACGTTGATCAGCACCAGGCCTGCATCTTTAAATGAGCCGAACAAAATGTAAAGGATCAGGAAGATCAGCAGCAGGGAAATGGGCACCACCTGCGTCAGGCGTTTGGTAGCGCGCTGCTGGTTTTCGAAATCGCCGGCCCACTCCAGGGAATAACCTTTGGGAATATGGATGGCCGCATTCACCTTGGACTGCGCTTCCGCAATGGTGCTACCCATATCGCGCCCACGTACGGAGAACTTGATGGCGCCATAACGTGCATGCTTATCGCGGTAGATCATGCTGGGGCCCAGCACGTGCTGGATATCCGCAATTTCTTTCAGCGGGATCTTATTGCCACGGATGGTGGGTACCATCAGGCTGCCGATCGCGTTCTCATCTTCCCGGAACGCTTCCGGGTAGCGGATGCGCAGGTCAAAATAACGCTCCCCTTCATAGATCTTGGTAGCGGATTTACCACCGATCGCCATTTCCACTACGCTGTTTGCATCTTCGGTAGTTACGCCATAGAGTGCCATCTTTTGCTGGTCCAGGTTGATGCGCAATTCGGGCTGCCCCAGGTTGCGCAGGATGCCCAGGTCTGCTATACCAGGCACTTTGGCCAGGATAGCCTGGATGGAATCTTCTTTCTCCTCGACGATCTTGAAGTCATCTCCAAACAGCTTCACCACGATGGAACCTTTTACGCCGGATACGGCTTCTTCCACGTTGTCCGTGATCGGCTGGGAGAAATTCAGGGAAATACCCGGCAGGTCAGAGAGGCGCTTGTTCATGCGGTCTATCAGTTCCTGCTTGGAGATCTTGCTTTTCCAATCGTCCTGCGGGTAGATATCTACGTGGAACTCCATGTTGTAGAAGCCGGTAGCATCGGTACCATCGTTCGGGCGGCCGGTTTGCGACATTACCTGTTTTACTTCGGGGAACTCACCCAGGCGCCTGCGGATCACGTTTGCCAGCTTCACGGATTCATCCAGGGAAGTGCTCAGCGGGCCGGTAGCGCGGATATAGATGGCGCCTTCATTGAGCTGGGGCAGGAACTCCGTACCCAGGAAGGAGAAACAGTACAGGCCAATGCCCAATACCACCATGGCCACAGGGAATACCACCTTGCGGTTGCGGAAGCTGCGGTTGAACGTGCCCAGCACCGTGCGGTGTATGAAACGGATAAAGAATGTTTCTTTTTCTTTTACATTCTTGCGCAGTAAAACGCTGGCCAGTGCCGGCACTAACGTAAACGTAAGAATGAGTGCGCCCAGCAGCGCAAAGCCCAGGGTCCATGCCAGCGGGGAGAACATCTTACCTTCTACTTTCTCAAAGGTGAAGATGGGCAGCAAACCAGTGATGATGATCATCTTGGCAAAGAAGATCCCCTTACCATTCACCAGGCTGGCCTTGCGGATCATGCCCAGTTTACTCAGCTTGTTGAATTTCTCCATGCCCTCCTTGTGTGCCCGGTGGTCCAGCATTACGAAGATGCCTTCCACCATCACCACGGCCCCGTCAATGATGATACCGAAGTCTATCGCCCCCATCGACAGCAGGTTGGCAGACATGCCCTTCAGCTTCATACACACAAACGCAAACAACAGCGCCAGCGGGATGATAAGGCCTACGATCAGCGTAGTGCGCCAGTCTGCCATGAACAGGAATACGATCACCGTCACGAAGATGATACCTTCCAGCATATTGTGGATCACCGTGTGCAATGCAAAGTGGATCAGGTCTTCGCGGTTATAGAAAGGCTTGATCTTTACATCGTCCGGCAGGATCTTTTCATTCAGCTCATTCACCTTCAGTTTCAGCGCATCGATCACGTTTGACGGGTTTTCGCCTTTACGCATAACCACGATGCCTTCCACCACGTCATTATCTTTATCACGGCCCACCTGGCCCAGGCGGGGCAGGCTGCTGATGGATACTTCCGCCACGTCCTTTACCAGGATAGGCGTGCCATTGATATTGTCTATAATTACGTTCTTGATCTCGTCTACGCTGTTCAGGATACCGATACCGCGTACCACGTAGGCCTGGCCATTCTTCACGATCACATCGCCGCCCACGTTCACGTTGCTCTTGCTCAGGGCTTCAAACATTTCCTTGGCGGAAATATTGTACTGCACCGCCTTCCCGGGATCCATGGTTACCTGGTAGGCTTTTACAGAACCACCAAAGCTCACGATGTCTGCCACACCGGGCACGGAAAGCAGGTTGCGCTCTACCACCCAGTCCTGCACGGTTTTCAGCTCCTGGGTAGACAGCTTGTTGCTGGCCAGGGTATAGCGGAAGATCTCACCGGTAGGGCCATAGGGCGGCTCAATTTCGGGGTCAGCGCCATCCGGCAGATCAGCCGAGGGCAGGTTATTATTTACCTGCACCCGCGCAAAGGCGTCGTTGATATCATCGTCAAAGATCACTTTCACCACAGACAGACCAAAGAGCGAAGAAGAGCGGATGCTGGTCTTGCCCTGGTCGCGGTTCATAGCGATCTCAATGGGGCGGGTCACAAATTTCTCCACTTCTTCCGCGGAGCGGCCCGGCCATTGGGTGATGATGGTGACAGAGGTATTGGTTACGTCCGGGAAGGCGTCTATCCCGATCTGGTTGAAGCTGATGAAGCCCCACACCGCCAGGCCTAACGCCGCCGCAAAAACGAAGTATTTATTTTTTAGCGAAAACGCCAGTACGGCTTTAATGACTTTGTTCATGTTGCATTGTTTTCTGAAGCCCGTGCGCCATGGGCGCTACAGGCATTTGCATTCCGCGCAGCGGCAAACGATTTACTTTTTCAGCGACTCATAGATGAATACCTGGCGGGAAGCGATCACCTCATCGCCTTCCTTCAGGCCACTGCTGATGTATGCGCGGTCTTCCACGGTGCGGGCCACGGTGATCTCACGGATGGCTATCTTAGGTTCTGCATGGGTGAGCACCAGCACGTATTGCTTATCGTTATCGAAGATGATACCACGGCTGGGAATGCTCACGCCTTCTGCGGCGGCGTGGCGCTGTGCCTTCACACTTACAAACATTTCAGGCTTCAGCAGGAAATCCGGGTTGTCAATGCTCACGCGGGCTTTCATCACTTTATTATCGGGATCCAGTGTGTTATACAATTTCTGCACTTTACCGTTGAAGATCTTGTCGGGGTAAGACAGCGTGGTGATGGCCACGTTATCGCCTTCCTTCACGTTGGCAATGTCAGATTCGTATACGTTGATCATGGCCCACACGGAGCGCAGGTTGGCAATCACAAAAATGGGCTCGGTGTTGTCCGGGCGCCATTGCATATGCTCTGCACCGGAACGGCTGATCACGAAACCAGTGATGGGAGATTTTACGAGGTAGTCAGATTTGGCATTGCCGCCGCCGTTGATAGACAGTACCGTGTTAGCGCGGTTCAGTTCTGCTTCGGCTTTGGCATATTCTGCGCGGGCTTCTTCCAGTTCCTTCTGCGAAGACAGGCCGCTTTTATAAAAAGATTCAGCCACATCGAGATTGCGTTTTGCCGTGGCCAGGGCGCTTTTGTTCACGCTTTGGTCTGCCGTGTAGCCGGCCATTTCCGGGGAGTGCAGCACGGCCAGGGTTTCACCGGCTTTCACCAGGTCGCCGGATTGGGCTTTCATGGAAGTAACCACGCCGCTCACCATCGGGAAGATGCGGGCCACTTCGTCTTCATTGGGCGCGATCTTACCCGTGAGGGATATTTCGCTTTCCACCGGGCGGGCGGTGGCAGTGTCAATGCGCAGGGTATGCAGCATGGAATCAGAGAGCACCCAGCCCTGCTCCTCACCGCTTTCCTCTGTTTTATGAGAGGTGCAGGCCGTGAGCGCAGCGGCCATCAGACCGATACCGAAAACAGAAGTAACAATACGTTGCTTGAAAATATATGGCATGACAATTCTTTTTAAAGTTGGTAAATGGTGGTACCGGTGGCAAAGTTCACGTTCTCCAGCGCCTGCAGCTCGTTGTAGCGGAGGTTATTGAGCTTGAGCACTGTTTCGCGGTAAGAGCCGTACAGGTCAATGAACTCCAGCAGGTTCAGGTTGTGGGCCTGGAAGTTCTTTTGCACTTCTCCCAGCAGGTGGGTGTAGTCGCTGGCAAAGGCGGGATCTACCTGCTGCAGCAGTTGCTGGGTGCGGATGGCCTGCTGGTAGCTGTCCATCACGTCATGTTCCAGCTGGTCCTGGGAGCTTTGCAGCTGCAGCTTGCTGGCTTCCAGGGTGGCGTGGGCCATCTTGATATTACCCTGGTTACGGTTCCACAGCGGGATGGGCAGGGAAACGGAAAGACCGTTGTAGTTGGGCGCAAAGTTGCCCTGGCGGTCGTATGTGAGGCCCACGGCAACATCCGGCACGGCCAGGGAGCGTTGCAGGCGCAGGTTCAGGTCATTATAATTTACATTCTCCTGTGCAATCTTCAGGTCGTACCGGTTAGCACGGGCGCTGTCCAGCAGTTGCGGATAGCTGAAGGAGGCCACATTGGGCGGGGTTTGCGCAGCATCCGGCAGCACGGGTTTTACCGGCGTGGTGGCGGGTATGCGCAGCAGTTGCTGCAGGTCGCTCAGGGTACCTTGCAGGTCCTGGTGGGCCTGGGCTTCATCGCTTTGCAGGTCATAGAGCAGGGAGCGGATGCGCAGTACGTCTTTCAGCGATACGTTGCCTTGTTTGTACTGGTCTTCAAATGCGTGCAGGATCTTTTGCAGGGAAGAGATCTGTTCCGCATAAAGGTTGATGGATTGCTCTGCGTAATAAAGGCGGTAAAAATCATCGCGCAGGGTGAAGCGCAGGGTGCGGAGCAGGTCGTAGAACTGGTACTCCGTCATGCGGGATGCGCTCTGGGCCACCTTCACGGCTTTGTTGCGCTGGCCGGCTATCTTAAACACCTGGGCCAACTGGGCCTGGCGTTCACCTTCGGAAGAAAAGTCAAGTACTTTGTGGTTGGTGGGGTTATAAAGCACATTCTCCAGATAGAGCGTGGGGTTGTCCCACAGTTTGGCGGTAACTTCCGCTGCCTTGGCAGAGTCCAGGCTGTAGCGCTGGGCCAGCAAGGGAATGTTCTTTTGCAGGAGTTGTTGTTCTGCCTCCGGCAATGTCAGGGCCAGGGTGTCGGCCTGCTGGGCACTGCTGCGGGTACAGCAAAACAACAAGGAAAAAACTAATACAAGGCGACAGGTCATACGTTATCCAATTTCGGTCGCAAAGATCATATGCAATAACTTGTGATGTATTAAAACAGGATTAAAAAGCTATTAAAAAAGCCTGTTAGGTTTTAATTAACAGCTAATTCCGAGCGGTGATGATGAATAAATCACAAGTTATGGCTACGGTACATGCGCGGTAAAAAAATGCTACAGGTGGTAAACAGTACAAAAAGAAGGCAGGCTATGCGGGAGTACGAATGTAGGGAGAATGCGGGAGATGGAAAAGCGGGGGATGTGCAACGGTCCTGGCAGGTTAACCCTGGGACCTGCCCGGGTTAGTGCGGCGTGTGGCACAGGGCAACAATTGCAAGGGAAACCGGGACTGGTCATGGTTGCCGGTATGAAGGTGCCTTAATGCGGCCCTTCCTGCCAGAAGGGCCGCTGGTGGTTTTAATGGTTTTGCCCCACTTCTTCCGCCGGCTTGGAACTGGTAAAAATGCCGATCCCGAGCGACAGGGCGATCCAGGGTTTGGCCTGGTTGGACCAGTTATAAGTATGGTTATCGAAGATCACATCCAGGCCGATGGGGATGCCGACCTGCAATTTTTTGTATTGATAGATGAAGCTCACGGACGGCGTAAAACCGGCAGTGGTCAACTTTTCTGTTCCTTCCGGCAATTTTGCATTGTAGCTGCTGAGCTGCACGGTAGATGCGCCGATGGCCCCCAGGATCGTCAGGCTTTTAACATCCCGGTGATTAAAATTGAGCTGAACACCTGCGCCACCGTTCACAGAAAATGAGGGCTCAAAGCTGCCGTCCTGCGGCCGGTATTTGAAAGGAATGGCAAATACGCCGCCGGTTACCCCCCAGGTGCTCAGCAGCGGAGCGCTCAGGTAGTCCAGCTGATCCAGGGGTATGGAGTAATATACCTGCTGGTTATCTGACGTCCGGTTATACAGGGCGTTGTTGGCACTATCAGACCAGTTGCCAAGCTTTACGATGTAGGAATCTGATGTTTTGTAAACTACCCTGAACTTGGTGCCAGTGCCCAGGGTTATTTTTTTTGTAAAATGAGTATCGTTACGAGCAAACCCGGTAGAGCCCGTGGCCGTGATCATATCCGCGGTAATGCCTTTGGCCCGCAGGTATTTTGCCACACTGTCTGCGTTTGTGGCCAGGAATGCTTTGGCCTTATCGGTTGTTAGTCTGGAAACGTCGAGGCTAGTGTCAACTTTGTTGTAAACATCGGCGCCCACAACATTTAGCATCACGCCAGGGTTGTTCTTCAGTATATTCCGCAGGGCGGCCACCTGCTGGCCACGTGGGGCTACAGCGCTGGCATGTGGATTGAACTGGTCCGGCAATTTGTTGGTGTCATCGGAAAATACCGGCATCAGGTCCGTTACTGTTGTAGTGACGCGGTTCTCATTTAATGGTGCTTGTCCACGTAAGATCATACTGAAGCACATCAGGAACAATACTGAAATGTAAGTTTTCATGTGAAAGGGGATTGGGGATTAAAAATGTTTGGGGTTCGGGCCTTGCGTGGGGCAAGGTATTTTTTGGGGTAAATACGATAACCGGGGCAAGATACAAAATGGCACGGACAAACCACCGTTATGTTTTATAGCACACAATATGTCCCGGACCAATCTATCCAGGCCAAAAGCCTTTTTTTCCTTCCCCATCCTTTACGGTTACCCGTAACCCGGATTATCGCGGCCTTTTTAACTTTGTATGGACGTAACAGCAATCAACTGTCCACGTTCCCTGGATGCTAAATAAAATTTGGGTTGTTTCATTTTTTCACTAATTTAGGTCAGCACCAAAATCGCCCGGGTTCCTACCCCTGCCTGGCGTTGATCCCTAAACCATAAAGATGTATACCCCGCTTACCATCTCTGATGCTATCCGTCCGTTGGGTAAAAGAATGCGATTTGCCGCTATTGTAGCGGGAAAGGCACTGTGGTACCTGCTTTGCCTGCGCTGGCGCCCCGGGGTGGATTATCTCTCGTATCCTACCCTCCATCGCTTCTCCAACAGTTATGTGGTCATCGCTTACTGTTTCCGGAATGCACTCTGGTACCGGCTGAAAGGCATCTGCATTACTACACGTAATGGCCCGCTGGTGCTGGACCTGCAGCATGTACGGCCACAACAGGTGTTGTTTACCGTGCAGGGACTTTTTAAACAGGAGCACTTTACCCTGGATCTTACGCCCCAGCTGAAATACCAGCATCCCTATGCATCACTTGGCCTTTCAGGCTTCGATAAGATGCCGCCTGTCCCCCCTCCTGTCAAATTAATATCTGCAAAACCGTGCATCCCAAAACAACCGCTCCGCACCAGGATACAACCGGTGACATGCAGACAGCATTCCCGAAGCATTAAATATTCCCCCTATAAACAATCTGACTTTTTATGAGAGAAAGAGACTATTACGTAACGCCAAAGTCCAACGCTATCATGCGCTTTCTTTGGAAAGCCGCCGGCGGTGACCGTTATCTGCTGGAACGCGCCACTTACAGCGACCAGGTGAAATACCTTTGCCTGGGTGGCATAGTACTGGCTACAGGCGCCATGGCAGGGCTTGCGGGCGGGTATGCGTTCTATACTATTTTTGCGCCAAAGGCTGCAGATGTGCTGGACAAAACCAGGATGGTGGGGCAGGCAGCCAACTACATTCCGTCTGACCTGCATACCGTTATCCTCTCCACGCTATTTGGTGTGATATGGGGATTGATCATCTTCAACATTGACCGCTTTATTGTAACCAGCACGGGTAAAGGTGATGGTACGGAAGCGATCACCTGGGATGAATTTAAAAGCGCCATACCTCGCCTGATCATGGGCACCATTATAGCGCTGACCATTTCCAAGCCGGTGGAGATCCGCATGTTTAAAACAGAGATTGATCTGGCCATTCAAAAACAGCAAGACAAGGAAAAGGAAAACGGCATTATACAGGCAAATGTGAATTTTGAAAAGAAGGTGGCAGAAACTAAAAACAAACTCAAAAAACTTCAGAATGATATCGATCTGAAAGAAGCGCAGGTAGCAAATCTCCGGCAAGAGATCTTAAATGAAACCATTGGGAAAAATGGAAATGGTGCGGCTTATGGCCCGCGTGCAAAAGCATTGGATGATCAAGCCCATATAATCGAAGCAGAAATAAAGAATTTAAAGAACACCCCGGAATATCTATCTGCCCTTGAAGATATCAAACGGTACCAGGGAGAAATGAAAGAGGAAATAGCCAATAGTGAGCAAAAAGCCGCTACACTCGACGGCCTCCTCATCCGTATCCAAAAAGCGCATGAAATAGCCGGTACCACTATCTCCCTTTTTATCACCTTACTGTTCCTCGCTATCGAGCTTACACCTGTCTTCTTCAAACTGATGCTGGTAAAAACACCCTATGACTACCTCGCAGAAAACCGTGATGAAATGATCCGCGCGGAAAATGGCATCGAGGTACGGTACGATTATTATAAAGACAAAAAAGGCCTGGAACGTCACCTGATCATCAACCATGAAGCACACCGGCTGGCCCATGAAAAAATAAAGTTGAGCGAGATACAGCAGGAACTTACTGATTACGCAGTAGAGCAGTATAAGCGCCGCGAAAAGCAGCATATTGATGACAACCTGGACGACTACATCCAAAAACTGGCGCCTGATGAAACAATCCCTGCGTAAGGTCCGTACCTTCCTCTGCTTTTTTTCCGGGGAAGATGCCTATATCATCGGCAAATGCAGTCTCCGTATCCAGTTTTACTTTGCCTTTATCGGGTTGTTCGTGCAGCTGATCTTTGCCGGTTGCCTTGCCAGCGCCGGCTCCTTCACCCACCACCTGTTCCCCGCGATTGGCGTAGGGAGCTACCTGATAGCGGGCTTATGGGCCGCGCTCCTGAGTTGCATTTATTTGTTGTTGCTATACACTATCTCGCCGCTGCTGCTCCCGATAGACGAAGACGCGCGGCAGCGGGTGCAGGCAATTTCCGTGCATCCGCTCCGCAGCGCCTCCATGCTGTTTCGCCTCTTGCTGATCATTTTCATCGCCGTGCTCGTAGCGCAACCGCTGAATGTGATGCTCTTTGGCGATGCCCGGATGATGAAGGATGCCTATACAAAAGCTATCCGGCTCACCATTCATCACGCGCCGGGCGCATGGGCGCTCACGTTGGCTACCTGCGCCATTTTCCTGTTGCCCATCCGGCTCAAATTCCGTATCCGCAACATTCCCCTCAGTGGCAAACGTAACGGCCACCATCAATTACAAAACATCCGGGACATGGTAAGTGACATGCAGGCACACCCTAACTACCCGGGAGCCATCCTGGACGCAGACCTTGGGGAGCTGCGCACCAACGACTACTATTTTCAGAAAACCCTGATCGAATACCGGCTGATATTAGAAGCTTACGCAGATTTCAAACAAGGCTACCAGCAGTTGCTCACTCAAAAAGTGGCAGGCTTTCACCATGAGACCATGGCAAACCTGCACCATGTCCTGCAACAGCTGAAAGCATCGCCCGCACGCTACAATGCAATGATGGAAAAGCTGCAGGCCCCTCCCCGCCCGCAAGTGCTGGAACGCTTTGAGTACTGGGCAGACCCGCCATTTCGCACGGTACGGAAACCAGCCACTTACGTTCCACTGCCGGAACAAGATTTACTCCACCACCTTTACGCCGATCCACATTGATCATCATCATCATCATCATCATCATCATCTTATTATTATTACTGGCAGGCCTTGCCTATTTTTTCCTCCGCCGGAAAAAAACGGCCACACTTGCGCCGGTACAGCCCCTTGCTGCGGTGCCGGCAACGGCTGTGCCGGAAGCACATGATATGGAAGCACATGATACGGAAGCACTTCCCGTGCTTGAAGACGAGCAGGGTGCATACCAGCTCATTGAACAGACGCGGCATGTATTACGTAAAACCGCTATTGAGGGCATACTGGAAGGAAAATATTGGGGAGAGTTGGATATGCTTACGGAGCCTGGCTTTCAGCATTGCCGCTTCTATAACTTCCGGTTATATGAGGCCCACATTTACGATTTGCGGCGTTCGCCCACCAACGCACCGCTACCCGGCACCCCTATATCGAAAGAAAAGCTACCAGACAGGCTCACCGCATCGTTGCAGGGCGATGACCGGCGTTTTAATGCAAACATTCACGAACCGCATGTTGAAGAGGGCGCAATCGTGAGCCAAATGCTTCACCAGCATGATGGGCACGAGGTATTTGGTACCATGCACGCCGTTATCCATGGCTATTTGATCGACTTCATCCCGGAAACATATGTAGAGAAGAGATACCTGCACCAGCACATCAACTTCCCGCCTGAACCCGCGGTGACAAACGCACCGCCCGTCCCTACCGGTTACAACCAGCGCAACGGAGCGTATGTACGCAGCGAACTTGTGTCCACCCATCAACGGCAATGGGGTGCCTGGGAATACAGGCCCCAGCACCACCATACAGATTGGGCTACCGGCTGTGCCGAATTATTTATAGGCATTCCGCTGGTTATGCTAAGCTTCATCCTCATCGGAGTATTAGCACCTTACTGGGGCATTGTATTACCGCTTATTTGCATTTTGCTGGCGCTTCGGCTGGTGCCGGCTGCAGTATGGGAATGGGCAAGCCGCCTGGCGCTGGTGGCAATAGCAGCCGTCATTGTTGCAGGGGTATTTCTTACATCCCATACACATGCGGTGACCGGTAAGGTGCGGCCGCACACCTGGCGCCAAACCATCCGTCCTGCACCAGCCACCGCCGATCAGCCGTCCGCCGACTTTCTCATCAGTCACTATGCTTCCTGGCAGGGTTACAACGGGCAACAGTATGCCGGCAATCTGTCCGTTTACAATAGCGCATACCAGGCTGCCCGCCAATATAAGCACGATCTCACAGTACCATCTTCTTCCCCCCGCGCCTATGATGAAGTATTGTACCGGTTGAAAGTAAAGGACGAAGGCCAGTTAGGCGGTGTCTACCAGTTATTCGATTCCATCCAGCTGCAGCAGCAGCTGTCACGCAAGGCCTTTGCAGAAATGATAGTGTGTTTTGTGCAGCAGATCCCCTATAGCCTGGTATTACCTGATTCCTGTGACCCGGCATTATACGCGGATCACTTTATCCGTGACCAATTGACCCGCCCTGATGCACAGTGCGATGGTAACGAGCGTTTCGGCATCAACACACCGGTAGAATTCATGGCTACGCTGAAAGGCGATTGCGATACGCGCGCCCTGCTGCTATACACAATGCTGGCGCATTATGACTATGACCTCTGCCTGCTGAGCAGTGAACACTACCGCCACGCTGTCATAGCTATCAATCTTCCCTACAGCGGTCAATATTTCGACTATCAGCAAACGCATTATGTATGCTGGGAAACGACCGCTCCTAATTTCCAACCGGGTGTTTTGCCCGCGGAAGTAAGTAATCCTGCATATTGGAGAATATCACTAAAATCAAAATAATTTGTCCATGTACAAGACATTTGCCCTTGCCATTGCCATTATACTACATGTCACATTCCTGCTTGCAGTACTGAAACTGCTGGTGCGTAAACTTCCCGGGCTTGGCATGGGCGAGCTGTCCCGCGCCGGCGGCACCTGGTTTGCCGCGCTGCTTGCCGCAGGCATATTGAATAGCCTGAAAGGTATTGATACACTCAGCAACGCATTCGGGAATATTTATGCCGCCGGGGGCTCCAACCTACCCATGGCAGTGCTAAAAACCTTTTGCAGCTGTACCGGGGTATCCTTGTTATGGTTCTTATTTGTCCAGCTGCTATCAGCCGAGCTATGCGCCATTTTCGTGGGCCGGAGAAAAAACCTCCATGAACTGGCGGCAGATAATTATCCCTATTTCATTATAAAGGGGGCGCTGCTGCTGGCCGTTACCCTCTGCCTGTGGCCCGTACTGGAAAGCATTTTGCTCCTGCTAACACAAGACACCCAGCTCCCCTTCTATCACTAACTACTTAAACTGCACATGAAACGTGCTCCCCTCCCCCTGCACACTCTCCACGCTGATCTTTGCGCCATGCAATTCCAGGATCTTCTGCGTTAACGCCAGCCCTATCCCATACCCATCAAACGCATACGCATTGGGCGCCCGGAACAGCGGCAGAAAAATGTTCTTCAGGTCTTCCGGGGCAATGCCAATGCCCTGGTCTTTGATCTCAATATGCAACTGGGGGGCCATCCGCAACGTAACGGTCACCGGCTTATAATGCGAAAACTTGAATGCGTTCTTCAGAATATTCTGGAAGGCCAGTTTCATCAGCGCCTCATTGCCCATCACACTCAATGCCTCCGGGTCTTCCGGCAGGTTTTCAAAATGCAGCAATACGATCCCTGGCGGCTTCTCCGTGGAAAATTCGGTTTGCAGTTCCATCAGCAATTCATCCACCCGGATAAAATACGGCGCCACGCCCGGCAGGGAAAAGTCTGTTTTGGTCAATTGCAGCAAGCCGTCTGTGATGTTCTTTAATTTCACAGATTCATCGAGTACGGAATGCAGGGTTTCCAGGTAGGCCTGGGGGTCACGGGTCTTTTGCAGGGTCACTTCAATTTCCCCGATGATGGTGGTGAGTGGTGTGCGCAATTCATGCGAAGCATTGCTCACAAAGGATCGCTGCGTGTTGAACGCTGCTTCCAGGTGGGCCAGCAGCTCGTTGAAATTACTGGCCAGTTCATCCACTTCATCATTATTGCGGCCCCTGCGCACGCGGTGATGCAGGTTCGTAGACCGGATGCGCTGCACCTGCCGGTTAATGCTGGCTATAGGCATGAGCGCCCTGGCGGCAAACCACTGGCCGGCGAAGAAAATGAGCAGCAGGCTTAACGCAAAGGTGCAGGCCAGGATCACCAGCAGGGAGTGCAACTGGCGCTTGCCCACCAGGTCTGGGGCCGTAACGATCACCACGTAATTCCCCTGGTTATCGGTATAATAAATCCCCACTGCGGGCTGCCCGTTTGCCATGAAATAAAACAGGCGGTCTCTCCGGATATTGTCCAGCAGTGTGGGTTTCCAGTTATAGTGGGTATTGTCTATGAAGACTGCATTATCCTGGTCGTCGTAAATATTGCTTACTTCGTTAGGGATGGCATTGAGGTATTTTTTCTGGATCTCCTGGAATTTGCGCTTGGCCAGTTCATCTTTTTCCAGGTACACCTGCGCCGTGATCAGTGCACGGTCCTGCAACTGCCCAAAGAAGGCGGAGTCAATGTAATGGCTCGACAAAAAATAAACCAGGCTGAAAATGGCCAGCAGCAACACTCCACAGATCAGGGCAAATTGCAGCGACAAACGGTGACGGATCTTCATACGGGGCTTGGTGTTAAGAAACGGGTCAGGCGTTGGCCGTCTTCACTTTAAGCACGTAACCCATGCCCACCACGGTATGAATGAGACGCTCGCCGCTGAAACCCTTTTCTATTTTATTACGGAGGTAATTGACATACACGTCTATTGTATTGGTCCCGCTGTCGAAGTCCAATCCCCACACGGCTTCTGCAATGAAGGCGCGCGAAAGCACCTTTTGCGGGTTGCGCATGAAAAGCTCCAGCAGCGCATATTCCTTGGCAGTGAGAATGATTTCTTTGCCCTGGCGATGACCGGTCTTGGTTTGGGTATCCAGTTGCAGGTCTTCAAACTCCAGGGTCACTTTTTCCGGGTCCTGGCGGTAGCGGCGGCGGGTGAGCGCCTGTATGCGTGCCAGCAGTTCTGAAAAGTGAAAGGGTTTTGCCAGGTAATCATCCGCTCCTGCATGCAGGCCATCCACTACATCATTGGTGGCGCTCAAAGCGGTGAGCATGAGAATGGGGGTATGGATCTCCTGGCTGCGGATCCTTTTACAAAGTTCCAGGCCGTTCATGCCAGGCAGCATTACGTCCAGGATCAGCAGATCATAAGGATGTTGGGACACCATCTTTTCTCCTGCAATTCCATCATAGGCCACTTCCACGTTGTGCTGTTGTTCCTCCAGCCCACGTTTAATAAAAGCGGCAACTTTAGGCTCGTCTTCGATCAGTAGTATTTTCATGGGTACATCTTCTGTGCTGCTATTTAAAGAACCTGCCGGCAATTTCCAAAAACGATAACGCTTTTTAACAGTTTGTGAGACAGCAATTTACCCCAATGGTTTAGTATTTCCGGTCATTGCCGGCAAATCTAATCCGGCTTTAATTCCGGGTAGCATGGCCGTTACCCCACCATTCTGTTTCAGGATCAGCACCTTGCAAATTCCTGGCAGCATCCATGGCAGGGCGCGCCAAAAACTGTATTTTGAGGATGGAAACTAAATGTGCCACCCCGATGAAAGATCTACCTGTGCTAAAGAACGGGACACTGGTTTTAAGGGCCATCCGGGACGATGACACCGACGCACTCTTCCGGCTGTTCCGGGAAGAGGCTGTAACCCGTTACATGGATATCGACAGTTTTGCCAGCATCACACAGGCCACGGAGCTGATCCGTTTCCTGCGGCAGAAATGGCGCAAGGGCCAGAGCATGCGCCTGGCCATCACCCTGCGCGGACAGGATAAACTGATCGGCACCATTGGCCTCCATCACATTCAACTGCATCACTACAAAGCGGAATTGGGCTACGAGCTGCTCCCCGCCTATTGGGGCCAGGGGATTATGACCAACGCCCTGGACCTCCTGCTGCAATACGCCTACGGGCAAATGGACCTCAACCGCATAGAAGCATTCGTAGAGCCAACGAACGAGCCATCCCTCAAACTGCTGCTGCGCCTGGGCTTTCACTATGAAGGCCGCCTGCGCGATAACTTCCATGAAAAAGGCCGCTTCACGGATGCACTGCTATACAGCCTGCTCCGCAAAGACTATGAGCAGATCTCCATCTGGGCGTAAGCCAATTAAAGTTTGAACCTGCATTAAATATTAATATATTTTACATATCTTGTAATCCCAAACGTCCTGACTATCTATGAAATGCATCGGTTTCGCCCTCTTCCTCGCGGGCATTTTTCCTGTTTTCTCCCCCGCACAAGCACAAACCATCGATACCATACGGGTCAATGACCACCGCCTGCAACTGGGCAGGCTGGCCACCGGCACGCACCGCTACCTGGTGTACAATGAAACTGCCGCCGGTGAGCGTACCAACATGTGGATCTGGGAACGTACGGTATCTACCGGCTTCCGCCCCGGTGCTCCCATCAAGGCTATCATGAAGCCTTATTCCTACATTGT
This sequence comes from Chitinophaga parva, assembly GCF_003071345.1. Classification (NCBI taxonomy): domain Bacteria; kingdom Pseudomonadati; phylum Bacteroidota; class Chitinophagia; order Chitinophagales; family Chitinophagaceae; genus Chitinophaga; species Chitinophaga parva. Next base: position 2,131,824 of record NZ_QCYK01000002.1, on the reverse strand, counting down.
TACACAGCACTGGTATGGCTCAGACGCCCAGCACGGCGAACGGAAGGTAACATCTGTGGTGCGCCACGAAGATTTTGCGCCGCTCTACCACTTCAGTGAGCTGACGGCCAGTGGTAAAACCCAGACGGAAGCCTTTGATTTCCGGGCAGACAGCGTGGTGACGCCTGATACGGTGGCCACCACGGCTCCCCGCACGGCCCAGGCGCTCGCGGAGCCCACTTACAACTGGGAACTGGACCTGGAGCTTTTTCCCCTGCTGCCGCTGAAGGCCGGCAAAACCATGGCCATTAACTTTTACCACCCCGGCGCCCCCCTGGCCCCGGCTTATTATAACTACACCGTACAAGGCAGTGATAACCTGCTGCTGTATAATGGCCGCAAAGCCAGCTGCTGGGTGCTCGCCATTGACTACGGCAAGGGCAATTACGCCATCTGGTGGATCGATAAAAAGAAGCATTTAGTGTGGAGAATGAAGGAATACTTCAATGGCCAGTACAGATTTAAAGTACTGATGACCAGCTAGTTTAGAGCATTCAATTACTAAATTGATAAATTGCCGGGTGATGCCATCCCCAGCCGTCCGGCCATTCAACCAACTAACCATCCTGATATGAATACCTGGAGAAATAAAGCCAAGGAATCCCTGCCTGGCCTGCGCGTAAATCTGCAGCGGGCCTCCCTGTACCAGGTTTTTTTTGACCTGCGGAATGCCCTGTATATGGCTCATCAAGCCAAGGACGAGCGCCTGCTCACGAACATCTACGGCTTTGCGGAATGGTGCTACCGCCACTCAGACATGTGGAATGCGGCCGGGGTGGCCTTTTACGAGCACCTGGGAGACGACGACCTGGTGCGCCGGGAGTTTCCCCGTTACGTATCACATTCCATTTACCGGGAAATAGAGCCGCGGCTGGCGGTGAGCCTCAGTGCTGCACAATTATATGAAATTCAGAAAGTCTACAGCTGTATGCGTTAATTTTATAGTAAACGCAAGCCTATGTGGTGGCTCTACGCCTTACTTTCTGCTTTTTTTGCTGCCCTCACTGCCATCCTTGCCAAAAAGGGCGTGAGCGGCGTATCGTCCGACCTGGCCACGGCCATCCGCACGGTAGTGATCCTCCTGGTGGCCTGGGGCATTGTACTGGCCCGTAATGAGTTAAAGGGATTGCCCGGGCTGAGCCGCAATAACTGGATCTTCCTGGTACTTTCCGGCCTGGCCACGGGGCTTTCCTGGGTCTTTTATTTCAAGGCGCTGCAGCTGGGCAAGGTGTCGCAGGTGGCGCCGGTAGACAAGCTCTCTGTAGCCATTACCATCATCCTGGCGGCCGTTTTCCTGCAGGAGGCTATTACCATCAAAACGGCCCTGGCAGCCCTGCTCATCATGGCCGGCACCCTGATCTTAATATTATAGCTTAAATAGAAAGGCCTGATCCTCAGCGGACCAGGCCTTTTGGCTATTGATATTTCCTTAACAAAATCTCTACACTATAACGGCTACCGGCACTATTTCGTATACACAACGCCGGTCGCCCCCAATAATATGTTGGCGCCGGCTCACCGTGGCCATACCCTGCATGACCTGCTGGAAGATGCGCAGCTCTGATTCACAGATGCCCTGGCATTCCCGTGCAGCGGAGCCAATGGGGCAATGGTTCTCGATGAACAGGTAATTATCCCCGTCGGGCTGGCATTCCGCCAGGAAACCTTCCCCGCTGCGGATAGCGGCAAAGCGCTCCAGGCGCCCGGCAATATCATCCCTGTCTTCCAGCTGTTCCAGGTAATGGGCGGCAGCGGCCTGCTCCCGGGCGGTCATTACCTGGTCCAGCCCATCAGGGCCCATGAGCTGCTGGATGGTCTGGATCAATTGGATGGAAAGGTCTGCGTGCGTATCGGGGAAGCGGGCATTACCGGCGGGGGTGAGCTGCCAGGTCTGTACCGGGCGGCCCACGCCTTTTGCTGTGGGCGCGGCGGCTTCAATAAAGCCAGCGGCAGCCAGCTTCTGCAGCTGCAGGCGGGCGCCTTCGCTGGTGATGCCCAACCACTGCGCCACGGCGGCAGCCGTAAGCGGCCCCCGGGTCTTCAGCAACATTAAAAAGCGATCGGCCGTTTGCATTTGCATGGCTATATAATTTTCCAAGTAACTACTTGTATTATTCTCAAATGTCGTAAATTTGTATCAGTTTAAAAAATACAAGACAAAGTGGCTGGTTATAGCGCATCAATTCTACCTATACCTAATATATCAGGAAAGATTGTAGCTTTGTCGCCCAGCAATACCGAAGGTCAGATTCAATTATTTCTTAATACGAATTTCTCCCTCGGGTTTCGTCTGTTCAAACCAAAAAACGGGATACTATGATCACAATATCAGCTAAAGCCCAGGATTATGTAACACGCCAGATGGAGCAGGAAAAGGCAGCAGCAGGAGCATTTCTGCGTGTAGGCGTTAAAGGTGGAGGATGTTCCGGCCTGGAATACCAGATGTCATTTGACACCAACCTGAAAGACAGCGACCAGGTATTTGAAGATAAAGGGATGAAGATCGTGGTGGATATGAAAAGCCTCCTTTACCTGTATGGTACAGAGCTGGATTATTCAGATGGTCTTAACGGCAAAGGCCTGGTGTTTAAAAACCCCAATGCCACCCGCACCTGCAGCTGTGGTGAAAGTTTTGCAGTATAACACAATAAGAACGGCCGCCCATCATCTTTTATTATATGGCGGCGCACCTGGTTCCAGCCGGCAGCCCATTTTGCCGGAGCTAAAGATTCCAAGAAGAGAACATGAAAAATAGCAACGATATCATCGACGACATTGCGAGTAAGGAGTATGAGTTCGGCTTCACTACGGATATCGAAATGGACATCCTGCCCAAGGGCCTGAATGAGGATACCATTCGTTTTATCTCTGCGAAGAAGAACGAGCCTGAATGGCTGCTGCAATGGCGCCTGAAGGCTTACGCTGCCTTCCTCAAAATGAAGATGCCTGACTGGCAACATTTCAAAATGCCGGAAATCGACTTCCAGGGCATTTCTTATTACGCTGCACCCAAGAAGAAAAAAGAACTCAAAAGCCTGGACGAGGTAGACCCCGAGCTGCTAGCCACTTTTGAAAAGCTGGGCATTCCCCTCAATGAACAGAAACTGCTGAGCGGCGTGGCCGTGGACGCGGTGTTTGACTCTGTATCCGTAGCCACTACCTACAAGGAAAAGCTGAAGGAACTCGGCATCATTTTCTGCTCCTTTGGCGAAGCCGTACAGGAACACCCCGAGCTGGTAAAACAATACCTGGGCTCTGTGGTGCCGCACTCCGACAATATCTTTGCCGCACTGAACGCAGCCGTGTTCTCTGACGGCTCTTTCGTATACATTCCCAAGGGCGTACGCAGCCCCATGGAACTTTCCACTTATTTCCGCATCAATGCCGAAAACACCGGCCAGTTTGAACGTACCCTCATCATTGCAGATGACGATGCATATGTGAGCTACCTGGAAGGTTGCACCGCCCCCAAGCGCGATGAGAACCAGCTGCACGCAGCCGTGGTGGAAATCGTGGCGCTGGAACGCGCGGAAGTAAAATACTCTACCGTACAAAACTGGTACCCTGGTGACAAGGATGGTAAAGGCGGTATCTACAACTTTGTAACCAAGCGCGGTATATGCCGTGGCGCGCATAGCAAGATCTCCTGGACACAGGTAGAAACGGGTTCTTCCATCACCTGGAAATACCCGAGCGTAATTCTCCAGGGCGATGACTCACAGGGTGAGTTTTACTCCGTGGCCGTGGCCCGCATGCGCCAGATCGCAGATACCGGCACCAAAATGATCCACCTGGGTAAGAACACCCGCAGCCGCATCATTTCCAAAGGTATCTCCGCCGGCTTTGGCGACAATACCTACCGCGGCCTGGTAAGAGTGGGACCAAGAGCGCAGTTTGCGAGGAACTTTACGCAGTGCGACTCCCTGCTGATCGGTGACCAGTGTGGCGCACACACCTTCCCTTACATAGAAAGCCGTAATAATACTGCTACCGTAGAACACGAAGCTACCACTTCCAAGATCGGGGAAGACCAGATCTTCTACCTGAACGCACGCGGTATTGATACTGAAAAGGCCGTAGCCCTCATCGTGAACGGTTATGCCAAGGAAGTACTGAACCAGCTACCGATGGAATTTGCGGTAGAAGCACAGAAATTGTTATCCATTACCCTCGAGGGTAGTGTTGGTTAATGAAGCAAAAACACAAGCACAAACAAGTATTATGTTATCAATTAGAAACCTGCATGCGGAAGTAGAAGGCAAGCAAATCCTGAAGGGTATCAACCTGGAAATTAACCGCGGCGAGATCCATGCGATCATGGGTCCCAACGGCTCCGGCAAGAGCTCCCTGGCATCTGTACTGGCCGGTCGTGAAAGCTACACTGTAACGCAGGGTGAAATAATTTTTGATGGACAGGACCTGCTGGAAATGGCACCCGAAGAGCGCGCCCGCGCGGGCATGTTCCTGGCATTCCAGTACCCGGTAGAAATACCCGGTGTGTCCAACATCACCTTCCTCAAAACTGCTGTGAACGAAATGCGCGCCCACAAAGGCCTGCCGCCGATGGAAGCCCGCGAGTTCCTGAAATACACCAAGGAAAAACAACAGCTGGTAAGCTTTGACGCCAACCTGATGAACCGTTCCCTGAACGAAGGTTTTTCCGGCGGTGAAAAGAAGCGCAACGAAATCCTGCAGCTCGCTATGCTGGAGCCCAAACTGTCTATCCTGGATGAAACAGACTCCGGCCTGGACATCGACGCCCTGCGCATCGTTTCCAATGGCGTGAATAAACTGAAAAACAGCGACAACGCTTTCGTGATGATTACGCACTACCAGCGCCTGCTGGAGTACATCGTGCCTGACTTTGTGCACGTACTGTACAACGGACAAATCGTGAAGACCGGTACCAAAGAACTGGCACTGGAACTCGAAGAAAAAGGCTACGACTGGCTGAAAGAAGCATATCACCTGAAAGAATCTGTTTAATCTGCATCATGACAAACGAGTTATCCACTCCATTCTATAACTACATCGTGGAGGGCTACCAGGGCTTCCTCGGCGCTACAGCGGGCAATTTCATGCCCCTGCGCGAAGCTGCTTTCAGCCGCTTCAAGGCCATGGGCATCCCCACGCTGAAATGGGAAGACTGGCGTTCCACCAACGTGCAATCCTTCCTGAAAGACGCTTTCACCTTCTCCCCCGCCCCGGCGGTTATCACAGACGCACAACTGGCCCCTGCCGCCATTGTAGGCCTGGACGCCTACCGCGTGGTGATGGTGAATGGTCATTTTAATCCTGCACTGTCCGTACTCCCCGCCATCAAAGGCGTTACCATCCAGCCCCTGGCGGAAGCCGCGGAACACCCGCTGGTAAAGGAACACCTGGGCCAGCACGTACACGTACAGGACCAGCCTTTTGTAGCCCTGAACACTGCCCTCTTTACCGGAGGCCTGTTCATTGAAGTGGCCAAAGGTGTAACCGTAGACAAACCCGTGCACCTCATCAATGTGTACACGGCGAATAATGAAAACGCTTTTGTACAGCCCCGCAACCTCTGGATCGTGCATACCAATGCCGCGCTGGAGATCGTGGAATCTGTGCTGGACCTGAGCGAGAACGGCATTGTACTGGTGAATGGCGTTACCGAAAGCGTAGTGAAAGAGAATGCAGAATTTTCCCACTACAACCTGCAGATGGCTGCCAAAGACGGCCGCTATATCCACTACACCGCTACGGAACAGGAGCAGTACAGCCGTTACCACCACTTTAATTTCACCCTCCCTGCTGCATCGCTCACGCGCAATAACCTGAGCATTGCCCTCCATGGCAGCTACACCGAGACCAACATGCGTGGCCTGTGGGTAGCTACCGAGAGCCAGCATGTAGACAACCATACTTTTGTAGATCACCTGCAGCCGCACTGTAACAGTAATGAACTGTACAAGGGCGTACTGCTGGATACAGCCAGGGCGGTATTTACCGGCCGTATCCACGTGGACCAGGTCGCACAAAAGACCAACGCTTTCCAGCAGAACAACAACCTGCTGCTCAGCGCAGACGCCAACATCAATTCCCAGCCCCAACTGGAAATTTATGCAGACGATGTGAAGTGCAGCCATGGCTTTACCGTGGGCCAGTTCAACGAAGAAGCCCTGTTCTACCTGCGCAGCCGCGGTATAGGCCGTGACGCCGCCCGCAACATGCTGGTAGGCGCCTTTGCCTACGATATTACCGACGACGTAAAGATCCCGGCCATCCAGGATTACATCGTGTCGCATATCGAACAATCGATCACAATTAACTAAGCACATTAGCTTTTAGCTATTAGCTTTTAGCCGTTAGCGAATAGTAGTTAGCAGCCAAAGGCTGACCACTAAAAGCCGACCGCTAAAAGCTTTTTTTATGCTCACAGCTCCCACAGCCACTACTCCCCTCGCATACGACGTAGAGCGCCTGCGCCAGGACTTTCCCATCCTGCGGCAAACCGTGTACGGCAAGCCGCTGGTATACTTTGACAGCGCCGCTACCACGCAGAAGCCAACGGCCGTGCTGCAAACCCTGCAGGATTACTACACGGGCTACAACAGCAACGTGCACCGTGGTGTGCACCACCTCTCCCAGGTGGCCACCGAGGCGTATGAAGAAGCCCGCCGCATCATAGCCCGCTATATCAATGCCGCCCAAAGCCATGAAGTGATCTTCACCAAAGGCACTACAGACAGCATAAACCTGGTGGCCAACGTGGTGGGCCGCAAGCTGGTGCGCAAAGGCGACAGCGTGGTGATCTCCGCCATAGAGCACCACTCCAATATAGTGCCCTGGCAGATCATGTGCGAAGAGCGCGAAGCCAGCCTGCGTGTGATCCCCGTAAGCGACAAGGGGGAACTGGATATGGACGCTTACGAAAAGCTGCTGGACGACAGTGTGAAGATCGTTGCCTGCACCTACGTATCGAATACACTGGGTACAGTGAACCCTGTGCAGGACATTATCCGCCTGGCCCACGCCAAAGGCATTCCCGTGCTGCTGGACGGTGCACAGGCCATCCAGCACATGGCAGTAGACGTACAGGCCCTGGACGTGGACTTCCTGGCTTTCTCCGGCCACAAACTATATGGACCTACCGGCATAGGCGTGCTGTATGGGAAAAGTGAATGGCTGGACAAACTGCCTCCATACCAGGGCGGTGGCGATATGATAAAAACAGTCACCTTTGCCAAGACCACTTACAACGAACTGCCCTATAAATTTGAAGCCGGTACCCCGGACATTTCCGGTGGCATAGGCCTGGGCGCGGCCGTGAAGTACGTGGAAAGCATTGGCGTGGCCAACATTGGCGCATGGGAACATGAGCTGATGCAATACGGCCTGGAAAAACTGGGTGAAGTGGAAGGCATCCGCTTCATAGGTCAGGCTAAAAACCGCGCCGGTGCGATCTCTTTCCTGGTGAAAGACATTCACCCGTACGACCTGGGCGAGCTGCTGGACAAGCAGGGCATTGCGGTACGCACGGGCCACCACTGCACGGAACCAATCATGGATTTCTTTAAAATACCTGGTACGGTGCGCGCCTCTTTTGGGTTGTACAATACCAAGGCGGAAATTGATACGCTGGTGGCCGGCGTAAAAAGGGCCGCCGCCATGCTCAGTTAATTTCCTTACTAACGCTAACGGATATACGCAATGACGATCAACGAAATACAGGACGAGCTCATATCGGATTTTTCTTTCTTTGATGAATGGATGGATAAATACGAGCACATTATTTCCCTGGGCAAAAACCTGCCCCTCATAGACCCGCAGTACAAAACACCGGAGAACCTGATCAAGGGTTGCCAGAGCCAGGTGTGGCTGCATACGGATGTGGTGGACGGCAGGCTGGTATTTACCGCGGATAGTGATGCGGTGATCACCAAAGGGCTGGTAAGCCTTATGGTGGCTGTGCTCTCTAACCACACCCCCAAGGAAATACTGGATGCAGACCTGTATTTTATAGACAAGATAGGCCTGAGCACCCACCTCTCGCCCACCCGCTCCAACGGGCTGCTGTCTATGCTGAAACAGATGAAACTGTACGCGCTGGCTTACCAGAACAAGGCGGGTAGCGCATCTTGAGCCATAAAAGTTTAAAACGATGAGTGAACCTTTAAGAGACCGGATAGAGGCCGTACTAAAAACGGTATTTGATCCCGAGATCCCCGTAAACATCTGGGAACTGGGCCTGGTATATGACGTGACCGCGGAAGCCGATGGCAAAGTAAAAGTGACCATGACCCTTACCGCCCCTGCCTGCCCCGTAGCCGGCGACATTGTGCGCGAAGTGGAAGAAAAGGTGAATGCCCTTGAAGGCGTGACCGATACCCATGTGCACCTTACCTTTGATCCACCATGGAATAAGGAAATGATGAGCGAAGAGGCGAAGCTGGAGTTGGGGTTTTTGTGATTCCATGTACAGCGTACAACGTACAACGTACAGCGTACAACGTACAGCGTACAACGTACTTTTTCCCCTTCATTGATCATCGTATACATACAAGACTTGAAAGGCCGCATCCTAACCAGATGCGGCCTTTTTATTACTAAAGACTAATGTACGTTGTACGCTGTACGTTGTACGCTGTACGTTGTACGCTGTACGTTGTACGTTGTACGATTTACTTAAAAAAACAATCCAATATCCTGAAGTAAATCTCATTATTCTGGTACACGCCACGGAACAGGGCACTACCGGGGCCGTAGGCAAATACCGGTACCGGGATGCCGGTGTGGTCGTTGGTGCTGAAGTGGGCAGTGAGGCGGCCTTCGCTGATCTTGCCATCCATGAGGGCCAGGCCGCTGGTCTCGTGATCTGCAGTAACGATCACCGTCGTGTGACCGTCTGCATCGGCAAATTTCAGGGCTTCGCCAATGGCTTCATCAAAATCCAGCATTTCGCTGACGAGGTATTGCAGGTTGTTCTTGTGACCTCCCACATCAATGAGGGAACCTTCTACCATCAGGAAAAATCCGTGGCCGGATGCATCCAGTTGAGCCAGTGCCTTTTTGAGTGCCGTTACTAAATAATTGCCGCGGCCTTCCGTCATGGACTTCAGATCGTTATTGCGCAGCAGCACCAGGGTGCGGCCTTGCTGGTCAGTGGCCCAGTCATTGATGTTATGGAACAAGGTGATGTTCTTTGCGGACAGGGTGTCTTTCAAACCCTTTCCCAGCGTGGCTTCCAGGTCATCCATACCGCTGCCTACCGCCAGCTGCATGTTAGCATTATTGACTAGCTGGCGCATGAGGGTGCGTACACTGTCGCGGTCTGGTGTGTGGGCATAGAAGGCTGCGGGCGTGGCCCCGCTGATCTCTTCCGTTACCAGCACACCGTTTTTAATATGGCTGCGCACCAGCGTATCCGCCAGGTTGGGAATGGCGGTGTAGGTTTTATCCATGCCCAGGACGCGGTTATTGGTTTTCTGCCCGGTGGCAAAAGCGGTGGCGCCGGCGGCAGAATCGGTATCATAGTCATCTGCACTTTGTGTTTCGGACAGGCCTATCTGCTTCATGGTAAAGAGGTTCAGCTGTCCGTGGTTGGCAGTAGCGCCGGCAAATTGCTGCGCCAGGCCGGTGCCATCACCGATCATGAAGATCACGTTCTTAGACTTTACACCGGTAGCATCGCTGGCGTAGGTGGGCTGGTAGATTGCATGCACGGGCAGGTTTGCCACGGTGTTTTGTTTGTAGCCGTGCAGGATGCCGTACAGTTCTTCCGGGTGGTCAGAACCTATCCAGTCCACGCCTATTTCCATTAGCTTGTAATACGTGCTGGGCGTGGAAGGTGCGCCCCAGTAGCGGAAGCGGAAGCCGGCGGCGTGCATCTTATCCACCAGGCCTTTTACTTTTGCCAGTTGCGCAGGTACCATGGTGCCTTTGCCATTCCAGTTGCTGAAGCGGCCAAAGTCCACGCTCACCATGTCTATGCGGGCATGCTGTGCGGGCGTGTAGGTTTGGGTATAATCGCCATCAAAGAAAAACAGTTTGTCGTATTCATCCCAATGCGCGGGTGTGGGCTTGTTGCCGGAGATCACCACTTTTACGGCATAGGGATTTACGCTGCGGTCAAAGTATTTACGGTAAGGTACCAGCGCCTGTTGCACAGCGGCCAGGGTGGCAGGGCCCGCGGTTTTCAGGTCTATGAGCAGTTGCAGGCTGTCGTCGTTTTCATAAGGCCTGCCGTGGTTCACGGCAAATTGGCGGATGATGGGCTGCACGTACAGGCGGTCAAAAGTACGCGCGGTGTCAATGTCTTTGGCGTCGTGGGCCACGTACAGTTTCCCGTCTTTCAGGTGCACGTCTGCTTCCACAGATCCGAAATGCACCATCACGGCTTCATAAAAGGGTTTGCTGCGTTCATAGTCATTGTGCGAGTGCGCATTCATCATAGAATACGTGCGCTGGGCCATTGCCGCCGGTATAGCGCCCATTGCGGCCAGTAAGAGTGCCGCCACTTGTTTTTTCATGATCTCCTTTTTAAAAACACCGGTGGCCATTGCACACCAGGCGGGAAAAATACAAAAATATATTTCCACCGCGCTAGTGGTGTAATGACCACCGGGCTATGTTTAACCTAAAATTTAAATTACCAACCCTGGTTCTGGGTGATCACACCATGACTGTTGTCGATCTCCTGCTGGGGCACCGGCCACACGTTGTGCACGTCCGGCTTGAAGGTGCGGGCTGGCCATACCACTTCATTTTTAGCACCGTGCAGGGGCAGGGCATATGCGGCCTGTGCATCGCCCCAGCGTACCAGGTCGCGGTGGCGGTCTGCAAACTCACCGGCCAGTTCGCAGCGGCGTTGTTTCTTCAACTCGTCCATACCGGCGTTGGTTACGGGCGGCAGGCCGGCACGTTTGCGCACCAGGTTGATCTCTGCATCTCCGTTCTTACCCTGCATGATCATGGCTTCTGCCTTAATGAGCAGTACTTCTGCATAGCGGATCAGCGGCACGTTCAGGTTAGTAGCCGGGTGGTCGCCATTAGAGCTGATGATGGTGCCAATAGGATTGGCATAAGAGAAAGGCTCCATGTACTTATTGAACTGGAAACCGGAAAGGCTGTTCACCGATTGATAGGCAATGCGCTTGCCGAAGTAAGTGAGGGAATCACCGGGCTTCAGGATAGTGGCTTCGCGGCGTTTGTCGCCCGCTTCGTAAGCTTTGTACAGCTCCATGGTGGGCATGTAATAACCCCAGCCATTGTACAGGCCCCAACCCTTGTTCTCCAGCATTACGCCCGGCAGGATGCTGCCATAGCCATTCTGCGTGGAACCATTGCTGGTTACAGACCAGATGTACTCCGCAGACCAGTTATTGGCGATCTTGAACACATCGGCAAAGTTGTCTAACAGGTGGTGCTTGCCGCTCAGGATCACGGAGTCTGCATAGGCTGCTGCATTGGGATAATCCTTTGCATACAGGTACATCTTTGACAGGAAGGCATAAGCTGCTGTTTTGTGCGGGCGGCCCCAGTCTTCTTTGGCATAGGTATCAAAATAAGGCAGGTTGGCCGCGGCCAGTTTCAGTTCCTGGGCAATGTAGGCATAGTTTTCCGCCACGTTCTTGGCGCGGGGCGTTACTACGCCGGTAGCCGTGGAGTTACGGTCAATGATGGGCACACCGGCTTTATCATTGCCATAATTGGATGCCAGCTGGAAATACATCAGGCCTTCCAGGAAGTAGGCTTCGCCCAGGATGCGCTTCTTCAGCGTTTCATCCATCTGGATGTTTGGTACATTCTTGATCACATCGTTTGCGCGCTTGATCACGATGTAACGCATTTTCCACTGGCCTTCGGTATAACTGCCACCAATAAACGAAGAATTGAAGTTCTTGATGTTGTCTCCCTCCGCTTTCACGCGGCCGGTTACCATGTCATCACTGGCATTGATAAACCAGAAGAAACCGCGACCGTAAAAGTCTTCGTTGTCAAACTGGTCATACATGGCGTTAGCGCCGCTGATGGCATCGTTCTGTGTTTTCCAGAAGTTCGTAGAAGTGGGAGAACCCTGGGGGGTAATATCCAGTTGCTTATTGCACGCGCCCAGCAGTGTGGTGGCGGCCAGCAGGCTTGCTATGATGGTATACTTTTTCATGTGTAATTACGCGTTCGGTTTAGAAGTTTACGTTCAGGCCCAGCAGGAAGGTGCGGGATTGCGGGTAGCGGCCCGCGTCAATGCCGTAGTGGTCCATGCCTACTTCCGGGTCCATGCCGCTGTACTTCGTGATGGTGAACAGGTTGTTGGATGTAACATACAGGCGCACCAGGTTCAGGCCTGCGCGGGTGGTGAGGCGTGCCGGCAGGGTGTAGCCCAGGGTCACGTTCTTCATGCGCAGGTAAGAGCCGTCTTCCAGGTACCAGTCGGAGTTGGTATTGAAATTACCATTGGCATCGCTGGCGGAAACGCGTGGAATGTTCGTATTAGTATGCTCAGGGCTCCATGCGTTGAGAATGTCTGCGAGCATGTTGTAACCCTGGCCGGTGCTTGCATTAAGGCCGGTAAACTTCACGGCGTTGAACAGGCGGTTGCCTTTCACGCCCTGCACAAACAGGTTCAGGTCAAAACCTTTATAGCTGGCGTTAAAGCTCACGCCATAAGAGAATTTAGGCAGTGCACTGCCCAGTACCTGGCGGTCGTTATTATCGATCTTACCATCGCCATTAAAATCAATGAATTTCAGGTCGCCGGGTTTTGCATTCGGCTGGATGGGCGTACCATCTTTACCTACATAGCTGTCTATTTCTTTCTGGCTCTGGAAAATGCCGGCTGTTTTTACAAGGTAGTAGCTGTACAGCGGGCTGCCCACCTGGTTCAGCAGGGGATTGAGGGTGCTGCGGATGTTCTCACCAATGGGTTGCGTGGTAACGCCACCGGGCAGGCCTTCCAGCTTGTTCACGATCTTGGATGCAGTAGCTGTTACACTGTACTGGAAATCACCTTTGGGATTACCGTTAAAGCCCAGGGCCAGGTCAAATCCTTTATCCACGGTATTGCCCCCATTCACCCAGGGGCCGGTGCTTACGCCATCCGCGCTGGTGGCGGGCTGCTTATACAGCATACGGTCGGTGTTCTTGTGGTACCAGTCGCCGGAAAAAGTAAGGCGGTTGGCAAAGAAGCCCAGGTCCAGGCCGGCGTCAAACTGTTTTGACTTGGCCCAGCGGATCCCCGGGTTTGATACGGCATCTACGGCGTAGCCATATACCGGCGTAGCATCAGGGCCCATGTAGGTAACGGTGCGGCTCAGGGGGATGTCCAATGCATTTTCCGGCAGGGAGCCCAGGTCGCCCAGGGTACCGTAGCTGGCGCGGGGCTTCAGGTTGGATAACCATTCCACATCATGCAGGAAGGCTTCTTTTTTCATCTGCCAGCCAATAGACCCGGCATAGTAGGTTTCAAAACGCTGCGCAGCACCTACACGGGAGCTACCATCGCGGCGGGCCAGTGCATTTACCAGGAAGCGGCCGTCATAATCATAGTTGGCGCGTGCAAAGAAGGATTCGATGGCCGTTTGTTTCAGGCTACCGTAAGTAGCACCGGGATCAGTGAGCACCAGGGCGCCGTTCTGCAGGTAGCGGTATTCATAACGTTCGTCATCAAAAGTAGATGCCGTAACCTGGAAGTATTCCTGCTTCCAGCTATCCCAGGAATAACCACCTACTGCATTGATGTAGTGTTTACCCAAATGCTTTTCGTAGGTCAGTGTCTGTTCTGCCAGCAGGTCCGAAGTATTGCTCTGTGCCTGCACCAGCGTATTGCCCAGGAAGATCTTGCCGATCTCCGGTACACGGGGCGTGAACTGTTTGAAGGTGCCATTGATCTTGGTCACTGCCAGGTTGGAACGGAAGGTGAAGTTCTTCAGGAAGTGCACATCCAGGTAAGGGTTCACAAACAGCTTATTACTGGGCTGGCGCAGGTCCAGGCGGCGCAGGTAGGCCACGGGGTTGATCTCATCGCCATAATTGCCCGCAAACTCCAGGGGCAGGCCACTAAAGCTGCCATCGGGCTGGTAAGGGCGGATGGATGGCGGGTAGAAAATAGCGGCGATGATAGCACCGGTATAATCGCTTTGTGTTTCTGCACCATTGCCATCCGTGGAGCTGTAGCTCATGGTTTCACCAAACTTCAGCCAGGGCTTCAGCTGGTGATCGGAATTGAGGCGGAAATTATAACGCTGGCCGTAAGTATTGAGCAGGATAGCGTCTGTTTTGCGGTAGCCAAAGCCCATGAAGTATTTAGACTTTTCATTGCCACCGCTGATGCTGCCATTGTAATCCTGGATCTTACCGGTACGGAAAATTTCATCCATCCAGTTGGTGCGGGTAGTGTAAGCATCCGGGTTCTGGTTGATGTCAAATGCCGGGCTGCGTTGCTTACCAGCGTTATCTGCCGCCAGGTTCTCCACGTCGGCAAACTGTTTTGCATTGAGCGTTTTCAGTTTTTTCCAGGCGTTCTGGTAGCCATACTTGGCATCGAGGTTGATCACCGCATTACCGGCCTTGCCTTTCTTGGTGGTGATAAGGATCACCCCACCACCGGCGCGTGCGCCGTAAATGGCCGCAGATGCGTCTTTCAGCACGGTCATGCTTTCAATTTCGTTGGGGTTGATCGTGGGTACAGACTCTGCATAGTACACAGAGCCGTCCACGATGTACAGCGGCGACTGGCCGTTGATACCACCCAGGCCGTGAATGTACACGTGCGGTGTGGAAGTAGGATCACCCCCTTCGCTGGTTATGGTAACGCCGGCCACTTTGCCCTGCATGGCTTCTTCCACGCTGCTTACAGAGCGGGAGCTCAGCTGGTCCATCTTCACTTCGGAAATAGCACCGGTGAGCTTAGAACGCTGCTGGGAAGTATAACCCACCACTACCAGCTGGTTGAGGTCCTCTCCTTTTACCTGCAGGCGCACGCTGATGGGCGCATCGCCGGTCACTTCCACTTCGCGGGTCTGGTAGCCGATCATGGAGATCACCAGTACTGCCTTTTCCCCACTCACTTCTACGCGAAAGGAGCCGGTAATGTCGGAAGTAGTCCCCTTGTTTGTGTTCTTTATTTTGATGGTAGCACCTGCCACAGGGCCGTTATCGTCCAGCACACGGCCCGTTACCTCATGGCCGGGAGCCGCTGCTACATTGGATGTTTCCGGGCTAACGGGAAAGATGATGATCGTGTTCTGCCGCTCTTCATACTGCAGGCCTGTTTTCTGCAGTAAGCCGTCCAGGATGGTGGACACGGGCTCATTCTTCCACGCGGCATGCTGCACGGTGAAGCCTTCCAATGCACGCTGGTCATAAGAAAAACGTACGCCGGCTTTTTTCTCCAATGCATTTACCGCGGTGGTCAGCGATTGCTTTTTAACTTCAAATACGGGCACCACGCTTTTAAGTGCCTGGGTGAATGCAGCAAAACTTTGTGCAAAAGGCGTAGTTGCCAAAAGCAACATCAGCACCGCCTTTCTACTGGTGTTAGATCGCATTGTTGTGTGTGATTTTGAATGAACTTTTAGGAGGTCCCTCGCCGCCAGCGCTTTTGCGGGTCGGGTACCCGTATCTTTTTTGTGTGGTATGCACTTTTTTTCCGCCAACTTACGGATGTGTGGTGGTGCGCACGAGGTACGTGCGGTCTCCTGCCGGTACAAAACGGATGGCAGGTGTGATGCTGATCTTCTCCAGGATATTCAGTTTGTCTTCCAGGTTCATGTGCTCATTGAAGTGCACATTAAAGCGGCCCTGCTCCGCGGGCATGTTCCTGAAATGCACGCCATAAAAGGCTTCCAGCTCAGTAAGTACTTCCCGCAGGGATACATTGCTGCACACCATTTCCCCGTTCACAAAACCTTTTGCTTCCACGGCGCTGGCACTATCCAGCAGCAGCCGGTTAGTAAGCGGGTTGTAAGTGAGTTTCTGGCTGGCCTGCAGTACACCCAGTGTCATCTTATCATATTGTACCTGTACTTTACCGGTGGCCACCATTACTTTCAGGGGCTCTTCTTTCCAATGGCGCACGTTAAAACTGGTGCCCAGTACTTTTATGCTCAATTGATGGTCGGCTACTATGAAAGGCTGGTCTGGCGCAGGTTGCACGTCAAAGAAGGCCTCCCCTTTTATCTTCACCAGGCGTTCCCTGCCGGTGAACTGTGCGGGGTATTCCAGGGTGGTGCCGGCATAGAGCCAGGCAGTACTGCCATCCGGCAGCTGTACAGATCTTACTTCCTGTGCGTTTGTACTAATGCTCAACCACTGTACGGGAGCGGGTTTCAGCAGGTACCAGCTGGTTACACCGATAAAGGGCAGCAGCACAGCGGCCGCCACCCATTTACGCAGTGAGAAGATCTTAACCGGTTTTTCTTTGATATGAAGATGCGCCATTACGTGGTCCTTCACGGCCTGGCGCGCATTTTCGGGCAGGAGTACCGGCTGGCTACCCGCCGCCAGTTGTTCCATCCAGGTATGCAACAGCACGATCTCTTCGGCGCTGCATTCACCGGCTTTGTACTTTTCAATAAGGGATAATAGTGATGACTTGTCCAAAATCTTACTTCGCTTTTCATGAAGTAGTCACTTTTGAAAGACGGTGTAACTATCCGGCAGGGCGAGTTAACAATTTGGTAATAATGGTTAGAGGAAGAGGGTCAGGAAGGACGACTTCAGTTGCAACCGCAGGCGCTTGGTGGCGGTATTAAGCTGGTTACGGATGGTCTGTTCAGAGGCATTGAGCAGGGAGGCTATTTCAGCCACGGTCTTATGTTCCATGCGGTGCATATAAAAGACCTGGCGCATGCGCGGGGGCAGGCTGTCTACATAATGATGCAGCTGCGCATATACTTCCTTCATATACAACTGGCTGGCGGTATGACCTTCTTCCTGGTCCACCAGTTTTGCAAAGCCCTGCTCATGGCGGCTGCGGATGTCTTCACTGCGCAGCGCATTGAGCAGGCGGTGGCGCAACATAAATACCAGGAACGCCTGTACACTTTCCGGCCGGGGCAGGGTGGTACGCTTCTGCCACAGCTCTATGAAAAAATTCTGCAGCACGTCCTGCACCAGGGCATGATCCTCAATGATGCTACAGGCGTAGCGCATCAGTGGCTCCCATTGCTGGTTAAAGAGCATTTCAAATGCAGTGGCATCGCCCTGCTGGAAACGGTCCCAAAAAATAATATCGGAGGTGGCAGCTATCATTGTACGGGATGACTGCCTCAAAAATAGGGGAAGCGTTGCAGCAAACGATTTTATAAAATTGTTAACACTTCAATGGCACGCCCGGTTTAGCCCCTCACCAGGGTTACCGCACCGGTCTGTTTGCGGTCCTGTCCCTGCGCATCGCGGTAAATGAGCACCCACACGTAAGCGCCTGCTTCCTGTAACTGTCCTTTGAAATACCCGTTCCACCCGGTACTGGGGTCGCGGGTGTCGAACAGGGGCTGGCCCCAGCGGTTGTAAATAGTGAGGCGGTAGTTCATGATGTTGGCGTATGCCCTGGGTTTGAAGATGTCATTGCGCCCATCGTTATTCGGGGTAAAAGCATTGGGCACCACTACCGCGCATTGGGCATCATTGCGGGTTACGCTGGCGGTGCCGCTTACCTGGCAATGGTTGGCATCACTTACCAGCACTTCGTAATTACCGGCATCCAGGCGGGTGAAGCTGTTTTCCGCCTGCCAATGTATGCCATCTACGCTATAGCTGTAAGGTGCCACGCCCCCATCCGGCACAATGGATACCTGGGGCTCCTCATTATCACACGTGATGGGATGAGTGGTGATATTATCGATCCGTAACACCGGCGGGTTATCAATGTCAATGCCATCCACCACGGTGGCACATCCTGCCGCATCGCGCACGCTTACGCTGTAAGTACCGGCGGCCAGGTTGCTGAACTGTGGTACATCCCGGACGGCGAGGCTGCTCATACTGTAGGTATAAGGAGCCTTGCCGCCAACGGTACTGAGCGTAATGGCGGCATCATTACGGTTACTGCAGGTGGGCGGTGTTATGTGCGGGGTAACGCTCAGCGCAGTGGTGCCCACGGTCACGGTACGGTTGCTTACAATGCCCATTGCATCTGTAACGCGTACATTGTAAGTACCTGCGGGCAGGTTATTCACGGTTGCGGTGGTGTAATTTCCCGGTGTCCATAAATACTGGTAGCCGGTGGTATTGTCCGCGATCTTTACCCGTGCGCTGCCATTTTCACTACCTGCGCAGGCGCCTGTCGTTTCCGTGCTGATCACGGGTAGTGCGTGTAGCGCAGTAGCAAAGTTATCAAAGAGGGTGGCGGTGTAGCGGCTGGATGCGCAACCCGCATCATTATCCGGGCCAATGATGATGTACCGCAGGTCTGTGGCGGGGGTGAACACCGCGGTATAACGCTGCCAGTCCTTGTGCATAAAGTTTTCCGTGTGCCAGAGCAATACTTGTTTTTCCGCGGCGGCATTGCTGCCATAAATAGCAAAGGAACCACTGCAAATGCCGGTGGAATAATAAGGCGGGTAAGCCAGGTCGAAAGAAACGGTGTAGGTAACGCCGGCCTTCATAGGCGCGGCGAGTTGCTGGCCAATGGCCTCGTCATAAAAAGGCGCATGCAGGCAACCCATGTAGGTGTTACCATCAGATGGTGCGTGGTGAATGTCACTAATGCCAGGCTGAATATCCGGCGTTTGCCCGAATTTGAACCAGCCTTTGGGTGCAGCATCCACCTGCGCCCCGTCTTCAAACGAGGGATTAGTGATGGGAATATCCACGCCGGTGGCGGTACTGTTATTGCTTCCCAGGCCTGCGCCGTCCGGCGGCATGACTGCCGTTTGGGCCAGGGCGCCGGTAGTAAAACCATTTAGCAATAAGAGCAACCCAAAACATCTAAAGTTGGCACAGGTTAC
This sequence comes from Chitinophaga parva, assembly GCF_003071345.1. NCBI lineage: Bacteria > Pseudomonadati > Bacteroidota > Chitinophagia > Chitinophagales > Chitinophagaceae > Chitinophaga > Chitinophaga parva. The sequence continues at coordinate 2,112,865 of NZ_QCYK01000002.1, read as the reverse complement.
GTCCCCGACGTACCGTAATACATCCAGCATACAAACTCAATAAAGTTGGCAATAGCTGTCAGCGCGGTTTGCTACGATCTCCGGCTGGTGCTCCACAAATAGCCGGTCAGCACCGGGAAGATCTAAAGGGCAGTCCCGCTGGCAGTCCCCGCGATTCCAGGCGGGTAGCATAGAGAAAAAACGCTGATGCGTTGTTGGCTTAGGTTTGGGTCCAGGAAAGATAGCACAGGACGGGGAAGCAGGAGCTCACTTCCACCGGCAACACGGTATTTTCCCCGATTGCAATGCGAAGTTAGTACAGTCTATGTCATGGCGCTTAGGTATAGGTGTTATTGATATGTTATTGCCCATCCCGGCAGACCGGCACAGGCTTTGCCTGCGCAAGGAACACGCGGGCCTTTACATTTATGCTTAAGTTTGTAAAACCGCGCAAAACGCATCGTTCATGTTATTCTTTAAACGAAACCCGGACCCCGTGCAAACGGAAGGATTCCTGGCCTGCATAGGCACCGATCTTCACTCCCACCTGCTCCCCGCTGTAGACGACGGCGTGCAGGACACCGCTACCAGCATTCACTTTATGCGCCAGCTGCAAGCCTGGGGCATCCGCCATTTTATTACCACGCCGCACATAAAATCAGAACGCTATGATAACTCCCCCGCCACCTTGCAGCCTGCGTATGAGCAACTGCAGGCGGCCATGCGGGAAGAGGGCCTTAACGTGCCACTGCACTACGCAGCGGAGTACTACCTGGATGAAACCATTGACGAGCGGCTCACCCAACCTTTACTCACCCTCAAAGACAAGCTGGTGCTGGTAGAAGTATCCATGGCCTTTTCACAGGCACCCATGTACCAGTGGCTTTTCCAACTGGAAACCGCCGGCTATCAACCCCTGCTGGCCCACCCCGAACGTTACATGTATATGCATGAAAATTTCAGCCAGTATGAAACCATCCGCTCCAAGGGTGTGCAACTGCAGGTGAACCTGCTCTCCCTGGCCGGTTATTACGGGAAGCCCATCCAGAAAATTGCGGAGCGCCTCATTGATGCAAAACTGGTGGACTACGTAGGCACGGACATTCATCATCATAAACACCTGGAGGCCCTGGAAGAACTGGGCCAGCGCAGGAAAATAGTGCGTATGCTGGAGACCTATGGGTTCAAAAACCAGCAGCTCTAAGGTCAGCGTATCAACGACAGGCTCCCCGTTTGTTTCATAGCCTGGTTCTTACCATTGGTATAAGTGACCATCCAGAGGTATTGGCCTATCTCCGCCTTACGACCATGGTCCATGCCATCCCAGCCCATCCCCGGATCGCTGGTGGCGAAAACCATGGAGCCCCAGCGGTTGTATACCGTAAGCCGGTAACTGGTCACCGCATCGTGCATCCATAAGCGGAAAACATCGTTCTTCCCGTCACCGTTTGGTGAGAAGGCGGTGGGGATGATCACCGCGCAGGTCACTTCATCCCGCGTGATCTCCGTGCTTCCCTGCACCGTGCAGTTATGACCGTCAGATACCTGGTAGGTGTAAGTACCCGGGGCCAGGTTTATGAACGCACTATCGCCCTGCCAGCTTTCCCCGTTTACTTTGTACAGGTAAGGTGCGGTGCCGCCTGTTGCCGTGAGGAGTATTTTGCCATCGTTGCTTTCACGGCAGCTGGTGGGGAAATTTTTCAAATCCGTGATGCGCAGCCCCTCCGGCTGGTTTACCACTATCCCATCCATGGCGATGCCGCAGCCCCAGGCATCCTTCACTTTTATATTGTAACTGCCGGCCATAGCGCCTTTCAGCACTGCGTTGTCACTGAAGGTGCGGCCACCATCGTAGCTGTACGTATACGGCGCGTTGCCCCCGCTGGGCTGCAGGGATACCTGCCCATCCGGCAGGCCATAGCAGCTGGCGTCTATCACGCTGGCGGTGGTTTGCAGGTCTATCTGGCCTACGTTTACAGACATCACCGTGTCTGTACCATTGGCGCTGCGTACCCGCACCGTATAACCGCCTGCGGCCAGGTGGGCGGCATGGGCAGACCGGAGGCCGGTTTGCTCCCATTCGTAGTTGTAAGGGCCTACGCCGGAAACCACGTTTACGGAAGCCTCGCCAGAATTAAAATCCCTGCAGGTGGCCCGGGAAGAGATGGTCACCACCGGCACCTCGCGGATGTTGCCGGAAAGGTTATCTACCAGGGCACCAGTGTAATAACCTTTACCGCAGGACATTTCCAGGTAAGGCCCCACGGTGAGATAACTATAGTCGTGCTTGGGCTGGAAGGTGGCAGTGAAACGCTTCCATTCCGTGTTATAGAATGCATGGGACACCCAGAGTGTTTCCGCCTTTTCTCCCAGGCTATTGCCTGCCCACACGGCAAAAGAGCCTGCACAGAGTATGTTTTCCGCGTACCTGGGCGGATAAGCAAGATCGAACGACATCGTGTATACATGGCCGGCACGGAGCGTACCGGATAACTGCTGGGAGAAGGCCTCCTGCCAGCCGTTGGAGAAAATGGCGCCTACGTAGGTCTTCCCATCGCTGGCGGACAGGCTGATGCCGGCAATGCCAGGCTGGGTGTCCGGTGTTTTGCCTACCCGCACCCATGGCGGGGGCGGATCACCAATATGGACAGGTCCTTCCAGAGACGGGTTTGTAATTGACACATCCTGTGCGTCAGATTGGATAGTTGCTGATAAAAGGATGCCTAACCAGCAGCAAAGAGGGAACAACCGGCGGGCAAGACCAGCGGAAATAGCTTTCATAGGACACGATCACTTCAAATAGGTATCTACTATAAGGTTTTCATCGGGCGCGTTGTGGTGCGGAACAAAGATATTCTTTAATTCAATAATAATTAAATTATAACTTATATGTTATTATACATCTTTGTGTTAGGGGCGGGTGCTTGTAACCGGGAAATATTGATTAGAATTGTGTTAATCTTTTAGGCCGGCGGCAGCCAGGCCTGCTTTTTGAAAAGGATCCATCGTCTCAAACCCACAGTGATGGCCACTAAACAACTAGGGCGTGTTGCGCGCTCCCTCTTATTTCCTGTATTGTCTCTTTGTGTTACAGCGAGCACAACAGTAGCACAAAAGCTTGCGCTCGGTAATGCGCCCCGTTTGTACGTTGGTATGGATGACTACGGAACTACGGCCGGGAATTTTTTCCGGCAAAACAATATTAGCACGCAGGTGCGCATCATATACGAAGGCAGCATTGATCCGCAGCGCGTGCACCAGGTCAATGCAGATTCCCTGAGGGCGGCCATTACCCGCGCATTCCCCGATCCGCAGCAGGGTGGCATCGGTGTGCTGGATATTGAATCGGCGCCCTACAGTACTATGCGGAAGGCCGATAGAGGTTCTGCGGATTTTAACAGTGCGGTGAATGACTATTTCATCAAGGCCATCCGCATTGCCAAAGCCACCAGGCCTAATGTATATTGGGGCTTCTATGGCTTACCGTATAATAATTTTGCCCGCAACAGTGCCGGCAGCTGGGATGCCACCTGCCAGAAGCTATCCCCCCTGTTCCAAGAAGCGGATATCCTCTTCCCCTCGCTCTATGAACGCAACAGCCGCTTTCTCACGGGCGCGGATCTGAATAGTGATAATGCCGACAATGTGCAGGGTTTCATGCAGCACATTCTATCCTTTGCCGTAAGGATCAACAAACCGGTAATGCCATTTATTTGGCACCGCTGGCATCCCAGTTCTGCCAGGGACGCCAATCACGTGATACCGCAGGATGAATTCTCCAGGTATTTACAATCCATAACAAAAGCTGGAAAAGGCAATCCCCTCTTCAAGGGCATTGTATGGTGGGGGGCAGACGTATACCTGTACCGGTACCATAAGGATCAACTGGGGGACGATGAAAGGCAGCAGAATAATTTCAGTGATTACCATGATTCCCTGCTGATGCAGTATGGGAAGTCCGCATTGAAGGCATTGCAATAGAAGACCGGATATATCCTGGAAACGACTAAGCCTGCAGTACAAAACCGCAGGCTTTTCAATTATGGCTTCATTTATTCAATAATTCATCCAAAAACCGCACCTGGCGGCACTTCCGTCCAGGAGGGCACTTTGGCGTTCCGCAGTACGGTGGCATTAGGGCCAATGACAGCGCCCTCGCCTATTTCCGCGCCGCCACCAATGTAAGCACCGGGATAAACGCTCACATAATCGCCCACTATTACATCATGGTCTACAGCGGCATTCATGTTGATGACGGCGTGTTTGCCTACCTGCACGCTGGCCTGCAGTACCGCGCCGGCCAGCACTACGCTTCCCTTACCCACCTCCGCACTGGCCGCTACTACTGCAGTGGGATGCACTAACGTGGCAAAAATATGCACGGACCTTTCTGCTATCAGCTTTCTCACTTTATTGTTGCCAATGCCGCACAGCAAAGGCACCTCCGGCCGGAAAGCCGTGCTATAAGGCATTCCCCCAGCGGCATCGTCAAAATAAGCCAGTACCTGCAGGCCGCAGGCGCCCGCCAGGTCTGCCAGTACGCGGGCGTGCCCGCCAGTGCCATAGATCAGGATCTCCTTCATATGCCGCGCGTCATCAACTGGGGTTTTACCAATGTATAACAGGCAGCCAGTGGCACCAGTACTGCTGTCCAGATGGCCAACGGCGATGCGAGGACCCCGCTTATCACCAATACAATAACAAGGGCCTGCAACGCTGCATAGGCGCTGCTTACCACCAGGTGGGGCACCTTCTTTTCATTAGCCAGGATCTGGTAAAAATGCAGCCGGTGGGCCTTGAAAATATTCTGGCGCAGCAGCAAGCGGTGCAGGATGGTGAGCACTGCATCTATGCCATATACCGCCAGGAACAACAGGTAGCTCCAATCTCCTGTTTGCAAAATCAGTTTCAACAACAGGGTGAGTACCCAAAAGGCAATGGTAACACTGCCTACATCGCCCGCAAAACATTTTGCCTTTTTGCGGAAATTAAAGAACAGGAACACTACGCAGGCCAGCATTGGCAGCCAGAGCATATCCGGGTGTACAAACGGCACCCGGTAATAATTCACATACTGCAGTCCTCCCAATACCACCAGGCTGTAGGCACCGGTAATGCCGTTGATACCATCCATGAAATTATACGCGTTGATAATGCCAATGACCAGCACATACAGCCCCAGGATCATGTACCATGGCAGGTAGGTAAAAACGCCCAGGTAAAGGAACATCAGCGTTACCGCCGTTATATGGAACACAATACGGATACGGTTTGACAAGGTGTACACATCATCCAGGAAGCTGATAGTGCCGATCACCAGGACGCCGAACGCCGGCAGCATAAAATCACGGGGATGCAGTGTCAGCGCGGCAAGTGCCGCTACCAGGAATATAATACCTCCGCCGCGAATGGTGATGCGGGAATGCGAACTTCTCTCATTGGGTTTGTCAATGATACTGTAATGGTCTGCCACGCGGAAATACACCAGCATGGCCCCAAAGAACACCAATACAAGTAACAGGTAGATCATACGAACTAATTATGCCGGAAAAAACTTTGAATCGTGAGTGATAATCCGTCGCGGGCAGATACGGGCATGTGCTCTATACGGAGCGCGGACTTGATCTTGGTGTTAGACACCACGTAACTCTCCGTGAGTTTCTGTAACCGCTCGGAGTTCAGGGGCAGGTGCAGGCGGTCTCCGGTCTTTGCCAGGAACTGCAGGGCTCCCTTGGGCACCCTGAGCAGGCGGGCCTTGCACTCCAGGGTATCTGCAATGAGGGCTACCAGCTCGTTAGAGGAGAGCACCTCATCATCTGCCAGGTTATACACGCCGGACGGCACGCCCGGGTGGCGCAACAGCTGGTATACCACATAGTTCAGGTTTTCCACGCTCAGGAAAGAACGCTGGTTCTTAAAGGCGGCCAGCGGGTAAGGTATCCCTCGGCGTACCACGCTGTAAAGCAGGTTCAGATTGCCCTTATTACCCGGACCATGGATCATGCAGGGACGGAAAATGATCACGCGTTTATTACGGGGCAAAGTGGCATTCAGCAGGTACAGTTCCGCCTCCCGTTTGGATTGCCCGTAAGCTGTCCTGGGCAATGTATCCGGCGTTTCAGTAAGAATGCCGTCCACCTGGTCAGCTACGGCCTTTACGCTGGAAAAATAAATAAAATCCCGGGCCTCGCTCTGCAAAAAATGATCAAAGAACGTTTTGGTAAGGCCGGTATTGATCTCAAAATAAGCACTGGGATCGCTCACATTTTTGGTATCGTGGGCTTTGCCGGCAAGATGGATGTAAACATCAACACCCGGCACTGGTTTCAAATTGCGAATATCTGTCCAGCTCACATCATCCTGCATTTCCGGCGTGCGGCATACCCGCTGCACGGTCACCTGCCGGTCTTGCAGGTAAGGCAGCAAGTTGCTGCCCACAAAGCCGGAAGCACCTGTTATCAATACTTTCATGGCTCTAAATTTTCTGGTTGGACACCACCATGGTGTCAGGCACCTGGATGGACTGTCCCTGTTCACTAACTGGCGCGGCTATACGTTGTATCAACTGATGATACTGCATGGCCACAGCTTCTTTGGAATAATTGCCTTCAATGAAAGCCCTTCCCGCGGCTCCTTCCGCCGGCAATTGTTCTCTTTCTGCATATGCTTTGGCAATTGCCGCCGCATAGCTTTCATTATCATTGAGCCCTACCTTGCGCTGGGCGTTTGCTTTACGCATCAGGTTACTCAGGGGGGAATCGCTACCGGTGCTTACCAGCACCGGGCGGCCGGATGCCAGGATAGTATAGATCTTGGACGGGAACCCGTCGTTATCCATATCCGCACTCATCACAATCGTATGCAGGTCTGCGCTGGCATTGATCAGGGGCATGGCTTCCCGGGGCTGGTAGTCTAACAGGAGGATCGTATTGATGCCCCGCTCCGCGATCTGCTCCCGCAGCCACGCCTTACGCACGCCATCGCCCACAATGAGGAAGGTTACAGGCAGGTGCTCCAGCGCCTTTGCCGCATGCAGCACCGGTTCCCAGTTCTGCGCAAAACCGATATTACCCGCATAAGCGATCACAAATTTATCATCCAGCCCATGCTGCGCAGAAAATGCGTTGTGGCGTGCACCCGGCATGTATAGCTGTGTATCCACGAAGTTTGGAATAACGTGCAGCTTGCGCACATCTTTAAAACGGGGGCGGATAATGTCAGAGAATTTATCATCAATGGTCACCACAGCGGCACTGCGGTTATAGATAAATTTTTCAATGCCTTTCAGCACCTTAATGAGCAACCCATTCTTCACCACTCCCTGGTTAATAGCAAAATCCGGGTAGATCTCCTGCACATTGTAAATAGCCTTCCCTCCTTTCAAACCTGCTATCAGTGCGCCTACTACGCCAATGGTGAGCGGCGGGGAAGGTGACAATACCACGTCAAATTTATTCAGGGACAGGCCAATGCCTAGTCCCAACACATGAAATTTAATAAAGTCCACGATGCGGCGCAGGGTTCCCTTAGCCTTGGTCATGGGAATGTGATACACCTCTACGCCATCATACATACTGGTGTAATAGAGGCCTCCCCGGCGTTTGATAAGCGGTTGCGCGGCAATGGCGCTTTCTACTTTATTGTAATGTGGCGTAGATGTAAGCACCACCAGTTCATGCCCGTATTTTTTCAGCTCACTTACCAGGTCGGCATACAGGTATGCGGTAGACACCCCATCGGGTTTAAACACAATTGAATGGATCAGGATCTTCGCCACGGTCACTTATTTTAAGATTTTACAATTGCTCACTCCATACCACACGCTTCACATAGTCCGTGTAAGACAGGATAATACGTACCACTTTATCAGACACATTGGGCATGCTGTAGTCAGCCACCGGCCTGAAATTGCGCGGCTCCCGCTGCTGGTTTTGCAGCTCCACGAGGCCCTGCATGATACGCTCCGGGTTGAGGCCTACCATCATCACGGACGCTTCTTCCATGGCTTCCGGGCGCTCATGCGCCTGGCGGATATTGAGCGCCGGGAAATTGAGAATGGAAGACTCTTCGGAAATGGTACCACTGTCTGACAATACTGCCTTGGCCTGCATTTGCAGGGAAATATAATCGCTCAGGCCAAATGGCTTTAGCTGCTGTACCAGGGGATCAAACTGCACGTTCTTTGCCTCGATCATCTTGCGCGTCCGCGGGTGGGTGCTCACGATCACCGGCAACTTATACGTTTGCGCCACGGTATTAAGCGTGGTCACCAGGTTATTGAAATTACGTTCTGAGCTGATATTCTCCTCCCGGTGTGCAGATACCACGAAGTACTCACCCGCCTTAAGGCCCAATGTTTCCAGTACATTGGATTGCCTGATCTTGGGCAGGTAATGGGTCAGCACCTCAAACATAGGGCTGCCGGTCTTGATCACGCGATCGGGCGGCAAGCCTTCCCGCAGCAGGTATTCGCGTGCTATATCAGAATAAGTGAGATTGATGTCGCTGGTGTGGTCTACAATGCGACGGTTGGTCTCTTCCGGCACGCGCTGGTCAAAGCAACGGTTGCCTGCTTCCATGTGGAAGATAGGGATCTTGCGCTTCTTGGCCGGGATGGCGCAGAGGCAACTGTTGGTATCCCCAAGCACCAGGAATGCATCCGGCTTTTCCGCCTCCAGGACAGGATCTATCTTAATAAGGATCTGGCCGATGGTCTCTGTGGCCGTTTTACCGGCAGCTTCCAGGAAGTGGTCCGGCTTGCGCAGCCCCAGGTCCTCAAAAAATATTTGGTTCAGCTCATAATCATAGTTCTGCCCTGTATGCACCAGCACATGGTCTATGGCTGCAGATGCATCCAGCTTGGCCAGTACACGTGCCAGTCTGATAATCTCCGGGCGTGTGCCCACTACGGTCAGTACTTTCAGTTTTTTCACTTTGCTTAGCTGTTAAACAGTTTCAAAATAAGTATCGGGATCATTGGGATCAAAGAATTCATTGATCCAGAAAACCGTGATCAATTCTTCCTCCCCGGTATTTTTGATGTTATGCGAGTACCAGGTGGGCATGTCCACATAAGCCGGTTCGCTGCCATCGAGTTCAAAATTGAGTACCTCCTCCGTGTTGTACTTGCGCAGTTGTATCAATGCCTTGCCTTTGATCACCAGGAAGCGTTCTATCTTCCGGGTGTGAAAATGATTGCCACGGGTAATGCCCGGGTGGGTGGTCGAAAAAGACACCTGTCCCCCCTGCTGCAGCTTGATCATTTCTACAAACACGCCACGGTTGTCCGCATGCTGCTTCAGCTTTACGGGGAAATGGGTACCCTGGTCTATGTAGCTGCGGAAAGTATTGAAGAGATGTACACTGGCCACATCCGGCAGTTCCGGGAAAATACCCTGTTCAAAATACAGGGCCCGGAATTCCTGCAGTTGCGCAAGCAATTCAGACACGTAACTTTCACTGGTATGCGCCACTTCCAGTTCTGCGGCATTTACTTCCCCGCGGATCACGCGGAGGATCTCTTTACACAATTCATCCACGTGGATCAGTTTCAGGTAGCCATCCTGGTCTATCTTCGGTGTTTCCCCATGTGTAAGCTGGTAGCAGAAAGTGGCCACTACGGAGTTGTAGAACGGCTTGCCAAAAGGCCCGTATACATTGGGAATGAGCAGGCCGGTAAACACAGCACCGTTCTCCCTGGCCCAGATAGCCAGCAGCTCACGGCCGCTTTTCTTGGACTGTCCATACAGGTTATCCCTTACCTCCTGGGTGGAGGAAGAGAAAATAACATGGGGCTTGCAACCCGCTGCTGCCACGGCTTCCAGCAGTTTGGTCACCAGCTCCACGTTGGTATCATGGATAAATTGCGCATCCGGGTGGCGGTTCATCGCCGCCAGGTGCACGATCACATCGCATTCTTTCACCCACGCTTCCAGGGCTGCAGCGTCGTCAAAAAAAGATCTATCAAAAGGAACAGGGGTAAATTCTTCCTTGAGCAGGCTCACTGTGTTATACAGATAACTGCCGATGAATCCCTGCTGCCCGGTAATGCCTATTTTTTTCATATCATATGTTGTTCCAGTCCAGCCAAAGGCCGGCATCAAACTGCCAGCGGTCCTCAGCAGATTGTTCCAGGGTAAGGTTTGAGTAGACCAGTAATACCGAATCTTTTTCCAGTGCTTTAATGCCGTTGGCAAAACCAGGCGGCACACTGAGCACCGCGGGATGACCGGCATTTAATGTTTCATAGAAAGCGGGCAGCATTGCGGATGGTTTGGACCAGTCATCCGGCTGTACCCATGCGACCGCAAAGCTGCCTTTTACCACGTAGAAATATTTATGTTCTACCTGGTGGCCCTGCCAGGCACGCACTACCGAAGTATCCGGGTGGGTGATCTGGTAAAAGCGCTTTACACCGGGGAATTGAAAGTCATTCACAAAAGCGATCTGTCCCCGGGCATCTGTGTGAGCGCCGCCCTTCAGCAGTGTTACACCTTCCATTATTTAGCCAGCATTTCAGGAGTGGCCGTAAGTTGTTCCTGCACGTAATCCAGCGCCAGCAGCATATCGCGCAGCTCTTCGTTGGTAAGCCGGTAAGTATTATGGGAATGGTAGTCTTCTGACTGGGCCACGCGGTTGTTGCCTTCAGAAAAATATTTGGCATAGTTCAGGTCACGGTCGTCGCTGGGAATGCGGAAGTAGCCGCCTTCATCCTGGGCTTTGCCGTACTCCTCGCGGGTCAGGAGGGTTTCATACAGTTTTTCACCATGGCGGGGGCCTATCACCTGGATATCGTTGGTGGCGCTGAAGATCTCCTGCAGCACCTGGGCCAGCTGCATAATAGTAGCAGCGGGCGCCTTCTGCACAAAAATGTCACCGGGGTGGGCATGCTCATAGGCATACAGCACCAGTTCCACGGCGTTGTCCAGCGACATCATAAAGCGTGTCATTTCCGGGTCGGTGATGGTGAGCGGTTTGCCAGCCTTGATCTGGGAGATGAACAGGGGGATCACGGAGCCACGGCTGGCCATCACATTGCCATAGCGGGTGCAGGTGATCAGGGGTTTGGTATGCAGGCGTGCTTTTGAAATAGCCACTTTTTCCATCATTGCCTTGGAAATACCCATGGCATTGATGGGATATACCGCTTTATCCGTACCCAGGCAGATGATCTTTTCAATGCGGTGCTTAATGGCTGCTTCCAGCACGTTTTCCGTACCAAGAATATTGGTGCGCACGGCTTCCATGGGATAGAACTCGCAGGAAGGCACCTGTTTCAGCGCTGCGGCGTGGAAGATGTAATCCACCCCTTCCATGGCATTGTCAATACTGCGGAAGTCACGGGCATCCCCCAGGTAAAATTTCACCTTATCATTGCGCAGGAAAATGCGCATATCTTCCTGTTTCTTCTCATCACGGCTGAAAATGCGGATCTCTTTGATATCCGTATTCATAAAGCGTTTCAGTACAGCATTACCAAATGAGCCTGTACCACCGGTGATCAACAAAGTTTTGTCCTTGAACATGGTCTATGTGCGTTAAAATTTTTAAGAATAATGTTGTACGTTATCGTAGATCCTGATCCACTTATCAATGTTCTTCTCTATGGAGAATTGTTCTTCACAAAGACGGAAGGCGTTGCTGCGCATTTCCTCATACTGCACCTCGTCCAGTTCCAGCAGTGCATCAATGGCTTGTGCCAGGCTTGCCGGGGCGTTGGGCACATGCATGCCGGCATTGTATTCCGGCAGCAGTTCCCAGGGTGTATTCAGGGATGCAATAACGGGCGTGCCCTGGTTCAGGGCCTCTATCACTACGTTGCCGAAGTTTTCCGTATGGGAAGGCAGCACCAGCACATAAGACTCTGCATAAGCCTTTAGCTTGGCGGCGCCTGCCAGGTGGCCTGCAAAGATCACGCGTTCCTCCAGCCCTAGGCCTTTGACCAGCTGTTGCAGCTGGTCAAAATATTCCTGCTGCCCGTCATGCTTGCCGACGATCTTCAAAGTGTATCCCTTGTGCAGAAATGCTTTGGAAAGACTTACTGCTTCTATGAGATTCTCGATAGCCTTAATAGGGTGAATACGGCCCACGAACAACAACTGCTTTGTAACGGGAACGGCTATACGGTCTTCCAGGTAACAATAGTTCGGGAACTCTATTACCTGTGTATTATTTCCAAATACGCTCCGGATCTCGGCGGTTTCCTTCGGTGAGGTGGCATGGAAAATGGCCTTGTGACTGATCTTTCGAAGGAGCTTCAGGATAGGTTTTTTCTTCCAGGCGGAGTATTGTAATGCAGCCGTTGCACACTCCCCTCTTGGTGACCAGATCCAGCGTTGGCCTTTCACATAACAATACATGGCTGCCAGGAATGCAGGGTAATAAAAAAGGCTGGATAAGTGCAGGATATCATCCTTCTGTAACTGGCGCAGGGTGCTCCACAACGCACTTACATGATTGCTGCAATATTTTATTTTGCCGAAACCATAGTCGGCCCATTTGTTTACTGCGATGTTGTGCTTGCTATGGTCAATGCCTTCCTGTGTAGTCAGCACCACTACTTCCTGGCTGCGCTGCTGCAAAGCTTTTGCATGCCAGTAAAGCGTGTTACTGGGCCCCCCTGTTTGTGCAGGGTAAAATGATCCGTTCGTTAAAATGATTCTCATTATATGTTGGCTTTCCTAGAAATGGCGGGGACATTGCACCAAAAACAACATTCATACCAATGTAGCCCGGAGGTGTCCTCTCCTATGTTACCTTACTGTTTCCACGGCGCCACCGGTTGTTTTCCACCGTTGGTAACGTGAGCTATCAATTCCCTGAAATACTGTGCAGCAGCGGTTCCGGAGATACGACCGGCCCAGGAGCGCAATGCATTCCTGCGTGC